>NZ_JBSFNF010000004.1:80857-395192 GCF_053586955.1 Nocardia sp. NPDC003726 | reverse complement strand
TCGGTCCTCCCTGGCTCGGATATCAGCCAGGGTCACCGACCAGGTGGTCCATTTTGAGTTGCCGCGCAGTGATCAGTTTTCACGTTCCGCCGACAGGTGTCGTCTGGTTTGGTTCCGGCCTGTGGGGTTGTTCGGGGCGTTGCCTTACCTCGGTGGGTGTGGTCCTGTTTTGTCTCGCTTTGGCGGGGTCTGATGGGTGGTTGCCGCAAGCGCTTCGCGTGGCTCGACTGGGCTCGCGTTCGACGGTTTCCCTCGTCGGGGCCGTCTTGGCGACGGTTGTTGATCTGTGTGGTGTCGGTCGCTGTGGGGTGCTGCTTCGTGCCGATGTGGCGAATCACACAGTGGTGCAGGGGTGCTCGGATTCGGGTGGGCGCTCGGGTGGCGCGGGTAGGCTGGCGCGGCCATGTGGAGCCTTCTCCTCGCGCTCGCGGGGTTCGCCTTCCTCGACTCGCTCGACCTGCTGCTGATCGGCGTCACCACGGCGGTGGTCTACGACAGCAGGGTGAGCCGTCGCTCGCCGCTGGTGAGCGGTTTGAGCTTGCTGGCGGGCGTCTTCGCCGTCACCACCGCTTTCGGCATCTGCACAATCCTGGGGATCGGCTTCTTGACCGACCTGTTCGACTTCCGGGTCACCCCCGCGGTGCGGTATTGGGGAGAACTCGTCGCCGGTGTGGTGCTGATCGCCCTCGCGAGTATTCGAATGGGCGGTCCGGCGGCCCCGGAGCGGGCGACCGCACTGCGACGACAGCCATGGGTGCTCGCGGGTCTCGGCGTGGCGATCGGCATCGCGCAGGCGCCGACGGCGGTTCCCTATCTGGCCGGCCTCGCGATGATCTCCGCGCGGCATCCGCTACCGGCGTTGTGGCCGTTGATCGTCGTCGCTTATTGCGCGCTCGCATTGCTGCCGCCGCTGGTGATACTCGGCCTCGCGATGCGGCGCACGACCCGAGCACGGCGGATGTATCGAAAAATTGTTCGCATTATCAGCTCGTACGGGCCTGCTTCGGTGCGCGTGCTGTTCGCGATCTTCGGTGTGGTTCTCCTGTGTGACGCTCTCGTCCATTACCGAAGCCTTTGGCCCTGAATCGCGGCGTCCGGGCAATGGTGGGCGAACGAGAAAAGCGATTGAGCCGTGCGGTTCGGTGGGATGCTGGAGGTATGGCTGAGCGCTGGTATTACTGCTTGAAGCACAATCGGGCCGAGCAAGGGCGGCAGTGCTGGTTCCGCGACCGGATGGGGCCGTACCCGGACAAGGCGACGGCCGAGCGCGCGCTCGAGATCGCGCACGCGCGCAACGCGCGGGAAGACGCCCGGGACCGGGCATGGCGGGACGGGGACTGAAAGCCCCGGCCGCACGGCTGGAATAACGCCTTCCCGGGGACGGTGAAGTTGATCTTGAGCCGCAGGTCGGGGGCTCGGGCGTCGTCGCGCCCGGTGCGGCCGCTCAGGTCGCGATCAGGTGGATCGAGTACGGTTCTCCAGAACTCGACGAATGCTCGGAGGTCCTGGCGTGGGCTGCGAGCGGAAACCAGGATCAGCAGGGAGGGCGACCCTTGAGGGTTACCGTTGTTGTGCCGACCTACAACGAGCGGGAGAATCTGCCGGTTGCGGTGGAGCGGCTGACCGCGCTGCCGGTGCCCGACCTGCACGTACTCGTGGTGGACGACAGCTCGCCGGACGGCACCGGCGAGGTGGCCGACAAACTCGCCGCCGAACTGCCGAACGTGGTCGGTGTGCTGCACCGCACCGAGAAGGACGGGCTCGGCCGGGCGTACGTCGCCGGCATCACGCGCGCCTTGGACGAGGGCGCGGACGTCGTGATCCAGATGGACGCCGACCTGTCGCACCCCGCCGAAGTCATCCCGGCGATGCTGGAGAAGCTGTCGAGCACCGACGCGGGCGTCGTGCTCGGTTCGCGGTACGTTCCCGGCGGCTCCACCGCCGCCGAATGGAAGTGGTACCGCAAGGCGCTCTCGGCTTGGGCCAACTTCTACGTGAACCTGATCCTGCGCCTGGGCGTCAAGGACGCCACCGCGGGCTTCAAGGCGTGGAAGGCCGACACCCTGCGGGCCATCGAAGTGGCCTCCATCCGCAGCAACGGGTATTCCTTCCAGGTCGAGATGAACTACCGGACCATCAAGAAGGGGATCGCGATCGCCGAGGTGCCGATCCGTTTCGAGGAGCGGACGCTCGGCGCGTCGAAGATGAGCCTCAAGGTGCAGCTCGAGTCGGCGCTGATGCCGTGGAAGCTGCTGTTCGGCCGCGCGGTCTGAGTAACGGCCCTCGGCCCCGCTCCGGGCGGAGCGGGGCCTCCGATCAACGGCTCTCCCGAACCGTTCAGCGCGGCCAATCCAGGAGCGTGTCGACGAACAACTGGCGGACCTGCGCGACTTTGTCGTCAAGATCGCGCGGGTCCCATGCGCTGACGTCGATCGGGTCGAGTATCGCCACGTCGACCGTCCCCGGCCGGGCGACCATCGCGTTGCGCCAGCAGATCTCGCCCGCGTTCCGGATGACGACCGGGATCACCGGCACCCCCGCCTGCATCGCGATGTGGAACGCGCCCTTCTTGAACGGTCCGACCTCGGGCGTGTAGGAGCGAGTGCCCTCCGGAGCCACCGCGACCGACAGGCCGCCGCGCAGCGTCTCCACCACCGGGCGCAGCGCCGCCCTGGCCTGCGCGGTGTTCGCACGGTCGATGAACGTCACGCCGACGAAGCGCATGAGCGGTCCGAAGACCGGATTCTTGGTCAGCTCCTTCTTGCCGATCGCGGTCACGCCGCCGCCGAGCACTTGGGGCACGATGATGATGTCGAACTGACTCTGGTGGTTGAACAGGAAGACCGCGGGTCGCGGTGATCGCGCGTGCTCGGCGCCGGTCACCCGCACGTGCACGCCGGCGATGCGCAGCGTGTTGCGCGCCGCGTGGGCCATCAGCGCGTCGGCCATCCGCTGGCGGTCCCGCGTCGGCGATTTCGACGCGACGCCGAACAGCGCGCCCCCGAGCAGCCCGGCGAATCCGGCTGCGGTGCGCACGTAATCGCTCGCGCGCGGCGGGCGGCGCGGACGGAAGGTCAGCCGGGTCCAGTGCTGCCGGTCGGCGACGTCGGTCAGCGCCTCGTCGGCGTTCACCGCCACCGGACGCCCCACCAGCGACAGCACGGGCAGGTCGGCGATCGCGTCGGCGTAGGCGTAGCTGCGCTCGAGATCCAGCTGGTGCGCGGCGGCGAACCCGGTGACCGCCTCGGCTTTGCCGTTGCGCCACAGCGTCTTGCCATCGGGATGCCCGGTGAGCACGCCGCCGCTGGTGGCCATGGGCGTGTACAGCACGTGCTCGATACCCAGCTGCGCCGCGGCGGGTGCGACCTGGAATCGGGTCAGCGAGCTGACCAGCACGATGGTGTGCCCTGCCGCCTGGTGCGTCCGGATCAACTCCCACGCTTCGGGGTGCAGGTACCCGTACACGGAGCGCTGGAACAGGCGCCTGCCCAGCTCGTCCAGCTCCTGTTCGGAACGTCCGGCCAGCGCCTCGGACAACTCGCGCAGGAACCGGCTGTATTCGCCGTCGGTCATGTGGTCGCGGATACCGTCGAGCAGCACGTCGGCGGGCTTGCGGCGCAACCTGCGCCGCGGTCTCGGGGCGTCGATGACCGTGCCGCCGAAGTCGAAGATCGCGGCGACCGCGCGGCCTTGCGGACCGGAGCGGATGGCGGCGAGCGCGGCGTCGAGGTCAGCGCGCGCGCCGGTCACCGCGCCTCCCGGTTGGACGGGTCGAGCGCGGCGGCCTGCGCGATGCGGGCGCCGATGACGCGCAGACGCTCGGCGAACTCGTTCCTCCGCTCGCTCAGCTCGGCGCGGCGCTGGTCGGGCTCATCGTCGGACACCGTCTCCAGCAAGCCGTAGTTGTCGGCGAGCTTGAGCGCGCTGGTGAACAGCTCGGTGGAAACCGACTCCGGGCTGTGCAGCCGCTTCTGCAGCAGCATCTGCTTACCGACCGCTACGCACTCGGTGATGAACTCCTTGCGGTCGATCTCCTCGCCCGCGTCCTGGGCGGCCAGCCGTTCGGCCACCACCAGCTGCGCGTCCACGAACGACCGCAGCACGCGGTGGGCCATGGTGAAGCCGGAGGCGGTGAGCTTCGCCAGGATGTCCGAGCCGTAGGTGTCGCGGCGGGTGTGGCTGTACCAGTCCGGATCGACCAGCAGCACCTCCGCGACCATCTGATCGGCGAATTCGCCGCGCTCGGGGAAGAAGAACTCGAACTTCAGCAGGTCGCGCAACCGGAACGCCTCGTCCCAGCCGGTTTTCAGGGCGTCGGCGTCGCCGCTGTCGACCGCGGCCAGAATCGCCAGCTCGAGGATCGCCCGGTTGACGAACCAGTGCACCGCGCTGTTGCGATAGAAGGCGGCCTCCAGATGCGCACCCGACTCGATCGAGTACACCGGCTCGACCCCGCCGCGATACACCGTGACCACCCGGGCGAGCGAAAGCTGTTCCAGCACCACGGCCAAGCCCTGTTCGTCGCGCAGCGCCTCGAGTTCGCCACCCGGCAGCTCGCGTTTGTCGATGTAGCCGAGCACCGGATTGAGCACCGTGCGCACTTCGCCGAGGGTGAGGGCGCGTCCGTCCACGCCGAGCAGCGCGAGGGTGACCAGCGCGTTGACCGTGATCGGGGTGACCGCGTTGATGCCGACCGCCACTTCGAACGCCAGCCGCTGCACGGCCCTTCGTTCCAGTTCGGCGATTTCCGGCGGTTCGCTGTCGACCACTCCCGCCTCCGTGCGCGGCGCCGGAATCGGCTCGGTGTGATGCAGCGGGATGGTCAGCGGCGGAGTGGTGAGCGGGTCGCCGTGCGCGGCGAGCCGATCGCGCGCCGAGAGCGGTTCACCGAAGCGGACGTACACGTGCCCGGCGGAGTGCTGCTGGCTGCGGATATAACGCGCCAGCCAGGTCAGGCCCTCCGGTTTCTTCTTGCCGCCCTCCTGCTCGGTGGCGATGGCGCCGAGTTCGTTGAGCCGTTCGTAGGTGATCGAGACCGGAACCAGCATGACGTCGTCGATGCGGTTGGATCGGACCGCCGCTGCGAGGTAGTTCAGCAAGCCGTAGCGCGGTGGCCGCAACTTGCCGGTGCGGGTGCGGCCGCCCTCGAAGTACCACTCCAGGTTGAAGCGCTTGGCCAGCAGGTAGGCGAAGTACTCCTCGACGACGGCCTTGTAGACCTCGTCGTCGCCGAAGCTGCGCCGGATGAACACCGTTCCGGTGCGCCGGGCGATCGGGCCCATCGGCCAGAAGCCGAGGTTCGCGCCGCCGATCACGTGGTTCGGGGGAAAGTCGTTGCGCGCCAGCACGTCTCCCAGCACGAACGCGTCGACGTACGAGCGGTGCGAAGGCAGGAACACCAGCGGGAAGCGGCGATTGAGGTCGCGCAACCCGGCCAGACCGGAATCGTCGGAGTCCACGTTCCAGGTCGAGGCGTGCACCGGGCGCATGGCCTGGGTGAACAGATCGGAGATCAGTCGGCTCTGGGCCGCGACCAGTTCGTTGAGCGCTTTCTCCGCGCGCCGGTACACCTCGTGCGGGCTGGCGCCGATCTGATCGGCGATCAACTCCAGCCTGCGCAGGAAGTCGGGCGCGTCGAGGATCTCCTCCGTGACCAGCTTCGGCACTTTGTACCGGTCGCCGATGATGGTGCGCTCGGCGCGTTCCAGCGCCACCACCGCCGCGCGCACGATGGCGCGGGCGAACGGTTCGGCGGTGCCCTTGTCGTAGAGCGTCGACGCCTCCGGGTTGTTCACGCGCAGCTCGCTCAACCGGGCCGGTGCGCCGGTGAGCACGACGTGCCGGTCCGGTGACTTGGAGACCAGCCTGCGCTGTGCGAGCCGATGGGGTTTGCGCGGGTTGGTCAGCAGGGCGAGATCGGCGAAGGTGACGCGGCGTACGCCGTCGCGTTCCGGCGGCAGCCACAGCACGCGGATCGGCACCACCAGCGGATCGTCGCGCCTGCCGACCAGCTGTGCGGCGACGGCGCCCGCGTCCAGATCGAGCTGGGTGACCGGCGCGTCGGTACCGAACTCGGCGCTGATCCCGCCGTCGGCGAGCCACTTGCCGACGAGTTCGCGTTCCACCCCCGACGCGGCGTCGATCAGGGCCACCACCGATCGCGGTGCGGTCCCGGGCCGGGTTGTCGCGGGTGAATCGCCGCGGTGATCGATCATCGATGTTCTTCCCTCCGCAGGTGACGCTCTCCACTATTCAATCCCGGCGGGTCTATTCCGCGCAGGCAGACGGCGCGGCGAGTTCGCGGGGCTGAGCCTGACCAGCGGCGCCCGCGTGGGCGAAAGTGCTTGCGGGGCGCGGGCCATTCCGTGCCGAGCGATTCCCGGACGTCGGATTTGTGGCCGCGAGCACACCCGCACTGCGAAAGAGGTAATGCTAACCTTACCTCCACTGAGTTAGGCCAGGGTAACCTTTGGAGGATCGTTGTCGACCACGGAACGCCTGCGGGTTGAGTATGTGACCGATCCGGCGGCAGCGATGTCCCGGCTGGCGGGGGCGGATCGGTTCGGCGAGTACGTGATGTACGAGCGTCCGGGGGAGTGGGTGTTCGCCGCCGATCCGATCGGCAGTGTCGAACTGGACGTGCGGGAGCTGCGCGTCGCTTGGGAAGGCGAGACCACGACCAGCCGATGGGAAGGCAATCCGGCGGGAGTGATCGACCGCGCGCTCGGCGCGCTGCCCCTGGACGGACGCAACGCCTACGGCTGGATCGGATTCGAGTTCTGCGCGTGGGCGCTGGACGCCACCCGGCATCTCGACCCGCGCACGACTCTGGCGCACCTGATGGTTCCGCGTATCGAGGTCAGGGTGGGCGCGTTCGGCATCCGGGTATCGGGTGCGACGCCGTCGGAGACCGGCGACATCCACGATCTGATCGCGCAGTCGCAGAACACCGAACTGCCGCAGGCGCATCCGGCCGACATCCGCATCGATCCCACCGGCTACCGCGACCGGGTGGCCGAGGCGGTCGGCGAGATCCGGGCCGGGCGCTATCAGAAGGTCATCCTGTCCAGGAAAGTGGAGCTGCCATTCGCCGTCGACATTCCGGCCACCTATCGGCTCGGGCGGGCGCACAACACTCCGGCGCGGTCGTTCCTGCTGCGGCTCGGCGGCCTGGAGGCGGCGGGCTTCAGTCCGGAGCTGGTCGCCTCCGTGGACGACGACCGGGTGGTGACCACCGAGCCCTTGGCCGGCACCCGCGCGTTCGGTCGCGGCGCCGCGGCCGATCTCGCCGCCAGGGCCGACTTGATCACCGACCCGAAAGAGATCGTGGAACACGCGATCTCGGTGCAGACCTCTTTCTCGGAGATCGCGGCTGTCGCCGATCCCGGCACACCGGCGGTATCGGATTTCATGGCCGTGCGTGAGCGGGGCAGCGTGCAGCACCTGGCGTCGACGGTGCGCGGCAGGCTGGCCGCCGACCGGTCCAGCTGGGATGCGTTGGAGGTGCTGTTCCCCTCGGTGACCGCTTCGGGAATTCCCAAGCGGGAAGGCGTCGACTCGGTGTTCCGGCTCGATCACGACCCCCGCGGGTTGTATTCCGGTGCGGTCGTGACCGTTTCGCCCACCGGCGCGCTGGAGGCGACCCTGGTGCTGCGCGCGGTCTATCAGAACGCCGAGGGCGCCTGGCTGCGCGCGGGCGCGGGTATCGTCGGCCAGTCCCGCCCGGAGCGGGAGTTCGAAGAGACCTGCGAGAAGCTGGGCAGCATCGCGCCCTACGTCGTCAAAGCCTGAGTCGCACGGGCAGCGCACCGACGGTGCGCTGCCCGTTTCCCACCGGCGCTACAGTTCTGCGCGCAGCGCCTTCTTGTCGATCTTGCCGACCGCGGTGATCGGCAGCTTGTCGCTGCGACGCAGCACGTCGGGCAACTTGTAGGTGGCCAGGCCACGCGCGGCGAGGAAGGACTTGAGCTCGGCCAGGGTCGGCATCTCACCGTCCACGACCAGGACGGCGCAAACCTTCTCGCCCAGCGCCGCGTCGGGCAGCCCGACCGCGGCGGCATGCCGGACCGCGGGATGGGCGAGCAGGTGTTCCTCGAGTTCGTCGCAGGAGACGTTCTCGCCGCCGCGGTTGATCACGTCTTTGATCCGGCCGGACACCACGAGATGCCCGCTGGGCAGGCGGCGGACCAGATCGCCGCTGCGGTAGAAGCCGTCCGGGGTGAAGGCGCGCGCATTGTGTTCGGGTGCGCGGTAGTAGCCGCGGATGGTGTACGGCCCCCTGGTCAGCAACTCGCCCTCCGCGCCGGGGGCCACGTCGTTGCCGTCACCGTCCACCACGCGGATCTCGTCGGCGGGCGAGAGCGGTCGGCCCTGGGTGGTGTGCAGCAGCTCGGCCGGATCGTCCAGCCGGGTGTAGTTGATCAGGCCCTCCGCCATGCCGAACACCTGCTGCAGGGTCGCGCCAAGCGCCGGGGTCACCTCTTTCGCGTTGACCTCCGCCAGTCGTGCGCCGCCCACTTGGAGCAGTCGCAGCGAACTCAGGTCGGCCTCTTCCCATTCGGTGGCCGCGCACCAGAGTTGGGCCAGCGGCGGCACGACGGCGGTGACCGTGACCCGGTGCCGCTCGATCGCCGCGAACGCGCTCTCCGGGCTCGGGTCGGCGACGAAGGCGACCGCGCCGCCCACCCCGATGGCGCCGAAGATGCCGGGGCAGGCCAGCGGGAAGTTGTGGGCGGCGGGCAGCGTCGCGAGATAGACGTCCTGTTCGGTCAGCGCGCACACTTCGGCGCTGGCGGTGGCGTTGTAGACGTAGTCGTCGTGCGTGCGCGCGATGAGCTTCGGCAGGCCGGTGGTGCCGCCGGACACCAGCATCAGGGCGATGTCGCCCGGATCGATCTCGGGCAGCTCGCCGCCGTCGCGCGGCACCGAGGCAAGGGTGGTGAACGGCCCTGGATCGCCGAGCACGAGGACGTGGCGCAACGACGGCACCGCGTCCCGCACGGTCGAAGCCAGCTCGCGATAGTCGAAGTCGGCCATCCGGTCGGCGACGATATAGCCGACCGCGTCGGAAAGCCGCGCCAGATGCTCGATTTCGGCGCGGCGATGCGCGGGCAGGCTCAACACGGGAATGATCCCGGCGCGGAGCAGGCCGAACAACACGGTCAGGAACTCGGGCACATTGGGCAACTGCACCACCACGCGGTCGCCGGGAGCGATACCGAGCGCGAGCAGCCCGTGGGCCATCCGGTCCGCGGCGGCGTCGACCTCGGCGTAACTGCGCGCGCCCTCCGCGTCGAGCAGCGCGGGACGGTGGGGCTGCCGGAGCGCGCTCGCGCGCAGAAGATCTCCGAGCGGGCGCCCGGCCCAGTACCCTGCGGCCCGGTACTCCGCGGCCACTGCGGCGGGAAAAGGTACGTAGCCGTCGCGATGGGCGGACTCGGTGGGTGTGGAAGTCACGATCTGCCTCACAAATCAAGCAAAGGGTTCCCTAAGTAGGTTAGGCAACCCTACTTCACGTGGTGTGTGCCGGGCGTGTTCGAACCTGCCGCTGGGTCCCGCCGCGCACTAGACTTTCCGCATGACCAGGTGGGACACCTCGAACATCCCCGACCAGAGCGGTCGTAGATTCATCGTGACGGGGGCCAACAGTGGCCTGGGAGCCGAGACGGCGCGCGCGCTGGCCGCAGCGGGCGGCCAGGTCGTTCTCGCCTGCCGGAACGTCGCCAAAGGCGAGCGGGTGGCCGCCGAACTGGGCGAGCTGGCGCAGGTGCGCGAACTCGACCTGGCCGATCTCGCCTCGGTCCGCGCGTTCGCCCAGAACGTCGACGGGGCCGACGTGCTGATCAACAACGCTGGTGTGATGGCGGTACCCGAAGGACGCACCGCGGACGGATTCGAAAAGCAGATCGGCACAAATCATCTCGGTCACTTCGCGCTCACCGGGCTGCTGCTGGACAAGATCTCCGACCGGATCGTCACCGTCTCCAGCGGTGCGCATCAAGTCGGCAAGATCGACCTGGACGATCTCAACTGGGAGCGGCGCAAGTATCAGCGATGGGCCGCCTACGGGCAGGCCAAACTGGCCAACCTGATGTTCGCTCGCGAGCTGCAGCGCAGACTGACCGCGGCGGGCTCGGCGAAACTCTCGGTCGCCGCGCATCCCGGCTACGCGTCCACCGAATTGCAGTCGCACACCGAGACCTTCCTCGACCGGGTGATGTGGGTGGGCAACCGGGTGTTGGCGCAGAACGCCGCGATGGGCGCGCTGCCGACGCTGTACGCCGCGACCACCGACGTCCAGCCGGGCGGCTACTACGGCCCGACCGGACTCGGTGGCATGCGGGGATATCCCGGCCCGTCCGGATCGTCGAAGGCGTCCAGGGACGAGAAGGTCGCGGCCGATTTGTGGGAGCTGTCGGAGAAGCTGACCGGGGTCACTTACGACTTCGCGAAATGAACGCCGTCCACCCGCAAGCGTTGATGTGACTCACGTCTCATAAGGCGTTGTCACACTCCGTGTTTCCACGTCGTCCTCTTGATGAACCCACAGGGAACGACAAGGACGGGACATCATGGAACAGCGCTTCGAACTCTTCGGCAACCCGGTCGGCGCCAGCTTCATCAAGCGGCTCACCACGGCCTCCAAGGTGATCAACGATTCCACCCTGGACGCGGCGACCTACGAGTTGGTGAAGATTCGCGCCAGCCAGATCAACGGCTGCGGTTACTGCACCGACATGCACACCAAGGACGCCGCGCACGCGGGCGAAACCTCGGTGCGGCTCAACCTGATCGCCGCCTGGCATGAGGCCACCGTCTTCACCGAAGCCGAGCGCGCCGCACTGGCGCTCACCGAGGAGGCGACCCGGATCGGCGACGGACGCGCGGTCAGCGACGCGGTCTGGCAGGAGGTGCGCAAGCATTACAACGACGACCAGATCGCCGCCCTCATCGCCGCCATCGCGATGATCAACGCCTGGAACCGGATGAACGTCATCGCCCGCACCCCCGCGGGCAGCTACGTCCCCGGCCAGTGGGGGTGAATCCGGACCACATGGCATCGCCCGCACTCCGGCGGGGTGATACTTGCTCAGACCGTGGGGATGAGCCGAGCCGTCGACCAGTCGGCGTTCGACTGAGCGAAAGACCAACAGTGGTGCCCGAGCAGGCGATCCCTCGAACGCCGGGACCGTTGCGCCGCAGTACTTTCAGACGCAACCACCGCCGGCTCAGCTCCCGGTTTCGAGCGAAGCGAGACCGAGCCTGTTCCGTTCGCGGCCCGGCTCGCGTTCGAGTGGCCGCCGCGTACGCGACGAAGGAGCAAGCGGCGGTCGCTCGAACGCGAGCCACAAGAGGGCCGCGAACACGCCGCGACGAAGTCGCGGCCAATGACACAGAACACAGTTCACCGATCGGTTGCGGACTGGTACTGTGCCTGACGTGCAGCGCGTGTATTTCTGGTTTAGCAAGCCGGCCCTGGGTGGGCTGGTCTGCGGCAACCGCGTGCGCTGACGAACTTCCACCCCGAGCCGGACGATGGACCGGCTCGACGGGATTCGCATCCGTGGGTCGGCCCCGAGAAAAGGAACCCACGACATGACAACCGCTGCCGACGTCGACGCACGGCATTCCGATCTGGACGATCAACGCACCCTCAACGTGAGCCCGCTGCGCTCGCCCGCGGAGGTGCGCCGGGTGCATCCGATCACCGATGCCCTCGCCGACACCGTCCGTGCGGGACGCAAAGCCACCGTCGACGTGCTCGACGGCGCCGATGATCGCCTGATGGTGATCGTCGGCCCGTGCTCGGTGCACGACCCCGCCGCCGCGCTGGACTACGCGCGCCGCCTGGCGGCGAAGGCGGCGGAACTCGATGACCGGCTGCACGTGGTGATGCGGGTCTACTTCGAGAAGCCGCGCACCAGCCTGGGTTGGAAGGGCCTGATCAACGACCCGCACCTGGACGGATCGTTCGACGTCAACACCGGATTGGGCTTCGGGCGCAAGCTGCTGGCCGACATCACCGCCCTCGGTCTTCCGGTGGCCTGTGAGTTCCTCGATCCGATTACGCCGCAGTACATCGCGGATCTGGTGTCCTACGGGGCGATCGGCGCGCGCACCGCGGCCAGCCAGGTGCACCGGCAGCTCAGCAGCGCGCTGTCGATGCCGGTGGGGATCAAGAACGGCACCGACGGGGACGTCCAGGTGGCGGTGGACGGCGTGCGCGCCGCGGCGGCCAGCCACGTGTTCCCCGGCACCGATCTGGACGGTCGCTCCGCGCTCATCCGCACCACCGGCAACCCGGACTGCCACGTGATCCTGCGCGGCGGCAGCGCGGGGCCGAACTACGACGCGGCTTCGGTCGCGGAGGCCTGCCTGCGGCTGGAGAAGGCGTCGCTGCCGCAGCGGATCGTGGTGGACGCCAGCCACGGCAACAGCAACAAGGACCACAACAAGCAGGTCGACGTGGTCACCGACATCGCGCGGCGGCTGGCCGCGGGCGAGTCGAGTGTCGTCGGCGTCATGCTGGAAAGCTTCCTGGTGGCGGGACGCCAGGACCTCACCCTCGGCCACGCCGACGAACTCACCTACGGCCAGTCGATCACCGACGCCTGCCTGGATTGGGAAACCACCGCCGCGCAGCTGGACCGCCTCGCCGACGCGGTGCGGCAGCGCCGCGAGCGCTGAACCGGTGCGGCTCGTGCCCGAGTGGACGAAGCGCGGGTTTCGTCCGCCCGGACACGAGCCGCCGCCGCACCGGGGTCACGCAGAGTTCGCCGTGGTGAGGTCGGTGCACGGCAGGTCTGGTTCAGGACATGCCGGATGCCCGAATGCTCGGTGTGTGTCCGCTGAGCAATGCGGCGGGCCACTCGTTCGACGGACCGGGCGGGTCGGTGCGCAGGCGGGCGGCGAGCCAGTGGTCGCGGCGGCGTCCGGGCGTGCGACCGCACCGCCCAGGTCGGGCTGCGCCGCCCATCCCGGAACGACCATCTCTCGAGGAAGGTCACGGCGCTGTCCCGGACGTAAGGCACCGGGATGGTCACCCATTCCGCGATGGCCGGGTCCTGGCAGCACTCGGTGATGGTGTCGACATCGTCGGCCGTCGGAGGCGACAGCCAGATGGTTCAGTTCGACAGCACGTGGTGGTTCATCGAGCCATGCTGCCACGGGATGGGCCGGTGGATCATCCGGTTCGTCCGGCGCATGCCGCCGTGCCGCGGGGGAGGCCGGGAAACCGGACCGTAGACTTCCCCTCGATGGTTGCCGCGCTGCTTTCCGACCTGTTCGAGTCACATCGGGCGCATCTGCTCTCGGTCGCCTATCGACTGACGGGCAGCGTCGGCGATGCCGAGGACGCGGTGCAGGAGAGCTGGTTGCGCTTGGCGGGCGCGCACCAGTCCGAGATCGATGATCTGCGCGCTTGGCTGACCACGGTGGTGACCCGGATCTGCCTGGACCGTTTGCGCAGCGCGGCGGCGCGGCGGGAGAGTTACGTAGGCCAGTGGCTGCCGGAACCGGTGGTCACCGGCCGCACGCCGTCGAGCGCTCCCGACCCGCTGGAAGCCGTGGTGCGCAAGCAAGAGTGCCGGTTCGCGGCGCTGATCGTGCTGGACACCTTGACGCCGCCGCAGCGGGTGGCCTTCGTGCTGCACGACGGGTTGTCGGTGCCGTTCGACGAGATCGCGGGCATCCTCGGTGTCTCCGCCGACGCGGCGCGGCAGCTGGCCGTGCGGGCACGGAAGGCGGTGGCCCAGACGCCGCCGCCGGTGCCGGACACCGAACACGAGGCCGCCGTGCAGCGCTTCCTCGTCGCGCTGAGCACCGGTGACGTGGCCGCCGTCACCGCGGCGCTGCATCCGGACGCGGTGATGATCGGCGATGCCAACGGCACCACAGCCACCGCGATCAACGTCCTGCACGGCGCGGATCGCATCGCCCGTTTCTACTTGGGCCTGGTGCGCAAGTACGGGCTGGAGGACGCCGAACAGGTGTATTCGTTCGTCTCGGTGAACGGGCAACTGGGTCTCGAGGTCGCGGCGCGTCCGGCGGGGGAAGGCCGGGTCGGCTATCCCAGGCGGGTCGTCGGCTTCACCGTTCGGGACGGATTGGTCTGGGGCACTTACGATGTGGCGAATCCGGCCAAGCTGACCGGCATCCGGCTGGGCTGAGCCCCGCCGGGTCCGAGCGTAGCTGCCAGCTGTCTGGATGCGGTGCCGGGTAGCTGGACTAGTCTCCGGTTATGCCCTCGCGAGATCCGATCGTCGCCCGTCTGCGCCCCTTCGCGTCCACCATCTTCGCCGAGATGACCGAACTCGCCGTTCGGCACGACGCGGTCAACCTGGGGCAGGGGTTCCCGGACACCGACGGTCCCGCGAGCATGCTGGAAGTGGCGCGCCGCGCCATCGCCGACGGGCTCAACCAGTACCCGCCGGGCCGCGGCATGCCGGTGCTGCGCCGAGCCGTGGCCGACGACCGGGCCCGGCGCTACGGGACCGACTACGACCCCGACTCGCAGGTCCTGGTGACGGTGGGCGCGACAGAGGCGATCAGTGCCGCGGTGCTCGGCTTGGTGGAGCCGGGCGAAGAGGTCGTGGTGATCGAGCCGTACTACGACTCCTACGCCGCGGCCGTGGCGCTGGCGGGCGCACGGCGGCGCACGGCGCGTCTGGTGGCCGACGGGGATCGTTTCGTGCTGGACTTGGACAGTCTGCGTGCGGCCATCACCCCGGCGACCCGGATGCTCATCGTCAACTCGCCGCACAACCCCACCGGCACCGTGCTGGGGCGCTCCGACTTGCTCGCGATCGCCGAGATCGCTTGTGAGCACGACATTCTGGTGCTCACCGACGAGGTCTACGAGCACTTGGTCTACGACGGCGTCGAGCACATCAGCCTGGCCACTCTGCCGGGAATGGCCGAGCGCACCATCGTGGTGTCCAGCGCGGCCAAGACCTTCAGCGTCACCGGGTGGAAGACGGGGTGGGCCTGCGGACCCGCCGACCTGATCGAGGGGGTGCTCGCGGCCAAGCAATTCCTGACCTTCGTGGCGGGCGGGCCGTTCCAGCCCGCCGTGGCACACGCGATCAACCACGAGCTGGAGTGGGTGGGCAGGCTGCGGGAGGCATTGTCGCAGAAGCGTCTTCGCCTCTCCGCCGCGCTCGCCGACACCGGAATGCGGGTGTATCCGAGCGCGGGCGGCTACTTCGTCGTCGCCGATATCACCCCGCTCGGCGCCGCCGACGGCCTGACGTTCTGCCGTGAGCTGCCGAAGCGGCTCGGTGTGGCGGCGGTGCCGGTCACCGCGTTCGCCGACGACACCGCCACCTGGAGTCATCTGGTGCGGTTCACCTTCTGCAAGCGTGACGAGACGCTGGACGAAGGGGTCCGCCGGTTGCGGCTCGGTTGATTCCGAACCTTGCCGTGAACTGTCAGGTTTTGCTGGCAGGGTGCACGGCATGGCAACCAGGTACTACACGGCAACTTCTCTCGACGGATATCTCGCCGACTCGGACAACTCGCTCACCTGGCTCTTCGAGGTGGAGGGCGCGGACGAGGCGCAAGCGGGCATCGCGGGCTTCCTCGCGCGGGTCGGCGCCATGTGCATGGGCGCGACCACCTACGAATGGGTCGTGGCCAACGAACCACCGGACAACTGGCGTCAGTACTACGGGGAGCTCCCGTGCTGGGTCTTCACCCACCGGGATCTTCCCCCGATACCGGGCGCGAATCTCCGGTTCGTCTCGGGCCCGGTCGAGGCGGTGCATCGGGCGATGGCCGAGGCGGCCGGTGCGCGAGACATCTGGATCGTCGGCGGCGGCGACCTCGCCGGGCAGTTCGCCGATGCCGGACTCCTCGACGACGTCATGGTGAGCGTCGCTCCGGTGACGCTGGGGGCGGGCGCCCCGCTGCTGCCGCGGCGCATCCTGTCGGACCGGATGCGGCTCATCGCTGTCGAACAGGCCGGCCAATTCGCGGAACTGCACTACCGGTTGACGCAGCCGGCCCGACGGGACTGATGCGCGTTCGGCTCAGGCCGGCACGGGCCGGGCGCGGTCGGTGGCGAGCAGGGCGGCGATGGCGCCCAGCATCGTGCCGGTGACGTATCGCTGGGTGCGCAGCCACAGGGGGCGGGCGGCGAGGAACGTCGCCAGACCGCCCGCCCCGAGGACGATCAGGCCGTTCACGGTGAGCGCCACCGCGATCTGCACCGCGCCCAGGCACAGGCTCTGCAACCACACCTTCCCGTGCTCCGGCGCGACGAACTGCGGGATCAGAGCCATGTACATGATCGCGATCTTCGGATTCAGCAGATTGGTGACCAGACCCATCGCGAACAAACGCCGGGTGGGGTCCGGGGACAGCGCCGTGGGCGCGAAAACGGAGACCCCGCCCGGCCGCAGCGCCTGCCACGCCAGCCACCCCAGATACGCGGCCCCCGCCAGCTTCACCGCCAGATACAGGCCCGGCACCACCGCGAACACGGCCGTTATCCCCGCCGTCGCCGCCGCAAGATACACCCCGAATCCCGCCGCCACCCCCGCCAACGACACCAACCCGGCCCGCCGCCCCTGCGACACCGTCCGCGACACCAGATACATCATGTTCGGCCCCGGCGTGAGCACCATCCCCAACGCCGCCACCGCAACCCCCACCACCGCCGCCATCTCGATCATGCCCCGATCCTCACCCGCCCCACCGGCCCTTGTCGCGGTCCACTCGACAGCCGCTGGACGTGAAGGCATGCGCTCGGCTACCGAGCCTCCGATCAACCCTGGGTCAATTCCAGATACGGCTTCTGCAGCTGGGCCGGCGGCTGAACCGACTGGAAGCGAGACTCCGGTCCGAGCACGTCACCGCTATGCACGCCTCGAAACAGCTCGGAGCCCTGTGCGGAGCGAATCACTTGTGTCGGAGTGGAGCCCGCGATGAAGACGTAGAAATTGTCGATGGGCCGGTCGAACCCGGAGTCCGGAAGGTTGGACCAGCAGTATCCGGGAAGATTCGCTGCCGAGTTCAGCTTCTCCGCTGGAAGACCGGACGACGCTATGACGACGCGATCCCACTGGCCACCCCACCCGGCGGCTTCGGTCAGCGTCCGCAGCGAATAGGTTCCCGGCTGCGCAGCCCGCTCTCTGATGATGCGCCGCAATTCCGTCGCGGAGCCGAGCGGCTCGGCGCGCGACTCCAGGTCGAAGTTCGCCGAGCATTGCGAAGCGGTCTCACCACGGTCATCCGGCGTCGAGCATGCCGCACCGGCCACCAGGCACAGAATTGCAGCCGTGCTACGGAGAAGGGCACGCATGAATCACCGACCTGCCGGAAGCGGGATGTCAGCACGCGCCGGGTGCCCGTTCTTGTCCACTTCGACCCGGTTGCTCCATGCGATCTGACCATTCGGGTCGAGCACGATCGCGCCACCCTCCTTGATTCGCTGATAAACCAATCGCTGTAGTTCCTCCGGTGAGGCATTCGGATTGTCGATGGCGATCTGCCGCCCGATCGCGTTGTTGTGTAGATCCATCGCCTCTCGCGTGGGGGGGTTCGCGCCGAGTCCTTCATGCGCGGCACCATAGTTTTCGGTCCACTCCGCGCCGTAACGCTGTGTCATGAGTGCATTCCAATACATGTGCCGGAACGCATCGCCGTGGCCGTCGTTGAGCGCGTTCTGGTCCGGATTGGCGTACGCCTTCTTGGCGGCGTCCTCGGCCTCTGCTTTTATTTCGAAGAAATCGGTGATCTCACCTATTCCAGTGGTTCCCGGCCGGGCGACCCGTGATGCGAGGAGCGCTATCTCTTCGGGCGTCATCAGGATGGGTTGGAAGTCCGGGCGGACGGCACGGATGCGATCGAGAACCAAACCGGAGGGCCACAGCGTGGCAGGCGCACTCGACGGGGCGGTCTGGAACTTGGTGAGGACCTCTACCAAGCGTGGGTCCTGAGGCATAGCGGTAACTCCGCGCTGGGTCTCTGGTGCGAGATCCTCTAGGAGTCGCTTGATTTTCTCCGCGCCCTCCAGATCGGTTTGCTGGATTGCCGTCAGCGCCGCACGGATCTGTGTGGTCAGGAAGAATTCGAGCCCTTCCTTCTCGACGAGGCCCGATGCACCGAATTTCATCAGGACCTCGGCATTGGACATCCTGGAGTCCACGCCACCGTCGTCTCTGACGAAGAAGTCGAACTTGGCGGACTCGGCTTCGGCCTTCTTGTCTTTGATTACGTCGGTGTAGCCGACGATCGCATCGATCTGAAGGTAGATTTGCTGCTGGATATCGATGAGAACCTGCTTCGTTCGCCGGGCATGGTCCCGGTCCTGAGCCGCTCTGTCGCGGGCGGAATCAGCGACCGATCCCTTGAAGTAGGTGTAGGACATATCGATGCGGGATGCCGCCTGATGCGTCTGTTCCTCGATCCGCAGCGCGGCGTCTTTGAACGCGTTCGCAACGGTGACCGTGGCACGTGGATCCCAGGACAGCACCGTCGACACGGTAAGAGGCGTCGTGTAGCTTCCACCGCTCATCGCTGGCCTGCCTCCCGAAGTGCGGTAGCCCAGGCCTGATCGCGGCTGAGGAATTCGACGACCGCAGTGTCCGTGACGTCCGCGAATCCGATCAATTGCTGTGCGTGGTAGGCCACCACGCGGTCGAGCGCCGTCGCGATCTGATCCACAGCGTCCGCGACCTGGGAGTCTCGCATGGTCTCGACGGCGACGACATCTCTGGACAGGGGCACCGACTGCCGTATCGCGTCGGCGTGCCCACGTACTGCCTCCGCCATCTCGCGCGTCTGGACCGGATCAAGTTCGAGCTCGCTCACCGTGCCCCCTCGAGGTCGTATTCCGGACAAGCGTACCGGCCGTAGGAGGGCATCGTGGCCGCGCCGGAGACCTGGTGTCGTCTCGCATGGAGGCGTCGACAGATCGGACAATCGGTTCGAAAAGCGTTGTCTTATCGCGAGCTCGGGATTGTGCCGGTGTGGCGTGCAATGAGTTCGAGGGAATAGGCGCGGGCGCGGACGCCGCGACCGAGGTGGTCGGGGCGGCGAGTCGGCGGGACTTGCCCCGCCGGACCGATGACAATGCTGCGCATGGCGGCCACGGTCAGCGGGTTGGGAAATCGGCGGGCGGAGCTGATCGACCGGGTGTCGCGGGGGGCGGCATTTCGGGGGGACATCGAGGGAATGCGGGCGGTGGCGGTGCTGGCCGTGGTGCTTTTCCATGCCGGTGTGCCGGGGATCGGTGGTGGATTTGTCGGCGTGGACGTATTTTTCGTGATTTCCGGTTTTCTGATCACGGGAATGCTGTATCGGGAAGCGGCGGCCGGTGGCACTGTCGGGCTCGTCCGGTTCTACGGCGCGCGGACGCGCAGGCTGCTGCCTGCCGCGGGTGTCGTGCTGGTCGCCACGGCGATCGGCGCGGCCGTGCTGTTGCCGCCGCTGCAGGCGCGCCAAGCGCTCGGCGACGGGATCGCGAGCGCGCTGTACGCCGGGAATTACCGATTCGCTCTGCAGGGCACCGACTATCTCGCCGCGGACGCGCCGCCCTCGCCGTTTCAGCACTTCTGGTCGCTCGGGGTGGAGGAGCAGTTCTACCTGATCTGGCCCGCGCTCGTGATCACGACGGCTTGGCTCGTGCGACGGCGCCACAGCGGTTCGGTCACCGCGCTGCCGTACCTGATCGTTCTCGGCGTCGTCGCCGTGCTGTCTTTCGCGGTCGCGCTGACCTGGACCCGCACCATGCCACCGTGGGCGTTCTTCGCGCTGCCCGCGCGCGCCTGGGAGCTGGCGGCTGGCGGCATGGTGGCGCTGTCGGCCGTTCTCTGGTCCCGATTGCCGAAGTCGGTGTCCGCCTGCGCGGGGTGGGCGGGAGCCGGATTGATCGTCGTGGCCTGCGTTCGGCTCGACGAGCGGACGCCGTATCCGGGGATCGCGGCGTTGCTGCCTGTGCTCGGCGCGGTCATGGTCATCGGAAGCGGCTGTGTGGCAACGCGGTTCGGTGTCGGTCGCGTGCTGGCGGTGTCCGAGATGCAGGCCGTCGGCAGGCTGTCCTACTCCTGGTATCTCTGGCACTGGCCGGTGCTGGTGCTGGCCCCGCACGCGCTCGGCCGCCCCCTCGGGCTGGTCGGTGCGCTCGGCGCGGTCGCGATGGCCGGTGGGCTCGCCGCGCTCACCCAGCGGTTGATCGAGAATCCGGTCCGCTTCGCCGCCCGCCTGCGCGCATCGGGCGGGCTCAGCCTCGCCTGCGGTGGTGTGAGCACCGCGCTGGCCATCGGTGTGGCGGCCGCGCTGCTCGTGCTGGTGCCCCCTCCGGTCGGGCGCGGCACGGCGGCGCAGAGCCTCACGCTGACGACACCGGCCGCGCCGGCCACTCCCGCCGCCGACCCCTACGACGCCGCGATCGAGCAGCTGACCACGCAGACCCGAGCGGCGGTCGCCGCCTCGGCGGAGGTCCGCGACGTCCCGTCGAATCTCACGCCGGCGCTTTCGAACGCGCGCGGCGACCGAGCGGAGGTGTTCGACAACGGTTGCTTCCGTTCTTGGACCGACGTGGGCCAGGGGGAGTGCGCCTCCGGTGATCCAGCCTCCGCCACCACGGTGGCTTTGGTCGGCGACTCCCACGCGGCGATGTGGCAACCGGCGTTCGAGGACATCGCCGTAGCGCGGCATTGGCGGCTGGAGACCATGGCGAAGGTCACCTGTCCGTTGCTCGATCTGCCCATCACCAGTCCCTATCTGGGTCGGAGGTACACCGAGTGCGAGCAGTGGCGCGGGCAGATCATGGCCAGGCTGCGGCACGAGCGGCCCCGGCTGGTCGTGGTGGGCATGTCGCGTCGCTACGGCGGCGACTTCGGCTTCACCACCTACGACCCGGCGTGGATCGACAGCGTGCGTCGCCTGGCCGCCCAGCTGCGCGAGCTGGGCTCGGCGGTCCTCGTCCTGGGCGGCGTCCCCGATCCCCATGCCACCGTGCCCGCGTGTGTGGCCGAACACATCGATGACGCCGCCGCGTGCGCGCCCACCCGTGCGGTCGCGGTCGACGACGCGGGCATCGCCGCCGAACGCGCGGGCGCCATCGAGGGCGGCGCGCAGTACGCCGATCTGACCTCGCTGTTCTGCACCACCGCCCGCTGTCCGGTCATCGTCGGGAACACCCTCGTCTACCGCGACGACAACCACATCACCAGCGGCTACGCCACGACGCTCGCGCCGGTCGTCGGCGCGCTCGTCGAGCGCGCGCTCGTACGCGGCTGAGCCGTCCCGCGCGGCCTGCGGGAACACATCGCGCCCTTCCGGCGTTACATGCGGTCGCTGCCGCAACCGCGTCTCGCGGGAAGGGCCGGTAACCTGCGGGGTTGTCGGTGGGGTCGGGGAGAATGGCGGGGAATCCAACTGAGGAGGGACTGTGAACGACGGTCCGCTGATCGTGCAGAGCGACAAAACGCTGCTGCTGGAGGTCGACCACGAGTCGGCCGATGCCGCTCGGCAGGCGATCGCGCCGTTCGCCGAACTGGAACGGGCGCCCGAGCACGTGCACACCTATCGGGTGACGCCGCTGGCGCTGTGGAACGCGCGCGCCGCTGGGCACGATGCCGAGCAGGTGGTGGACGCGCTGGTCAGCTTCTCCCGCTACGCTGTGCCGCAGCCGCTGCTGGTCGATGTGGTGGACACCATGGCCCGCTACGGCAGGTTGCAGCTGGTGAAGCATCCCGCGCACGGGTTGACGCTGGTCAGCCTGGATCGCGCGGTGCTGGAGGAGGTGCTGCGGCACAAGAAGATCGCGCCCATGCTCGGCGCGCGCATCGACGACGACACGGTGGTGGTGCACCCGTCCGAGCGCGGCCGGATCAAGCAGATGCTGCTGAAGATCGGCTGGCCCGCCGAGGACCTGGCCGGTTACGTCGACGGCGAGGCGCACCCGATCGAGCTCGACTACGCCACCGACGGCTGGCATCTGCGCGACTACCAGCAGATGGCCGCCGACTCGTTCTGGGCGGGCGGCTCCGGGGTGGTGGTGCTGCCCTGCGGCGCGGGCAAGACGATGGTCGGCGCGGCGGCGATGGCCAAGGCGAAGGCCACCACGCTGATCCTGGTCACCAACACGGTGGCGGGCAGGCAGTGGCGGCGCGAACTGCTCGCGCGCACCTCGCTCACCGAGGAGGAGATCGGCGAGTACTCCGGTGAGCGCAAGGAGATCCGCCCGGTCACCATCGCCACCTACCAGGTGATCACCCGGCGCACCAAAGGCGAGTACAAGCACCTGGAACTGTTCGACAGCCGCGACTGGGGGCTGGTCATCTACGACGAGGTACACCTGCTGCCCGCCCCGGTCTTCCGGATGACCGCCGATCTGCAGTCCCGCCGCAGGCTGGGGCTGACCGCCACGCTGGTGCGCGAGGACGGCCGCGAGGGCGACGTGTTCTCGCTGATCGGCCCGAAGCGCTACGACGCGCCGTGGAAGGACATCGAGGCCCAGGGGTGGATCGCCCCCGCCGACTGCATCGAGGTCAGGGTCACGCTGACCGACGCCGAGCGGATGGCCTACGCGACCGCGGAGCCGGAGGAGCGCTACAAGCTGTGCTCCACCGCGCACACCAAGATCGCCGTGGTCGAATCGATCCTGGCCCAGCACAAGGAGGCGCCGAGCCTGGTCATCGGCGCGTACCTGGAGCAGCTGGACGAACTCGGCGCCGCGCTCGACGCGCCCGTGATCCAGGGGTCGACGAAGACCAAGGAGCGGGAGGAACTGTTCGACGCTTTCCGGCGCGGCGAGATTCCGGTGCTCGTGGTGAGCAAGGTGGCGAACTTCTCCATCGATTTGCCGGAAGCGTCCGTCGCCGTCCAGGTTTCGGGTACCTTCGGCTCCCGACAGGAGGAGGCGCAGCGTCTCGGGCGGCTTCTGCGTCCGAAACACGACGGCGGGCAGGCACACTTCTACTCGGTCGTCGCGCGCGACACGTTGGACGCCGAATACGCCGCGCACCGTCAGCGTTTTCTCGCCGAACAGGGGTATGCCTACCGCATCACGGATGCCGACGACTTGCTCGGCCCCGCCATCGGATAAGCGGAGGCATAGCCTCCACAAACTGTGCTAGGAATGAGGGCGTGCGACGCTTCGAATTCGCGGTGGACCGCAAGCACGCCCACGCGGTGAACGAAGTCTTCGCCGACCTTCGCCGCCTGCGCCTGCTGGCGATCGCCGCCGCGGTGGTCGCGGCGGCCGGCACGGCGCTGCTGATCTGGCTTAACCATCCGTGGGCCTACCTGCTCGCGGTCGCCTTCGCGCTCGGCGCGGTGACGGCGCTGTGGGTGGCCCTGTGGACGCCGTGGCATTCCAGCATCGACAAGCTCTACGCGGACGGCGAGCTGGTGCCCGCGGTGGTCTCCGAGGCCCGCCCGTCGGGTGTCGTGCTGCTCGCCTTGGTCGACGTGTCCGCGCCGGACATGCGCGATCCGCGCTACGCCTTGGTGACCAGGAAGGTCCGCGACCTCCCCGGTCACGAGGCCAGGCTCGGGGAGCGGGTGCCTTCGGTCGCGGTGCGCACCGACCGCGCGCCGCGCCAGGTGGGGCAGCGCTGGCAATCGGTGAGCGCCATGCCGATCGCTTGGGGCACCACCGACGATTCCGTCATCGCCCGCGCCCGCGCCGCGATCAGCGAAGCCGAATGGCGGCTGCTCACCGACAATCTCGCGCTCGCCGAGAAGGTGCGGCGCACCACCGCGAAACGTCTGCTGCTCGATCCGCACCAGCTGCCGGGTGAACTCGGCTCCTGAAACCGGCTGCGTACACGGGATTATCGGTTGCGTCGTCGCCTAGACTCGAAGGATGGTTCCAGCGTCCAACCTGCTGGCATTCGTCGCCGCCGCGGTCGTCATCATCGTCGTGCCCGGTCCCGGCGTGTTGTTCACCGTCGGTCGCGCCCTCACGCTGGGCCGGCGCGCGGCCCTGCTCTCGGTGCTCGGGCACGCCATGGGCGTCTACGCCGCCCTGGTGCTGGTCGCGATCGGTCTCGGCGCCTTGCTCACCGCATCGGCGCTGGCGCTCACGGTGGTCAAGTTCGCAGGCGCGCTGTATCTGATGTACCTCGGGATCCAAGCGATCCGTCAGCGTTCGGCATTGCGCGAGGCGCTCGGCGCCGCGGTCGAACCGGCGCCCAGCACGCGCGTGTTGCGCCAGAGCGCCGTCGTCGGGCTCACCAATCCCAAGGCGATCGTCTTCTTCTCCGCGGTCCTGCCGCACTTCGCCGACCCGGCCTCCGGGTCGCTGTCGTGGCAGTTCCTGCTGCTCGGCACGATCTTCCTGGCCATCGCGCTGGTCTCCGACAGTGCGTGGGCACTGCTGGCCGCCTCGGCGAGGTCGTGGTTCGCCAAGTCGCCGCGCAGGCTGGAGGCGGTCGGCGGCGCGGGCGGGGTGATGATCTTCGGTGTCGGCGCGTCGGTGGCGCTGACCGGAAGCGGCGACTGAAGCCGCTACCATCCAGCGAAGCCGGTGCGCCGGTACCGGCAACAGGCGGGGTGGAAAGGGGTGGTTGTTCGTATGTGGTTGTCCGGCCGGGTGTGCGCCGCGATCGCGTGTGTCTTCGCCGCGGTGTCCTTGGCGCCCGCGCACGCGGATCCGCCCCCGGACCCGCTGGTCGGCGCGCCGGGTCTGGGCGATCCGTACTATCCGCTCGACGGCAACGGCGGCTACGACGTCCAGCACTACGACGTCGGCATCGACTACGACCCGCCCAGCCGGAAACTGGCCGGAACCACCACCATCACCGCACACGCCACCCAGGCCCTGCGCGCGTTCAATCTCGATTTCGCGGGGCCGGAAGTGCGCGAGGTGTCGGTGAACGGACTGCCCGCCGGTTTCGACCGCAACGGCGAGCACGAACTGACCGTGACGCCGTCGCTGCCGCTGCTGCCCGGCCTGCCGTTCACTGTCACCGTCGACTACGCGGGCACCGCGCTGGACACCGAGGGCGAAGGGTGGACCTTCGCGCCCAGCGGCGGCGCGTTCGTCGCCGGTGAACCGCACTCGGCGACCACGTGGTACCCGCTCAACGACACACCGCTGGACAAAGCCACCTTCGGTCTGACCGCCACCGTTCCCGCGGAGTGGGAGGTGGTCTCCAACGGCGTGCGCATCGAGGACGTGGTCCGCGGCGACAAGCGGACGGTCCGCTGGGCCAACGCCAGGCCCGTGGTCGGCTACCTGACCACGGTCGCGATCGACAAGTTCGACTACCTCGAGCAGCGCAGGGCCAACGGCGTTCCGCTGCTCAGCGCGTTCGCGCCGAATGTGCAGCCGCGCCAGCGCGAGCTGGAGCAGCGCGTGCCGGAGATCCTCGACTTCGCCGAAAAGCTCTACGGCCCTTACCCCTTCGAGGCCGCGGGCGGCATCCACCTGGACGCGGGCATCACGTTCTCGCTGGAGACCCAGACCCGCCCGCTCTACGCGCCGGAGATAGATCTGCAGGTCGTCGTGCACGAGCTCGCGCACCAGTGGTGGGGCGACTGGGTGTCGATTCGCCAGTGGTCGGACATCTGCCTCAACGAGTGCTTCGCCAGCTATACCGCCGACTACCTGTGGCCGGAGCGGATGGAGGGCGAGAACGTAGACGACCAGTACCGCGAGACCATCCGCAAGTACCGCGACAGCGAGAAGTACTGGAACATCCCGCTGGAGAACCCCGGCGTCGGCAAGGAGTTCACCTCCGTCTACTACCGCGGCCCACTGTTCCTGCACGCGCTGCGCAGGCAGATCGGCGACGAAGTGTTCTTCACGGCGGTGCGCGACTTCCTCGCCGCGCACGCCTACGGCAACGCCTCGATGCCGGAGTTCCGCGCTTTCGTGCAGTCCAGATCGCCTATGGACCTGACCGGCTTCTTCCACGCGTGGCTGAACACCACCGCGCCGCCGCCGGAGGAGTACCTGTTCCCCGGCACTCTGCGCAGCTGACCCGTCAGCCGTTTCCGGCGCGCTGCCGTGCCTTCGTCAGCCTGCGCTCGGCTCGCTCCACCTGACGGCGCGCGGCCTGCAGTTCGTCCTTGGCCGATCGCTCGGCCGACTTGCGGAACTGCCGCTGCTGTTCGGCGTGGTCGAGTTCCTCGCGCAACGTGGCGACGCGTTCCTCGGCCGCGGACAATTCTCCGGTGGCTTCCGCGAGCGCGGCTTGTGCCGAATCCGCTTCGGAGCGAGCGGTTTCGAGTGCTTCCTCGGCGTCGGCCAGTTCGCGGCGCGCGCTGTCGTCCTGCTGCTCGCGCGCGGCCGCTCGTCCGCGCGGCGCGGCCGGTTCCGGCACCGCGAGCAGATCCGGTCCGCTCGGTCCGAAGCCCTCGTAGCTGGCGGCCGTGGCGAGCGTTCCGGCGCGCAGCCGATCGGCGACCTCCGGGTCGGCGAGTGCCGCCGTCAAGGTCTGGCCGATCTCCCGCACGACGTTCTCGCCGACCGGATGCCCGTGTTCGGCGGCGAGCGCGCCCGCCTTCTTGGCGAGGGCGTTGACCAGTTGCTGGCGCTGCGCGGTCAGGTCGCGCAACTGTTCGGCGGAAAGCTTCCGCTGCGCCGCGGCCAGTGCCGCGGCGAGCCGGAGCAAGGCGTCCACGTCGTCGGGCGCCGCCCTGGACAGCAGGTTCGCCGCCCATGCGGTCATGGTGGGTTTGCGCAGCTTGCCGATGGCGGCCGCGAGCTGCTTGTCGCCCGCCTGCTTCGCGGCGGCCGCCCGGTCGGCGCGGGCCGCGACGAACTCCGCGGGCATCAGCCCGTACAAGTCGCGCGCGACGTCATCGACCGCCATACTGCCCTAGCGTAACGACCCGGTCTCGGGCGACGACACACTCCGCATACCGGACAAGAGTCCAGTTGCACGGAATACGCGAAAGGCGTTGCTAGTGAATTACTCTGCGTTCTTCTTGCTCGGCCGTCTGCTCCCCAGCATCCTCGGTTACGCGCTCATGGGGCTGTACGGCACGCACAGCTACTAGCGCGCCCTGCGAGGTCGCCCGGCGGGCTGATGCGGCCGCTCAGGTCGTGCGGGTATCCTCACCGCGTTCACGAGCCCGTGAACGTGTTCGGTGAGAGAGGTTTTCAGGTGAAGTTTCCAGGAACGAGGCTGCTGGCACGGCTCGTGCTCGCCCTCGTCGCGGTGGCCGCGGTGGTGGTCGCGGTGGCCGGCTGTTCGATGATCGAGGACGCGGGCAAGTCGGACACCGCCAAGGCCGGGGTCGGTGACTGCATCAACGTCATCGAGGGCTCCGCGGTCGATTCCAAGACCGAGCCGGTCGACTGCTCGTCGGACAAGGCCGTGTACAAGGTCGCGCAGTCCTACGACAAGAAGACCGACTGCGCCGCCGACTACACCTCCTACGAGGAGACGCTGGCCGGCGGCACCACCGCCTTCCTGTGCCTGGCGCCGAACTTCAAGGAAGGCAGCTGCTACAACGAGAGCAGCACCACCGGATACAAGCACGTCGACTGCTCTTCCCCGGAAGCCACCTTCAAGGTGCTGAAGCGGATCGATGGCAAGGCCGACGAATTGCTGTGCGATCAGGACGCCGACGGCTTCCGCCTCATCGAATCGGACCCCAAGGTCACCTTCTGCACGGCCAAGCCGAAGGGCTGATCATTCCAGCAGGGCGACCGACGCGATCCGGTGCAGCGTGAAGTGCCGGACCGCGCCGGTGACCGGGTCGAGCGCGTCGAGCTGCCCGTTGCCCACCTTCAACGGCTCGACCACCCGCTGGGTGGCGACGCCGCGAGCGTCGACGTAGCCGATGTTCACCGACCGCCGCACCCGCGCCGCGAGCTGCAGCAGGGCGAGGGTGGCGGCGGTATTGGTCCTGGTGCCGTCCGGGCGCACCGCCTGACCGGATCGGGCGCTGGCGGCGCGTTCGCCCGCCCGCAGTTCGGTGACGAGCATTTCGAGCTGTTCGGTGCTCGGCGGTGTCGGCCGATACGGCTGCCGCGCGGCGGGCCGCACCGAGATCCGCGCTCCCCGCGGTCGCAGATCGACGATCGCGCCGGTCGAGTCCTCACCCGCGGGCGCGAAACCGGCCGCGCGCAGCTGCTCGAGCAGTTCACCCAGCGGAGCTTGGGCGATGGCGACGGTCGGCGCGATGGATCGCAGCGCCAGCGCGCTCGCCACCGGCGCGGACAGCACTTGGGCCAGCAGCGCCGGGTCGTCACTGCGGATGAACGACTGCGCCATGCCCGCGCGCAACTGGCCGTGGCGCCGGGCCACGTCGTCGATCAGATAGGTCAGCGCCTGCGGGATCGGCGTGCGGGAATGCGCGGCGAACAGCGCGTGCAGTTCGGCCGCCGTCAGCCCGGCGTCGAGGGCGCGCTGCACCGAGGACTCCCCGATCCGGTACACCGTTGCCGCGCCCGCGGATTCGACGTCGGCGACGAGGGCCACGCGACGCTGGAGGTCGGTGGTCAACGGGCCTGGCGCGATCACCGTGAGGTCCGCCTGCACCAGCACGTGGTCCACCGGCTCCGGCAGCGCCGCCTCCATTTCGGCCTCGGCGTCGGCCACGCTGGTCGGCGCCGCGTGCAGCAGCGCCCGCGCCGCCGAGCCGAGCGCGCCGCGGCCGATCAGCCCGAGCGCCGCCGCCTCCGCCAACGTCTGTTCCACCACCTCCGGCCGGAAGTTCCTGCGCCTGCGCGGCTGCCGCCAGGCCAGTAGGCGGCCGATATCCGCCGCGGCCAGCGCCGTGCCGGACGGGTATTCCGCGAGGAGGGCGAGGATCGCGCGCCGGTCGCGCGGCGCGGTCGGGGTGCGCAGTTCCAGGGACAGAGCGGCCAGCGGCTTGTCGTTGGCATCGCGCATGCCGATCATCCACGGCATCCGGTCCAGATCCAGCCAGGTGAGTCCGAGGGTGGCCCAGCGCCGGGCGGGCGGCGCTTCCAGCCAGGCGTCCACCAGTGGTGTCGGCGCCCAGAAGTCGTCGGTCGTCTCGAAGTCGGGCGGCGGGTCCGGCAAACCCTTCTCGATCAATTTCGCGCCCGCCAGCAGCTCGACCAGCAAACCCGCGCGCTGCTCGTCGACACCGGCCTGCTTGGCGACGCGGCGCAGCTCGCGCACGCCCAGGCCGCCCGCGCGCAAGGCGGGAGCCGGGGCCTGGCCCAGTACCTCGAGCACGGCCGCGCAGTGCCGCAGCAGCTCGCCCACCTCGCCCGCCGCCACCGCGTTCACCTCGGCGGGCGTTTGTTTCGTGGTCTCGGGTCGCGGCGGCGTCAGAGCGTGCGGGTGGGTGACCGGTTCCCGCCGCAGCA
The DNA here is from genome assembly GCF_053586955.1 of Nocardia sp. NPDC003726. Taxonomy (NCBI): domain Bacteria; kingdom Bacillati; phylum Actinomycetota; class Actinomycetes; order Mycobacteriales; family Nocardiaceae; genus Nocardia; species Nocardia sp. NPDC003726. The sequence continues at coordinate 365,941 of NZ_JBSFNF010000004.1, read as the reverse complement.
CCTGGCCGACGGTGACCGGAAGCTCGACGGTCTCGTCATCGATCCAGTGCAACAGCCTGCGCGCCAGCAGGCGCTGGATCGGCCGGTCGGCCGGAGTGCCCGGTGCGGCGTCCTTGGTGCGGCCACGCGGCCCGGTCGCGGCCAGTTTGTCCAGCAGGGATCGTTCGGCCGACGAGAGCTCGGGCAGCGCCGCGACCACTTCGGGTTCGGTGAGCGCGTCGGGGATCTCGGTCGCGGCGCCGATCGGCCACGGCAATGCCTCGGCGGCCGCCGGAATCAGGTGCAGTCCCTGCTCGGCGTCGATCCAGACCAGCGCGCGAGCGGTCAGCCGTTCCAGTGCCTCGTCGATCGCGGCGGCCCGCACCCGTTCGCTCAATTGCACATGCAAATCCGCGGGGCGCAGCGGGCCGCCGTCGGGCCGCGTCACCCCGTGCCTGGCAAGGGTTTCCACGAGGGCGAATTCGAGGGTGTTCAAGTCCTCCGTGGCGCGCAGCACGGACGCGCGCTGCTCGACGCGGGCGGCGAGCACGGCCATGGTGGACGGCAGCGGCACGGCCAGGTCTGGCCGAAGCTGCAGCAGCGTCACGAGCTGGGCATCACTGCGGGCGCCGAGCCATCCGGCAAGGGAGTCGGTCGCGGTCATCCGATCCAGCCTACGATGCTGGGCGATCGCCCGCCGACGTCCGGAGGTACGGGCTGCGGCGCATCCGAGCGCAGCGGCCGGGCTAGCATGGGGCCGTGGTGAACAAATCGAAGAAATCCTATGTCGACAACGGCTGGCCGAAGGTCGCCGACGGTGACCACGCGGTCACCGAACTCTCTTCGGCCCGCTCCGGTGGCCTCTCGCCTTACGGCGAGGACACCGAGTTCCCGGTTCCGGCTGAGCAGTTGCCCTACATGCACCCGAACACGGTGATCAACCGCTGAGCGCGCGACCGGAACGTTCTCGGCTACGAAGAAGGGCCCCGCATCCACGTTGATGCGGGGCCCTTCTTGCGAAGCGTTCCGGGTCAGGAGGGCAACAGGCCCTTGTTCGCCTCGTAGAAGTTCACGATCGCGGGGTCGAGGGTGACTCCGCTGGACTTGGCGGCGTTGAAGAAATCGAGCGCTTCCTTGGGCACCTGGACGCCCTGGCTCTGCACGACCTCGAGGGCGCGGTCGACGGCCGAGAAGATCTGCTGCGTGTCCGCCGGCGCGGCCTGGGCGGGCTGCGGCGCGGGGTTCCAGCGCGGGGTCTCGGCGGTGGCGGGCGCGGAGCGCGGGGTGGGCGCGCTGCTCAGGCCCAGCTTCGAGGAGCAGGAGGGCCAAGCGCCCCAACCCTGCGAGGCGAGCACCTTCTCGGCGACCGCGATCTGCTGTTCGCGGGTGGCCTGGTTGGCGCTGGCGGCGTATTCCTGGCCGCCGTGGGCGCGCCAGGTGCTGGGCGAGAACTGCAGCCCGCCCTGGAAACCGTTGCCCGTGTTGATGCCCCAGTTGCCGCCGGCCTCGCACTGAGCGAGTCGATCCCAGTCGGAGTCGGGTGCCGCGCTGGCGTTGCCTGCGAAGGCCACACCGGCGGTGCCGATGATGGCCCCGGTGACGGCAACCTTGGCTACCGTGCGTCCGGTCGAGCTTGGCTTGCGATGGCGTCCACTCATATCGGGTTCGTCTTCCTCTCGACGCACCTGCGACGTCTTCGGTTCTGGTTCGGACTGAGAGGTCGTCCGTTCCGCCCTCGCCCCTACGTTTCCGTCGGGGGTCCGGTACCCGCGGGGCGAGGCTCGGTGCGGCGGGCCGGTGGTCGCCGGGTGTGCCCCGGCTGGATAAGACGGTACGACGAACCGCGGGAAAAATCACTATTTGGTAACCGGCGTGTACCAATGGGTCTCGGCGCGGTATCGGTGCGAAAAATGGGGCTTCGCGCAGCTAGAGACGCTGCGGTCGGGTCCGCCACCGGTCGTCATCACTCCGTGACCTACTCGTAATGTGACGAGGATCACACACTGGCGTGGGTAACGATCGCGCGGGGTAACCGGTTCGTGGTCGGATCGGCGGTCGGCTCTCCGGGTCAGCGCGACCGCCGGCCGGAGCGCAGGGCGAACACGAGCGCGAGCACGAAGCCGAGCGGTGCGAGCATCGCCCCGAAGTAGAGCCACAGTCCCGGCTCCGCGTCGGTCAGCAAAGGGATCGTGAAGATGGCGATGATTGCCAGCAATCCCAGCGCGAACACCGAGAGCGCGAGCCGCAGCAACCAGTCGCCGCGCCGCCGCTCAGCGTCGCCGGGCGGGGTGGGAGTGGAAGGGTTCGTCACGGATCGACGGTAAAACTGATGTGCTTGCGTTATTCGCACCGGGGTAGACTCGATGGCAATCGCGTCCTGCAATCCTGCTGGGCGCGTTCTTTTCGCACAGGAAAAGAGCCGGTCGCGCGACCGGCTCGGCAGACGGATGTGCTCGGGCCGTAGGGGTCCGAGTTTTCGATGATGAACGGGTGAGCGCAGTGCCGACCGGCAGGGTGAAGTGGTACGACGTCGAAAAGGGCTTCGGCTTCCTTTCCCAGGACGAGGGTGAGGACGTCTACGTCCGCTCGTCCGCGCTGCCCCAGGGCGTCGAGGGCCTCAAGCCCGGCCAGCGCGTGGAATTCGGTATGGCCGCAGGCCGTCGCGGGCCACAGGCGCTGAGCCTCAAGCTGCTCGAGGCGCCGCCGTCGGTGCGGCAGGGCCAGGAACGCAACGCGCGCAAGGAACCTGCCGCGCGTAGGCACACGCCCGACGAACTGCACGGCATGGTCGAGGACATGATCACCTTGCTCGAGGCGAAGGTGCAGCCGGATCTGCGTAAGGGCAAGTATCCGGATCGCAAGACGGCGCAACGCATCTCGGAGGTCGTCCGCGCGGTGGCTCGCGAACTGGACCGCTGATTCCGCTCGGTGCCGCTTCCTTCGAGGCGGCCGTCGAGCTGCCGGTGGAACCGGTTCGAGGTCTGTTCGCCTCGACTGAGCTGAGCGTGGCCCCGTGCCTGCGCCGCGTGTCACCACGCGCGCCGGCACCCGCGAGGTCCACGAAAAGCGGTGCGCTCGGACTTGTCAAGCCGTGCTGATCGACCAGGTGGCGTGCGGCACGTAGAACTCACGGCCCGTTTCGTCGCGGGCCAGGATCGGCAGCTGGAACTCGACGCCGATGAGGCGCAGGTCCGGTTCCGGTTTCGAATCGATGGTGAGGGCGAAAGCCCGGTCCGGGTAGTCGTTACGGCTGATCACCTGGTCGACTTTTTCGCCGTTCGGCAAAAGGTAGACCAGTTGTGCGAGCCACGGCGCGTCGGCGACCTTCTTCGGAAGCGACAGCTGCAGTGGGTAACCGGCGGGGACTTCCAGTTCGACGGTGCGGCCACGGTGGCAGTCCGGTGTGTCCTGGCCGCAGTTCAGCGTCGCGAATACCGTGCCGGGAACGTTGTCTTCGGGCAGGATGCTGCAATCCTGCATGGTCACCGAGCAGTAGCTGAACGGTCGCACGGTGACCGTCTTCCCGTGCGCGTACGCGGTGAGCGTGACGTCGGGCTTCTCGGCGTCGCGGACCAGCACCGCGAGCGCGCCAGCGAAGGCGGCGGTGAGCACGAGCAGTGCGGCCGCGACCAGCGCGGCGATCGTGCGTGCGTTGAGCTTGCTCACCAGATCGGGTCTCCTTGCCCTCGTCGAAAGCGTGTGGTGTCGCCGCCGCGCGGCGCCGGATCCTCTGCCCGTGGCGCGTTCGCCGGATATCCGTGCGGCCGCGTCGTCGGCACTTCTTGTTCCGCGTGCTGGGGACGGTTGCCGCCGAGGCCCGGCAGCAGCGAATGACCTCGGAAGCTGAGGAAAGTCTGCACCAAGCCGAGCACGAGGATCACGGTGACCACCGCGAAGCCCTTCCAATAGTCGGTCGGCAGCAGCACACCGGCCGCCCCGCCGACGACCCAGCTCAGCTGGAGCACGGTCTCCGACCGCCCGAAGCCGGAGGCGATCGACTCCGGCGGCAGGTCGTCCTGGATCGAGGCGTCCAGCGACACCTTGGCCAGCGCGCTCGTCCCCGCCGCGACCAGGGCGGCGGCTGCCGCGCCGAGCAGGTTGTCCGCGAACGTCGCGAACAGTGACACCAGCGCGCACGCCGCCGTGCAGCCGAGCACGATCAGCGATGGCCTGCCCAGTTTCAGCCGGGCGCCCGTCGCGTTGCCCGCGAAATTGCCGACGGCCGCGGCCGCGCCGACCGCGCCGAGCATGAGGGCCTGCTGCACCGGCCGGTGCTCGGTCGCCTTGGCGACGAACGCGACGTAGAAGGTGAGGAACCCGGTCAGCACCCGGATGGCGCTGTTGCCCCACAGGCCGGTCACCACGGCGCGGCCGAGCGGTTGCCTGCGTTTGCGCGGCGGGACCGACGACTCCGCGCCGGAGGAGAGCACCTCGGTGCGCGCGTCGGCGCCGTGATAGCTCAGCGTCGCGGGGACCTCGCCCTCGGTCACCTCCACCCAGGAAGGGATGCGCAGGCTCAGATACGCCCCCGCGCAGGCGATCAGCGCCGCGAAGACCAGCGCGCCGTTGGAGTCCGCGATCGCCGCGGCCAGGCCGGCCAGCGCTCCGGCGCCCATGGTGCCGCCGACCAGCCCGAACACCGTGAGGCGGGAGTTGGTGCGGACCAGATCGATGTCCGGCGGCAGCACCCGTGGCGTGACCGCGCTCTTCAGCACGGAGAACGATTTGCTGCCGATCATCATGCACAGCGCGAGCGGATACAGCGCCCAGGTGTCGAATTGGAAGATCAGCACCACCGCGACCACCGCGCGCACCGCGAACGACGTCGCAAGCGCCAAGCGGCGACCGCGCTGCAGCCGATCGAGCAGCGGCCCGATCAGCGGGGCGATCACCGCGAACGGCGCGATCGTGATCAGCAGATAGAGCGCCACTTTCGTCTTGCTCTCCGCGGTCGCGCTGGCGAAGAACAAGGTGTTGGCCAGCGCCACCGCGATGGCGGCGTCCAAGGCGAAGTTCGCCATGGTGGCGTAGGTGAGCGCCGTGAGGCCGGACTTGTCCGCGCCGTCGGCCTTGGCCGCGCGCTGGAAGGTCGCGATGCCCTTTTCGGTGAGTTCCCTGCCGCGCATCGCGGCCACGCGGGTGACCGTGAGTTTGCGCGGCATCCGCCGTTCGCCGGGGGGCTCGGAATTCGCCGGCTGCTCGGCGTCGGGGCCGACAGGCAACGGCTTGGTCGGCGGGGGTTGCGCGGGCGGTGGCGCGTCGCGTCGCGGGCTCGGCGGCGGTCCCGGCTGGTCGTAACGCTCGGCGGCGCGTCCGGCTCCCGGGCCGAGCGGTGGCAGCGGCCTGCGGCGCCGCGGCGCGTTGGGTGGCGGGTACCGATCGAAACCGGGATGCCGATCGAACGGCGGGACCTCCTCGCCTTCCCACCGATCACGGCCGGGACCGGAAGGTTCGCGGGGAGTAGTCACGACTCCAATTCTGGCGCACTCCCGGGCCGGGCGTTCACGCGCGCTCCGTGGTGGCGGCGGAAAGTGATCGTTGTCGCGACCGCGATCGTGCTCAGGCGGGGGTGAAACGGACCTCGAACATGGTGGGCCAGTTCTTGCCCGTGATCAGGAACCGGTCGGTGCCGGGCAGTTGCGCGATGCCGTTGAGCGCGTCGGCTCCGGCCCGCGCGGTCGCGGGGAGCAGACCGGCGGCGTCGGCGGTCGCGAGCACCGCGCCGGAGTCCGGGTCGATGCGCAGGATGGTGTCGGTCGGCCAGTCGTTGGCGTAGACCGACCCGTCCGCTGCGCACTCGAGTTCGTTGAGACGCGCGCCGTTGTGGCTGGTCAGTTCGATCGAGCCGGTGGGGGCGAAGGTGACCGGATCGCGGAAGGTGAGGCGGTCGGTGCCGTCGCTCATGACCAGTCGTCCGTTCCTGGCGCACAGACCCCAGCCTTCGCCGTCATAGCTCACCCGGCCGCGTTCGGCCAGCGTCGCCGGGTCACGGGCGATGGCAACGCCGTCGTGCCAGGTCAGCTGCCAGAGTGTGGCGCCTGCGAGGGTGATGCCCTCGCCGAAGTACGGGGCGGGCAGTTCGGTTCTGGCCAATTCCTCCCCGGTCGTCAGCCGGGACGCGCGCACGCCGGACGCACCGGCCAGACCGGTGCTCTCGAACAGAACATCGCCGTCGATTTCCAGACCCTGGGTGAACGCCTTCGTATCGTGCGGACGGGTGCCGAGTACCTCGATGTTCATCTCGGGCGCCGGGTCCGCCGCGCCGCCGCATCCGCCCAGGATGAGCAGACCGACCAGCACACTGATGGCCAACGCACGCCGATTGCGCTCCATACGGCAAAATGTAGGCCGTGAGCGCAGTTTCTGTTTCGGAGTCCGGCGTGCGGCCGATTCTGGCTGATGCCGTCGACCTGGCCCGCCGTGCGCTCCTGGAGTTGGAACCGTCGGCCGTCGGCGCGCACCTCGGCGTGATCGCCGAGGACGAGAGCGCGGCGACCCATCGTTTCGAGGCCACGCTGCCCGGTTACCGCGGGTGGCAGTGGGCGGTCGTGGTGGCCGCACCGCCCGGTGCCGACCGCGCGACGGTCAGCGAGTCCGCCTTGCTGCCGGGGCCGGATGCTCTGGTCGCGCCCGAGTTCGTGCCCTGGGAGCAGCGGGTCCGCCCCGGGGACCTCGCGCCGGGCGATCTGCTCGCCCCGCCCGCCGACGATCCTCGCCTGGTGCCCGGCTACGTCGCGACCGGCGACCCGGTGGTGGACGAAGTGGCCTACGAGGTCGGCCTCGGCCGCACCAAGGTGATGAGCAGGGAAGGCCGCGAGGAGGCCGCCGAGCGCTGGTACAGCCAGTACGGGCCCGATTCGGAGATGGCCAAGGCCGCGCCCGCCACCTGTGGAAGCTGCGGCTTCTATCTGCCGCTCGCCGGGTCGCTGCGCGCCGCGTTCGGCGTCTGCGGCAACGCCATGGGCGCCGACGGTCACGTCGTCCACGTCGCCTACGGCTGTGGCGCGCACTCGGACACCAAGGTCCCCACCGGCAACGGGTCGCCGCTGTACGAGGCGTACGACGACTCGGCCATCGAGGTGATCACACTCCACAGGGACGAGCCGCGCGACGGTAAGCGCGAACAGGTCGAGGCAGCTCCGTCCGAGGACGTGGATCGGCATGGCGCGGCCGAGCACGCGGAGGACGTGGCCCAGACCGGTGAACTCCGCCCGGACGCGGACGCCACTGCGCGGGCCCGCGAGGCGGTGGTCGCCGAGGACATCGCGACAGACCAGAATTCCGGGCCAGCCGAGAAGCCTCCGGTCGGGGAGAACTCTGCGGTCGCTGAGAAAGCGGTCGCTGCGTCCGGCGAGAACGCGGTGGCTGAACACGCGGCCGTTGCCCCGGACTCGGTCTTCGCTCAGGGCGGTGCCGCTATCGCCGACACCGTCCCGAACACGGCGGCAGAGCCTGATCCAGGGGCCACTGCGACGGAGTCGGAAGCGCATGTGAGTTCCTCGCCCGCCGAGCCCGCAGCCGCGTCGAGCGTGACCGGTACGACCGTGGGCCAGGCAGAGGGCACGGCTGCTTCGGTGAGCGATGAGAGTGCCGGTCCCGCGACGTCCGAACCGACGGAAGCGGACGCGGCGGGATCGACCTCATCCGCGGCGCTGAGCAGCGGTGCACCGACGCACGTCGGCGAGTCGAATGCCGTCGGCACGAGCGCGCCGGAATCGGATACCGCATCGAGAGAGTCGGTCGCAGCGGCCGGCTCGGACGCCGTGCCGGCCGGCGCGGTCGAGTCGGCCCCGGCTGAAGCCGTCGCGGCGGAGTCGGCCCCGGCGTCCGACGCCGTGGCGGAGGCGCACGAGTCCGCTTCGTCGTCCCCCACTCCGGGACCGGAACCCACCGCTACGTCGGCCGGTACCGAAGACGTCGATGCGCCATCCGGGGCGGGTGTCGCCGAGGACGAGGCACGGCCGGAGTTCCAGTCATCGCCGCGGAGCTGAGCGGGACAGCCGACCCGTTCGGCACGTCGGCGTTGCGCGCGGCGGTGCTCGCCGCATGGCGTGACTCGCCGACCCGGTTGCGGGAGGACGCCGCCACCGAGAACGACTTGGTTCGCGCGGGTTACCGCGACCGATTGCTGACCGAGTTGGCGCAGAATGCCGCCGATGCCGCGCGCAAGGCGGGCGTGGCAGGGGCCGTCGCGGTCTGGCTCGACGGTCGCGACCTGCACATCGGCAATACGGGTGCGCCGCTGGACGTCTCGGGTGTGCAGGCGCTCACCGCCTTGCGCGCGTCGGGGAAATCCGACGGCGGGACCGTCGGCCGATTCGGCGTCGGTTTCACGGCGGTGCTCGCGGTGAGCGACGACATCGAGCTGCGGTCGGCCTCCGGATCGCTGCGGTTTTCCCGTACCGAAACCCGGGAGGCTCTGCGCGACAACGTGATTCCTTTACCCGCCGCTGACGCGGGTGAATTCGCCCCTCCGGTGCTGCGGTTGGCCTGGCCGATCGAGGTCCGCCCGGCGGACGGTCTCGACACCGAGGTGGTGCTGCGGCTGCGCGCCGACGTTGACGCCGAAGCGCTGCTGGCCGCGATGCACGCCGAAGCCGTCGATCTGCTGCTGGAGTTGCCAGCCTTGGGGCGCATCCGGATCGGCACGGCCAAATTCGTCAGCAGTGCCGAGGATATGGGCGACGGCCTGCACGAGGTCTACGTCGACGGCCCAGGCAGCGAACAGCGCACCTGGTGGCAGTACCGCACGCGGCGCGCCCGCTGGCTGCTGCCGGTGCGCGACGGCAGGCCGGTGGCCGCCGCCCCCGACGTGCTGCGGGCGCCGACCAGGTCGGACGAGGAACTGTCACTGCCCGCCTTGCTCATCGCCGATATCCCGATGCAGCCGGATCGGCGCAGGTTGCTGCCCGGCGCGCGGCTCGGCGAACTGGCCGACGGCTACGCGGATTTCGCTCGTGCTCTTCCGCCACGCGACCGGCTCGTGCTGGTGCCGACGCCCGGGTTCGCCCGCAGCGAGGCCGATGGCCTGCTGCGTGAAGCGTTGCTACGCGAATTGCGGACCCGTCCTTGGCTGCCCGTGGTCGCCCCGCACCGGCGCGTTCACTCGGAAGCCGCAATCGAGCGGCTCCCCGCCGATATCGAAGCGCTGGGCCTGCGGGGCTCGGCCTCGGGGACCGAGGCTCTCGATGTGCTGAGCGCATGGTCCGGCACCGAATCAGCCGACGTCACATCGCCTCCTGGCGAACCGGATGCGTTCGCTGTCGCCGCGGCACCGTCGACCGCCGGACCGACGCACCACCAGAACATCGCCGTCCCCACCCGCGCCTACATCTTCGCCGGTCTGACCGCCGAACTGGCCGACCTGCTCGACGAAGTGGTCGGTCCTCTCGTGCTCCCGGACCTGTCCGGGAGCGCGCACGCCGAAGCCATGGGCGTCCTGGACGTGCACCGGCTCGGGCTGGCGCGGCTGGCGGAGTTGTCCGTGGGCTTGGAGCGGCCGCCGAGTTGGTGGCGGTCCTTCTACGCCGCCCTCGAACCGTTCGTGGCGGATCCGCTCGCGGCGGAGGAGTTGGGCGCGCTGGCGGTACCGCTGGCCGACGGCAGGCTCGTCACCGGGCCTCGCACCGTGGTGCTGGACGATCAGCTCGAGGTCGCGATCCCGCTGCACTGGGCGCGGCTGGCGCATCCTGAGGCCGCGCATCCGTTGCTGGCTCGGCTCGGCGCGCGGTCGGCCACCGCCGAGGATCTTCTGACCGATCCCGGCTTGCGCGCCGATCTGGAGGACCACCCGGGCGACCCCGACACCGCGGATGCGATCTTGCGTCTCGCCGCGCATGCCGATCGGGAGGCCCTTCCTTCCTGGCTCGGTTTGCTCGAATTACCCGACGCGCAAGGGGAGTCGCGACCCGCCGACGAACTGCTGTTGCCCGGAGCGCCGCTGCGTGAGCTGCTCGTTCCCGACGCGCCGTTCGGCACGGCAGCCGCCGAACTCGTCGAGCGCTACGGCACGGAGGCGTTGCGCGCCGTCGGCGTCGGCTGGGATTTCGGTGTGCTCGTCGAAGCCGATCCGACCGGCCCCGACCACGACCTGGACGACGAGGAACACTGGTGGTCGACGCTCAAGGAGGACCCACCCGAGCTGGTGGCCGTCCGTGACCTCGATCTGATCGATGACGCCGCCTGGCCGGAAGCGTTGCGGCAGTTGGCCGCATCGCCGCGCACCCGTCGCCTGCTCGCCGACGCCGACGGCTACACCGCGTGGTGGCTGCGCCGGTACGCGCGGGTCGACGGCACTGCGCTGGGGTTGCTGCGCCATCCCGCCGACACCAATTTCGACGGACTGCTCCCGACGTTCACCATCGCCGGTGTCGACCCGGACGCTTGTCGCGCGGTTCTCGCCGACCCAGGGACGATCACCGACGAGTTGGCCGCCGCTTTGCTGGAGGCGCTGGCCGACCCCGTGCGAACACCATCGCCGGACGTGGTTTCGCGCACCCATGCCCGCTTGGCCGCCGCTGTCGCCGCCGGCCTGCTCGATCTCGCCGACCTGCAACCGCCCGATCGCGTGCGCGCGCTCACCGGCGCCGTGGTCGATCCGGAGGACGCGTTCGTCCTCGATCTACCGTGGTTCGGCCTCGCCGTGCCGCCGGATCGCTTGGTGGCAGGCGACACCGAAACGGCATCGTCCCTGGCGGCTCTGCTCGATCTGCCGCTGGTGTCGGAGGTCGTCACCGCCGAGGTGACCAGCACCGGCCGTCGCACGACCTGGGCGGCGGAGCCGCTGGGCGTCGTGCTGCGGCAGCTGTTCACGCTGCCTCCGCAAACGGGTGAGCTGGTGGTGCACCAGAACCTGACGGTGCGGCTGAGCGGTGCGATCGAGACCACGGTCGCGGTGCCCTGGTGGCAGACCGGCTCCGAGGTGCACGTCCGAGCGCCGCGGCGGGACTGAGCCGCGGGTTACTGCGCCGCGTACCCGGTCAGCATCTCGCTCAGCAGATCCAACTGCCCGCGCACGCTCTCGCTGTCGTTGTCCACCAGCCAGCGCAGCACCACACCGTCGATGACGTTCAGGGTGAACCGGCTCAGCGTCTGCACCGGGACCGACCAGGTGTTGCCGGTGGCGTCGCGCGCGTGCTCCAGGATGTCGGCGACCGTGGAGTCGTTGAAGTTGTACTGCTCGCGGGCGATCGCGAGTTTCGCCGGGGTTTGTTCGCCCTCGCGCAACGCGTAAGTGGTCGTTTCGTAAGTGAGCAGCTGTCGTTCCGGAGTGGCTTCGATGTTCAGCCACATCAGTTCCAGACCCGACCGGATCAATTTTTGAAGGGCTTCTTTTCCACTTCCGACGTCCTGCCATACCGTTTCGTTCGCATCGACGGAATCGCGTAATTCCATCGACAACGCTTTGACCAGCTCGGTCATCAGCGCGTCCTTGTTTTCGAAACAGTAATGCACCACACCGAGCGAGACGCCGGCCGCCTGAGCGACATCGCGCGTGGTCACGCCCGCAACACCCTTTTTCTCGGCAAGGCCGATCGCGGCCTCGATAAGGTGGGCCCGTCGTTCTTCGACGCTCAATCGGGAGGACACCCAAGGGAGTTAAGCGCCCACGGCCCCCGCAGTCAATTCATGGGCGGGAAAAATCTGGACTGGACGACTGACCAGTTGTGTGGTTCGCTGCATCCGGACAGAAGGGAGACGGGTATGCCGGTGTCACGCCGAACTGTTCTGACCCGCGCCGCGATCGGGTCCGCCGCGCTCGCGGCCGTGACGGGCACGAGCGACGCACTCGGCGTTCCGGCGGCCGCCGCACCGGATGCCGGCGGTTACGAGATCGGCGTCGGACTCTCCGACATCACCGGCCCGGCCGCCGAATGCGGGATGATGGGCTACTCCCAGCTCGAGCAGCAGACCGCGGGCATCCATCTGCGTCCGCGGGCGCGGGCGTTCATCATCGGCAGCGCCGGGCGGCGGATCGTCTTCGTGGTCGCCGAGAACGGGATGATCTTCCAGTCCGTGCACCGCGGCGTGCTGACCGAACTGGCCCGCCGTTTCGGCGATCGGTACACCGAGCAGAACGTGCTGTTGACCTCGACCCATTCGCACGCGACCTGCGGCGGCTCCAGCAACGACTACGCCTACAACCTGTCCATCCTCGGTTTCCAGCAGCAGGTGTACGACGCCGAGGTGAACGGGATCGTCGAGGCGATCGCCGCCGCGCACGCCGATCTCGGGCCGGGTTCGCTGGCCGTCGGCCGCGCCGAGTTGCGCAACGCGAGCGTGAACCGGTCGCGCGTGGCGTGGGAACTGAATCCACCTGCGGACAAACAACATTTCCCGGACGCCATCGACCCGGCGGTGACCACGCTCGTCCTGCGCAAGGGCGACCGGGTGGCCGGGACCATCACCTGGTTCGCCACCCACAACACCTCCATGACCAACGCGAACCGGTTGATCAGCTCGGACAACAAGGGCTACGCGTCGTTCCGCTGCGAGCACATCGAGCACGGCGTGCGCTACCTGGACGGCAAGCCCGCGTTCGTCGCGGCCTTCGCGCAGACCAACGCCGGTGACATGTCCCCGAACCTGAACCTGCGCCAAGGCTCGGGTCCCACCGAGGACGAGTTCGAGAACACCCGCATCCTCGGCGAACGGCAATACGCGGCGTCCGAGGAGGCGGCGGCTCGGGCCCGTTCGATCTCCGGCCCGGTCGACGGGATGCTGTGCTACATAGATCTCGCCGATATCGCCGTGGACGGCCGTTTCACGCCGGACGGGCTACCGCGGCGCACCGCACCGGCCGCGGCGGGTGTGTCGCTGATCGCGGGCAGCGTCGAGGATGGTCCCGGCCTGCCAGGCGGTCCGATTCCGGAGGGCGTGCGCAACCCGTTCCTGGACGCGCTCGGCGATCCCGCCCAGCCCGCTCCGGGCTGGCTGGCGGACGCGCAGGCGCCGAAAGCGATCGCGGTGCCCCTCGGCTTGCTGCCTCCGGTGCCCTGGGTGCCGAATGTGCTGCCGATTCAGCTCGTTCGCATCGGCGAACTCTATCTGGCGGCGGCGGGTGGCGAGTTCACCATCACGTCGGGCCTGCGCATTCGCCGGGCCGTGGCCGCGGCGCTGGACGTTCCGCTGGAGCAGGTGCTGATGCAGGGATACGCGAACGCCTACCACGAATACGTCACCACGCCAGAGGAATACGATTCCCAGCAATACGAGGGCGCTTCGACGCTGTTCGGCCGCTACACCCTGTGCGCCTATCAGCAGGAGTTCACCCGTCTGGCCACGGCATTCGCCGCCCGCAGGCCGGTGCCGCGCGGCCCCGCCCCGCGCGATGTGTCCCAGCTGCAGCCGAACTTCCAGCCGGGCGCGGGGCCGGACGCGGCCGTGCCGGGCCGCGACTTCGGTGACGTGCTGGTGCAACCGCACCCGTCCTACGGCCCCGGAGATCAAGTGCTGGCGGAATTCGTCTCGGCGCATCCGAAACACGACAACCGGCGCAACGGGACCTTCTTGGAAGTGCAGCGCAGGAACGCGTCGGGCGAGTGGGTGCGGGTGGCCAACGAGGGGGAGTGGGCGGTGAAATACCACTGGAGCAAACGCGGGCTCGCGGAGTCGGTGGCTCGGTTCACCTGGGACATCCCTTCGGACGCCGAGCCGGGACGCTATCGCTTCCAGCACTATGCGACCCGTCTGGATCCCGGCGGCGGGCTCTACCCGCTCACCGGCACCACCGACGAATTCGAGTTGGTCCGGGCGTAATCCGCCCTACAAGCCCGTCTGCGCGCCCTTGTCCCCGCGCCGGGCGCCGCGGCGCTGCACCAGGTAGATGACCAGCCCGATCAGTCCGACCACCAACCCCATCAGGCAGACCGGACGCGCCGACGCCCACCGGTCGCCGCCGGCCCACACCACCACGGTGGCGATCAGCCACAGTGCGCTGCCGACCGCGAGCACGGGGCGCGGGTCGGTCAGGCGCGGCGGAAGCTGCGGGACTTTCGGTGTCACGGGTTCAGCCTAATCGGGCCTGCCGGGCGGAGTCCGCCGACCGCGCGGAGCCGAGGTGGTCGGACCATGGCGGGAAGCCGCGACCGGCCGCCATCGGTCCCGTATCGTTTGGCACTGTGACAACGCCATCGGATGTCAGAGCCCTTGCTGGTGAGCTCTCGCTGGCGGTCGTTCGACTGACGCGACACCTGCGCGGCCGTCGGGCCGACTCGCAGATCTCGCTGACCCAACTCTCCGCGCTCGCCACGCTCGCGCGCGAGGGCGCGATGACCCCCGGTGCGCTCGCGGCGAAGGAACGCGTGCAGCCCCCCTCGATGACCCGTGTCATCGCCTCGCTCACCGACCTCGATCTGGTCGAGCGCAATCCGCATCCGACCGATGGCCGTCAGATCATCGTCTCGCTGTCCCCCGCGGGCCGCGCGCTCATCGCCGACGAAGCCAGCGCCCGCGAGGCGTGGATGACCGAGCAGCTGTCGACGCTCACCGAGGAGCAGCTCGTCGTGCTGACCCGTGCCGTGGCGATCATGAAGCAGATCGTGGCGGAATCCGAGTAGCCACCGCAGCAACAGGATTCGCCGCGCGCGGCGTGGATCAGCGCTTGGTCCGGATGATCCCGGCGCCCCACCACAGCAGCCCACCCGCGACGGTCAGCCACAGCACGAAGACCGGATAGACCAGAACTCCGTAATCGTCGGCCCATCGAGGCAGGTGCGGGAGCTGGGTGGCCGCGCCGATGAGCAGCAGCACCCCCACGATCACCGCGATCGGCGCGAGTGGCGCGGTGTCCGAGTCGGCCCTGCGGGCGGTTCGGTCGGTCATGGTGGAGCCCTCCTGCGCGGTCGGCTCGGCGCCCGCTCGGGACGCTGTGGGCACTGGAAATAAATCAGTTACCTTCTAGCTAACCATCGCACGGGGGTGTGACTTCGTTAACAGTCTGTGATTCAGATCACAGTACTGTCGCGATGCGGCGTGGCTCGCCGTCCCCGCCGCCCAGGGCGTAAACCCCGGTTGAGCTGCCGCTATTGCGCGCCGAACGGCCGGTCGCTGTCCACGATCTCCCGTCCCAGTGGGAACAGCGAAATCGGTATGAATTTCAGGTTGGCCCACCCGAACGGGATGCCGATGATCGAGACGAACAGCGGAATGCTGGTGAGCAGGTGCCCGAGCGCCAGCCACCAGCCCGCGACGACGAACCAGATGATGTTGCCGATCAGCGAACCCGCGCCCGCGCCCGGCTTCTCCACGGTGGTCCGGCCGAACGGCCACAGCACGTAGGCGGCGATCCGGAACGACGCGATGCCGAAGGGGATCGTGATGATCAGGATGAAGCAGATGATTCCCGCCGCGATGTAGCCGAGCGCCAGCCAGAATCCGGCGAGGACGAGCCACAGGATGTTGAGAACCAACTGGATCGGCTTCATGAGACCAGCATGCCAGGCGGCGCGGCGCGGTGCGCGCCCTCAGAAGAACCAGCCCAGCATCGCGTCCCGCTCCGCGCGGAAGGCGTCGTCGAAGGCACGCAGCCGTGCGGCGTCCTTCGCGCGCAACCGGTTCGCCGCCGCGAAGACCCGGGCGGGATACGCACCGAGATACATGCTCGCGAGCACATCGATGCCGAGTTCGATATCGGGCGCACGGTCGGTCGGCTCGCATTCGGCCTGTCCGTTCCGCACGCGCAGTGCGAACGTGCCGCCCGCGTTCCGGAACGGATCGGTCACCGCGAGCGTCACATCCAGGTCGCCGGCGTAAGCGCGCGCCGTCAACGCGGCGGGGACGTCCATCAGGCGCAGCCACAGTCCGTCATAGCGTGCGGTGGTGCGCACCAGCCGGGGATCGGTCAGCAGATAGGGCAGCGGGTCGTGGTCGGTGAGCACGGCATCCACCCGTCGGACCAGATCGAGCCCCAGCAGGGCCCGCCACAGGGCCGCGTGCGCTTCGGTCGTGACCGTCCGCAGTTCGACGACTTCCACCGTCCGCGCCCTGCCGTCCGCGTGGTACCGATACAGCGCGTAGCCGTCGGCGTGCAGGAGCCCGAACAGGGTGGTTCCGCCCTCGCGATAACGCTGTGGATCGTCGAAAACGATGTCCCAGGCCGCCGCCGGACGTACCTGTGCGCCCGGCACCAGCCTGCGCCAGCGGTCGTAGATCGCTTCCGCCGCCGCGCGCAGCTCGCTCGGCGAGCGCAGCGCCACACCGCCTGGATCGGGCGTCGACGGGAGGAATCCGGCGAAGCGCCGGTCGATGCCGACCGCGTTCTCCCGTGTGGCGGTGCCGTAGCCGAACCGGCCGTAGATGCCGCCCTCGCTCGCGGTGAACATGGTCAACGGCAGGCCGGCGGCCTCGACGCGCCGGTGTTGTTCGGCGTACATGGCGCGCAGGATGCCGCGTCGCCGGTGCGTGGGCGCGACGCCGACGCCCGCGATGCCGCACACCCGCACCGTTCGCTCGCCGGGCACGGTCACCGTCATGGTGGTGGACTGGGCGTGCCCGACGACCTCTCCGCCGTCGACCGCCACGATCGCGCTCTCCGGCGGGAACAGCAGCGGATATCGTTCGGCTTCGGCCGGGTCGGAGCGGGTGCCGAACGAGGTCTCCAACAGGGTCGTGATCGCGGGCGCGTCGTGCGCGGTGGCCGACCGAATGGTGATTCCCGGCGGGGTCATGCCTCGACCATCCCACCTTCGCATACCTGCCCGCACCGCATTTTCGCGGTCCGCGACCGCAGGGCGAACACCGATTCGGACCCGGCCGCGGCCGCCCGGCAGGATGGAGCGGTGGCCGAAGTGATCGACATCGATGACCCCGCCGACCCACGGGTCGACGATTTCCGCGATCTCAAGTCGGCCGATCGCAGGCCAGATCTGCCCGGCCGCAAAGGCCTGGTGATCGCCGAGGGCGTCGTGGTGGTCCAGCGCATGCTCGATTCGCGTTTCCAGCCGACCGCGCTGCTCGGCGTGGAGCGCAGGCGCGCCGAACTCGCCGACGACCTGGTGACCGTCGACGTGCCGTACTACCGCGCCACGGCCGAGGTGATGGCCGAGGTGGTCGGGTTCCACCTCAACCGCGGCGTGCTGGCCGTCGCCCGTCGCCCCGCCGAACTCGGCATGAACGAGGTGCTCGAGAAGGCGCGCACCGTCGCGGTGCTGGAAGGCGTCAACGACCACGAGAATCTCGGCGCCATGTTCCGCAACGCCGCCGGGCTGGGAGCCGACGCGATCCTGTTCGGTGACCGCTGCGCCGATCCGCTCTACCGCCGCGCCGTCCGGGTGTCGATGGGACATGTGCTCCGGGTGCCGTTCGCGTCCGTACCGGATTGGCCGGGTGGCCTGGATATACTGCGGCGCAAGGGATTCCAGATCATCGCCCTCACGCCCGATCCGGCGGCGGCGAATCTGGCCGCTGCGATGACGGGGGAGCGGGTGGCGTTGTTGCTCGGAGCCGAGGGGCCGGGACTGACCGAGGAGGCCATGCGGGCCACCGACGTCCGCGCGCGCATCCCCATGACGCCAGGCACCGATTCGCTCAATGTCGCGACCGCGGCCGCGATGGCGTTCTACGAGCGGGTGAGGACGGCGTGACCGAACCGTACCGGCCCTATCGGTCCTATCAGGACCCGACGCCGTGGGGCGCTGGCCTCACCGTGGCGTTCATGGTGGCGCTGCTTTCTGCGGTCGCGGTGTATTCCTTCGGGGCCGCGCTGGCCGAAGTGCATCCGTTGCTCGCGGTGGCGGTGAATCTGGTCGCGGCCGGCGGCGCCGCGCCCACCGCTTGGCGCTGGCGATTCACCCCCGTGACGCGGTGGGTGATCGGCGGCGGTGTGGCGGGCGTGCTGCTCGGATGGGTCGTGCTGGTGCTGGAGGGATTGTTCGGCTGAGGCGTACCTCCGCCTTCGCTCCGGCCGTGCGCGTTGTGCGTACCTCCGGTGTTCGCTCCGGCGGCGCGCGTTGTGCGTACCTCCGGTCTTCGCTCCGGCGTGCGCGGTTTGTCGGCGGACGGTGTCCGGCTGCACTGAGACAGCGCCGCCCGGGGCACGGCGAAGCGGCTAGCCGACGGGGTCGTGTCCGCTCAGCCAGCCGAACAGGCCGCGCTTGCGCGAAGTCGTGTGTGCCCCGCCATCGCCTGAGCCGCGCACCGGCGAGGCGGGCAGCTTGCCCTTCGGGTGCAGCGCGAACTTGCAGATGGGGATGTCCCCTGGCCCGAGCGCGCCGGGCGCGGCGGGACCGCGGTAGTGGAAGCCGAGCCATTCGTTGTTGGCCGCGTCGGCGAAGTCGGGCGGATCGAACGGCAGCGACTGCGGGTCGGGCAGCTCGCCGGCGCGCCAGCGCACCGGATGTTCTCCTGCCCAGTAGGACCGCTCCCACACCAGCGGAAGTCCTTCGTCCTCCAGGATGTGTACCCGCGTCGAGCTGAACGACCTGCGGAACTCGCCGCGCTCCCAGTGCGCGAACGCACCCCAGCCGTGCTCGATGTCGAACGACACCAGATAGGTGTGTTCCGAGGCCAGCGGGCGCACCAGCAATGCCGGGATCTCGGTCGGGCGGATGCGCGCGGCCTGCGCCGAGCACAGCACCGTCACGCCGGGAAAGCAACCGATGCAGACCTCGTCGCTCGCCGGGCCCGCGCAACCCGCCAGCGTGCCTGCCAGGATCGGCTGCACGTCGCGGTCTTCGTGCAGTTGCTTGGCCAGTGCCAGTGCCGCCTGGGGATCGGGATTACGGCTCGCGCGCAGTACTGCCAGCGGGTCCGGTGCGTCGACGTACCAGAGCGACCAAGCCTTGGATAGCATTCCGGCACCTCCCGATAGTCACACGAATCAACTCCGCGAACTTCGAGCAACGCACGACGGCGTAGACCGCGGCACCGCTGCGGCCACCGTCGGCGCCGACGCTCGTCGACCCACCGAAAATCTACTCGCCTCGCTCCGGCCTCGGTGCGGCTTCGCACCGTGAACACCGGTTCGTGACCGCTGATTTCACGCGCTCATCGGAGCCGGGCGAACCCGGGAAGCGCGCTACCGCGCCCCCGATCGGCGCGAAGAAGACCCGCGGTGGCGGGGGCGCTCAGTGACCCGAGCTGCGCACCCCGAGCAGCACGTCCTCCCAGGACGGCATCGGGGCCTTGCCGCGCTTGCTGCGCGTCGGCTTCGCCGGAGCCTTGGCCGCGGGCTTCGCGGGCTCCTCGGTCGCGGCGGGCGCAGGCGCGGCGGTGTCGGCGGGGGTGGCCGCAGTCGCGGCGGCCCCGTTGGCGGGCGCCGCGTTACCGGCGGCGGGAGGCGTGGCAGCGGCCGTCGCCGTCGCCGGCGCCGGCGCGTTGCCCGCCGGGATCGCGGCGGCGCTGCCACCGGCCGCGACGGCCCGCTGTTCGTAGTACTCGTCCAACGTCGGCTGGCTCTGACGGCTCGCGGTGCGCGCGGGCGGCGCGGCCGGGGCTGGACGCGGTTCGGCCACCGGCTCCGGCTGCGGCGCGGGCTCGGGTTCCGGCGGCACGATCGTGGCCAGCCCGCGCAGCGCGCGTCCGAAGTCCGGATCGATCAGGTCGGAGGCCGGGTCGTCGAGCGGAGAGACCGAGCCGCCGTGTGCGTCCGGCTGGTAGCGCCAGTGCGCCGCGATCTCCGATCGCCCGTTCTGCCACTGCAACTGGGCGACCCAGTAACCCTTCTCGTCCTTCCACGCGTCCCATTCGGCGCCCTCGATGTTGTGCCCGCGCGCGGTGAACGCGGCGGTGACCACATCGATGAGGGTGTCGACGGCGGGACCGTCGGGGCGGACCGGGTGGGCCTTCTGGGCGAGCTCGGCGGCGCGCGCTCGCTCCAGCAGCACCGGATAGGCGAATCGCTCGACGCGACTGGCCGGCATTCCGGATTCTTCGGTGACCTGTTCGACGGAGGCCCCTGCACGAATACGGGCCTGGATATCGCGGGGACGCATAGTTGCTTCCATTTCGATCTCGATCTGGCCGAATCGGGCAAGGTCTCCGCGCGCGGCGGCTCGCAGTTTGTCGTCGGCGGGCAGCCGGAACTTCTGACCGGACTCGGTGTCGATGCACACGATGTGCGTGGAGTCGGGCGTCACCCCGATCACTCGAAGTTCACGCACCGTTACCTCCTTATCGCGTCGACTCGCGACACCGCCCACTTTCCGAAACAGTAGTGCACATCTGAGATTCATGGGGCAGGACACGCGGCACGGAAATCTCCTCGGAGATGTCCGTGCCCCGCTAATCTGCTCTGTTCGATCCGCTTTGGCTAATTCAGCGGCGTGTCGATCCCGGGCGTGTTGCGCGCTCCGGACCGAGAAATGCGGCGCTCAGCCGAGATTCTGCACGACCCAATCGATGGAGCGGGTCAGCTGGCTGACGTCGTCCGGATCGATCGCGGGGAACATGCCGATACGCAGCTGGTTGCGGCCGAGCTTGCGGTAGGGCTCGGTGTCCACGATGCCGTTGGCGCGCAGGATCTTCGCCACCGCGGCCGCGTCGACCGAGTCGGCGAAATCGATGGTGCCGACCACCTGCGAGCGGTGCGCCGGGTCCGTGACGTACGGGGTGGCGTACTCGCTCGACTCCGCCCAGGAGTACAGCCGCGAGGAGGAGTCCAGCGTGCGCTTGACCGCCCAGTCCAGGCCGCCGTTGTTGTTGAGCCACTCGATCTGGTCGGCGAACAGCAGCAGGGTGCCCAGCGCCGGGGTGTTGTAGGTCTGATCCTTGGTGCTGTTGTCGATCGCGATCGGCAGCGACAGGAAATCGGGCGTCCAGCGGCCCGAAGCCTTGATCTCCTCGACCCGCTCCAGCGCGGCCGGGCTCATCAGCGCCACCCACAGGCCGCCGTCGGAGGCGAAGCACTTCTGCGGAGCGAAGTAGTAGACGTCGGCGTCGGTGATGGTCACCGGCAGGCCGCCCGCGCCGGAGGTGGCGTCGATGGCGATGAGCGCGTGCTCCGAGCCCGCGGGACGCCGCACCGGGATGGACACGCCGGTGGAGGTCTCGTTGTGCGCCCAGCCGATCAGGTCCGCCGACGGGTCCGACACCGGCTCCGGCGCGCTGCCCGGCTCCGCCGAGACCACGATCGGGTCGCCGATGAACGGGTTGCCCTTGGTCACGGCGGCGAACTTCGAGCTGAACTCACCGTTGGTCAGGTGCAGCGAACGCTCCCGGACCAGGCCGAAGGCCGCCGCGTCCCAGAACGCGGTGGTGCCGCCGTTGCCGAGCACCACCTCGTAGCCGTCCGGCAGGCCGAACAGCTCGCGCAGGCCGGAGCGCACGCGCGCCACCACGTCCTTGACCGGTTTCTGCCGATGCGAGGTTCCGAACACCGAGGCGCCGACGTTCACCAGCGACTGCAGCTGCTCCGGGCGCACCTTGGAAGGGCCGCAGCCGAACCGTCCGTCGGCGGGCTTGATGTCGTCGGGAATGGTCGGAAACGCAGAGGTCATGGCCAACAGGGTAGTCGGTGGTGTCGCTGTGGCGACGCCCACACTCCGGCTAACGTAAGCGCCCATGAGCATGCCGTCAGCAAACTCGGGGTGGCGACTGCGCGAGCGGGCGCGGAATTTCCGCCTGCGCGGCGCGACGGTCTCGGACGCGATGCGGCGGGAGTTGCTGATCCGCGGGGAGGCGGGTACCGCCACGATCCTCGGCGTGCGTCCGCGCCGCACCGAACCGGGCCATGTGTTCTGGGTCCGCGTGCAGCTGGCCGGCGAGTTCCCCTACGAGACCCGGGTGCGGCAGCGGGTGCCGGACGCGGACCTGGAATGGATGCGGCCGGGCGACGCGGTGTGCTGCCGGGTGGATCCGCGCCACCGCGATCGCCTGGTGCTGTACGTCCCCGACCTCGAAGACGCGGGCCGGGCGAGCATCGCGAAGATCCTCGCCGACGGCCGCCGCGCCGACGCCACCGTGCTCGCCGCCGCTCCGGTCGCGGCCGACTACTCCGGTCGTGACGATCCGGTGCTGCGGCTGGACCTCGAACTGCGCGCCTGGGACGAACCCAAGCCGTGGCGGGTGCGGCTGGTGCAGCCGGTGCCGCTGCACGCCCTGCGGCTGGTCGACCTGGGCAGGCATCTCGAGGTCGCCTTCTTCGAGGTGGACCGTGGCGATACGGTCGCCGTCGACTGGGTCGCGTCGCTCGAGGAGTGAATCGCCGGCGAATGCGGCCGGGCGGCTACAGGTGCACGAAGGTGAAACCCATGGCGCGAATCTTCGGCAACGCCGCGATCATCCCGGCCGCGGTTCCGGAGCGCGGCCGATGCATATGGGCCAGGGAAATGGCGCCGGACGCGGCGGCATTCATCGCCGACTGCACCTGGGTGGCCGACGCCGTCGCGCCGAAATCGGCGTTGATACTGAAACCGACCGGCGTTTCACCCAATTCGTTGACGATGGACACCGCGACGTCGTCGTAATGCGCGGTGCCTGCGCGGAAGAATCGCGGCGGTTTGCCGGTGATCGTCGTGAGCAACTCGTGGTTGGCCCAGACTTCGTCGGCCGCCTCCCGCGCCGAAGCGGTTCCGGCGATGCCATAGGCTTCGCGGCCGTTCACCGACAGCGGTTTGTGCGCCACACCGTGATTGGCCAGTTCGAAGAGAGGATTCGCCGCCAGCTGCGCGGTGCGCGCGCGGTTGGCTTCGATCCAGCGTTTGTTGAGGAACAACGTCGCCGGAATCCGCTCGCTGATCAGGAAATTCACCAGCGACTCGTCGATGTCGTTGTTGCCGGTTCCGCCGCAGGCGTCGAAAGTGAGCGCCATCTGTTTGCCCGCGGCGCTGAAAGTACTTGTGATGCCAGGCATCTCGACGCCCCACTGCCGCGGCAGGCTGCCGGCGTGCCTGGCGGCGACGGCGACGGGTGTGCCGGCGTCCAGGCCCGTCGAGACCGGCGCGGCCCGCATCCCCGTGGTCGCGCCGGGCGCGATCGACGCGCGCGCCTGCGCCAAAGACGTGTTCTGCGTGGTGCCGCACCCGGTGGCGGCGAATCCTGCGGCCAGAGCGGCGCCGACGCCGAGCATCCGCCGCCTCGATATTCCTTTGTCCAGCATCCCTCTAGTCCTCTAGCTTCCCCTCCCGGATGCTACGCGAGCCGGACCTGACAGCGGGACAACATCTTCCGCCCTCAGGTCCGGCTCGCGGTCGTGACGCCGTGCGCGCTACGTGTGCGCGATCGTGGCCCAGCCCTCGACATCCTCGGGCTTGCGGGGGCCGGGGCCGGTGTAGATGGCCGCGGGGCGGACCAGCTTGCCCAGTTGCTTCTGCTCCAGGATGTGGGCGCACCAGCCCGCGGTGCGGCCGCAGGTGAACATGGCGGGCATCATGTGCGCGGGCACCTCGGCGAAGTCGAGGATCACGGCGGCCCAGAACTCCACGTTGGTCTCGATGGCCCGGTCCGGACGGCGTTCGCGCAGCTCCGCGAGGGCGGCCTGCTCCAGCGCGGCGGCGACCTCGTAGCGCGGCGCGCCGAGGCGCTCGGCGGTCGCCCGCAGCACGCGGGCGCGCGGGTCCTCGGCCCGGTAGACCCGGTGGCCGAAGCCCATCAGCTTCTCCTTGCGGTCCAGGATGCCCTTGACCAGCGCCCGCGCGTCACCGGTTCGCTCGACCTCCTCGATCATCGGCAGCACGCGCGCGGGCGCGCCGCCGTGCAGCGGGCCGGACATGGCGCCGATCGCTCCGGACAGCGCGGCCGCGACGTCGGCGCCGGTCGAGGCGATCACTCTGGCGGTGAAGGTGGAGGCGTTCATGCCGTGCTCGGCGGCGGAGACCCAGTAGGCGTCGATGGCCTCGGTGTGGCGCGGGTCGGGGTCACCCTTCCACCGGGTCATGAAGCGCTCGGTGACCGTGGTGCACTCGTCGATCTTCTTCTGCGGGACTGCGGGCTGGTAGATGCCGCGCGCCGACTGCGCGACGTAGGACAGCGCCATCACCGAGGCGCGGGCCAGGTTCTCCCTGGCGGTCTCGTCGTCGATGTCCAGCAGCGGCTGGTAGCCCCAGATCGGGGCGAGCATGGCCAGCCCGGCCTGCACGTCGACGCGCACGTCACCGGTATGCACCGGGAGCGGGAACGGCTCGGCGGGCGGCAGGCCGCGCCCGAACGATCCGTCGACCAGCAGCGCCCACACGTCACCGAAGGTGACCCGGTTCCCGACCAGGTTCTCGATGTCGACTCCGCGGTAGCGCAGCGCGCCGCCGTCCTTGTCCGGTTCGGCGATGTCGGTGGTGAAAGCCACCACGCCCTCGAGGCCACTGACGAAATCGCTGGGTACGGTGGCCTGCCCACCGGAAACCGCGGGGCTGGTAGTCATGTCGCGACTCTCCTTGCACTTGGGTCGCATGTTCTCGCCGATGGGAATTGTCGGATTTGACGAGCACATGCCGATCATCAAGACCTTAGCTCCCCGCTACCGAAGAGTAACGTCTGGCCCATGCGTGACCTGGACAATTCATCGGATCTCGCCGCCATGCGGGTCGACTACGGCGGCCTGCCGCACGGCGGCAACGACGACGTCGACTTGGACGAGACCTGGCTGGCGGGCGGCTGGGAGCCGCTGCTGCGGCACTGGATCGAACAGGCCACCGCGGTGGGCATCGCCGAACCCAACGCGATGGTGCTGGCCACGGTGTCCCTGGCCGACGGCACGCCGCGGCCGGTCGCGCGGACCGTGCTGTGCAAAGGGCTCTCGCCCGACGGTGTGATCTTCTACACCAACTACGACTCGGCCAAGGGCGCCCAGCTGACCGCACTGCCGTATGCCGCGGTCACCTTCGTCTGGCCCGCGCTGGGCAGGCAGGTGCATCTGCGCGGCTCGGTCGAGCGGGTTCCCGCCGAGACGACGGCGGCCTACTGGCGTTCCCGGCCCAGGGACTCGCAGCTCGGCGCGTGGGCCTCGCGCCAGTCCCAGCCGATCGCCTCCCGCGCCGAACTGGACCGCACGCTGGCCGAGACGACCGCGCGGTTCGCCGACACCGACGAGATCCCGGTGCCGCCGCACTGGGGCGGTTTCCTGGTCCGTCCCGACGAGGTGGAGTTCTGGCAGGGGCGGCGCGGCAGGCTGCACAACCGCATCCGGATGCGGATCGACGAGGCGACGACCACCGTCGAGCGCCTGCAGCCCTGACGTATTCCCAGCGTGCGGGTGAGAATTCTCGCGTCGATCCGGAACGGAGGACTGATTACGCTGCGGCGGTGAAACTGCTCGCCGACACCACTCCACTGCGCAATCCCGACTTCCGACGCCTCTGGAGCTCGGGCATCGTCACCATGATCGGCGCGCAATTGTCCGTGGTCGCCGTTCCGCAGCAGATCTTCCAGATCACCGGCAGCTCCGGTTACGTCGGCCTGGCCGGTCTGTTCGGCCTGGTGCCGCTGATCGTGTTCGGCCTGTGGGGCGGCGCGCTCGCCGACGTGCTCGACCGGCGCCGACTCCTGCTGATCACCAATTCCGGAACCGGGCTCACGGCGCTGGCCTTCTGGCTGCAAGCGGCGGCCGGGGCGGACAACGTGTGGCTGGTGCTGGGTCTGTTCGCCGTGCAGCAGGCGTTCTTCGCGGTGAATCAGCCGACCCGCAGCGCGACCATCCCCCGGCTGCTGCCGGAAGACCAACTGGCCGCGGCGAATTCGCTGAACATGACGGTGATGCAGTTCGGAGCGATCGCGGGCCCGGTGCTGGCGGGGGTGCTCATCCCCGTCGTCGGGCTGGCCACGCTCTACCTGATCGACGCGGTCGCGCTGCTGGCCACCTTGTGGGCGGTGTGGCGGCTGCCCGAGTTGCCGCCGACCGGGACGGTGCGCAGCGCCGGATTCCGCACGGTGCTCGCCGGTTTCGGCTACCTCGCCACCCAGCGGGTGCTGCTGGCGTCGTTCGCGGTGGACGTGATCGCCATGGTGTTCGGCATGCCGCGCGCGCTGTTCCCGCAGATCGCGCACGAGACCTTCGGCGACCCGGCCACCGGCGGCGTCGCGCTCGGCCTGCTGTTCGCCTCGATGTCGGCGGGCGCGGTGCTCGGCGGGGTCTTCTCGGGGTGGATTCCGCGCATCCGCAGGCAAGGGTTCGCGGTGCTGGTCTGCATCGCGCTGTGGGGTCTGGCCATGGTCGGCTTCGGCGTCGCCGTCGGGCTCACCCGCCACGGTCTCGGTCTGGGCGCCGGGCTGTGGATCGCGCTGGCCTGCTCGGCCTTCGGCGGCGCGGTGGACATGGTCTCGGCCGCGCTGCGGGTCACGATGCTGCAAACGGTGGCGACCGACGATCTGCGCGGGCGGCTGCAAGGGGTGTTCACCGTGGTGGTCGCGGGCGGCCCGAGGATCGGTGATGTTGCCCACGGTTTCGCGGCAGCGAGCCTGGGTACCGCTGTAGCCGCGGCGGGCGGAGGCGCGCTGGTGGTGGCGGGCGTGCTGATCGCGGCGGTCGCGTTTCCCGCCTTCACGCGTTACCGTGTCGCTCGCGCTCATGCCGAAATCGCCGTGTGACGTGCACCGCGGCCACCTGGCGACCGCGTTCGGCCGGGGCAGGCGAACCTCACCGCGCCGGGACGTGTTTGTGAGCCGCCGCAGGACTACCCTCCGGTATTGTCCGCGTCGGCCAACGGCTAGCGTTGAGGCAAGCGCATCGTGCGCCACCGCGCCGGTGCCTGTGGTTCTAGCCTGAGAGGGATCCTTCCGTGCCCGCTGAGAACATCATCAACGTCGACGACGACGCCAAGCCGGTGCTTTCCTACCCCGGCGGCGAGTTCCCGATGACGGTCACCAGGGCCGCCGAGGGCAACGACGGGATCGAGCTGGGAAAGCTGCTGGCCAGCACCGGGTACGTGACGTACGACCCGGGCTTCATGAACACCGCCCCGACCAAGTCGGCGATCACCTACATCGACGGTGAGGCGGGCATCCTGCGCTACCGCGGCTACCCGATCGACCAGCTCGCGGCGGCCTCGACCTTCATCGAGGTCAGCTACCTGCTGATCTACGGCGAGCTGCCCACCCAGGCCCAGCTCGAGGACTTCACCGACCGCATCCGCAGGCACACGCTGCTGCACGAGGACCTGAAGCGGTTCTTCGACGGCTTCCCGCGCAACGCGCACCCGATGCCGGTGCTGTCCTCGGCGGTGAACGCCCTGTCGGCCTACTACCAGGACTCGCTGGATCCGCGCGACCCCGAGCAGGTCGAGCTGTCCACCATCCGGCTGCTGGCCAAGCTGCCCACCATCGCGGCCTACTCGTACAAGAAGTCGGTCGGCCAGCCGTTCCTCTACCCGGACAACTCGCTGAGCCTGGTGGAGAACTTCCTGCGGATGACCTTCGGCTTCCCCGCCGAGCCCTACGAGGTGGACCCCGAGGTCGCCGCGGCACTGGACATGCTGCTGATCCTGCACGCCGACCACGAGCAGAACTGCTCCACCTCCACCGTGCGCCTGGTCGGCTCGTCCGACGCCAACCTGTTCACCTCGGTGTCCGGCGGCATCAACGCGCTCTGGGGCCCGCTGCACGGTGGCGCGAACCAGGCCGTGCTGGAGATGCTCGACGGCATCAAGGCCAGCGGCAGCGACGTCAAGGAGTTCATCCGCAAGGTCAAGAACAAGGAAGACGGGGTGAAGCTCATGGGCTTCGGGCACCGCGTCTACCGCAACTACGACCCGCGCGCCTCGATCGCCAAGAAGCACGCCGACGCCATCCTGAGCAAGCTCGGCGGCCACGACGAGCTGTTCGACATCGCCCAGGCCCTGGAAGAGGCCGCGCTCACCGACGACTACTTCATCGAGCGCCGCCTGTACCCGAACGTCGACTTCTACACCGGCGTCATCTACAAGGCGATGGGCTTCCCGACCCGCATGTTCACCGTGCTGTTCGCGATGGGCCGGCTGCCCGGCTGGATCGCGCACTGGCGCGAAATGCACAGCGAGCCGCTGAAGATCGGCCGTCCCCGGCAGATCTACACCGGTTACGGCGCTCGCGATTACCGCGAGATCAACAACCGTTGACGATATCCATCCACCATCTATCGAAGGGGATAGCCGAATGACCAAACCGGAGATCGAGTTCCAGGCTGGGCCCGCGCCCACCGAGCTGGTGATCAAGGACATCATCGAAGGCTCGGGCAAGGAAGCCGTGCCCGGCGGCACCGTGGAAGTGCACTACGTGGGCGTCGAATTCGAATCCGGCGAAGAGTTCGACTCGTCGTGGAACCGCGGCGAGTCCATCACCTTCCCGCTGCGCGGCCTGATCCAGGGCTGGCAGGACGGCATCCCCGGGATGAAGGTCGGCGGCCGTCGTCAGCTGACCATCCCGCCGGAGCTGGCCTATGGCGGGGCGGGCGGCGGTCACCCGCTTTCCGGCAAGACGCTGGTCTTCGTGATCGACCTGCTGAACGCCAATTAGTTCGGCGGCGCCTTCGGCGCCGCGTGTTCACGGCCCCTTCATGGCTCGCGTCCGAGCGACCACTGCTTGCGACGTCGTCGCTTGCGCAGCGGCCGCTCGGACGCGAGCCGGGCCGTGAACGGCGCATGCTCGGTCTCGCTTCGCTCGAAAGACGTGGTCGAGGTGAGCTGGGCACGTCGGCAAGACGGTTGCGGATAAAAGCGCAGGCGGTTCCAAACGGTCGCGCGATCGGTAACCGTAAGACTCACCGTTGGCCCGCGCGTCGTGAGCCTGAAGATGTTATGGCCCGTCATCCGTGAAGGAAGACGGGCCATCGTCGTATCTACTTTCTGACGATCTCCACCGGGTCGGTCAGGGCGGCTGCCAACGCCGCTTGCTGGGTGCTGCTGCGCTGGGGCAAGGCGGCCACGGCCTTGTCGGTCTGGGTGCTCAGGTTGTGCACGATGTTCTGTAGCTGGCTCACGCCGCCGGTGAGCTGGCCGATGGCGTCGACCAGTTGGGCTCCGCCCTGTTCGGCGAGCTGAGGCAGGCCCTCCGCGAGCTTCGCGCCCTCGGACAGTTGCGCGCTCGCGCTGGTCATGCGGTCGACGACGGTGCGGAGCAGGGTGCCGAGGTCGGTGTCGGGGTCGACCGCGCCGCCGACGAGCGAGCCGAGGCCGGTCAGCTGGTAACCCGCCTGCGCGGACACGCCGCGCAGCGCCTCCAGCTTCCCGATGATGTCGGCGAGCGCCGGGTCGTTCGCGAACGGCAGCGCGCGCAGCAGCGGCAGCACCTGGTCGAGTCCGCCGCTCACCGTGTTCGCCGTCCGTTCCACCTGCGCGATGGTGATGCCGGTGGAATCGAGAGCCGCGGCGAGCCGACCGGCCTGCGCGGCGGCGCCGTCGACGGTGGAGTTCAGCAACGCGATGGCCGAAGTGAGTTGCGAAGACCCCGATTTCGCGAATTCGAGGAAGCCGAGCAACTGGTCGGCGCCGGAGCTGAACTGGTCGGCTCCCGCGGCGGCCGCCTCGACCCCGGCGTTGAGCAACTGGGCGGTGAACTGCACCTGCGACATCTGCGACCTGGCCTGCGCGACGGCGGTGAGCGCGGCGTCGACGCCGGCCGCGCCGATCCGGTGCGTCACCGCGGTCACCGCGCCGTGCACCAGGTCGGCGTCGGCATGTTCGTTGGTGTCCACGGTGACCTTGGCCCGCTTCGGTTCCGGCCCGGCCAGCGTGCCCATCGAGGCGGTGAGATCGGCGGGCAGCGTGATGACAGCGGCGTAGTCGTCGGCGCTCGCCTCGCCCGGCGCCACGACGGTCCATTCGTAGCCGCCCGCGTCCTGCAACGCCTTGACCACGCGCGCACCCGTCGGACCGGCATCGGCATCGACCAGCGCGATTCCCGTCGGCGCCCGATCCGTCCCCCTCCATACGGTGATCCCGGCGCCGAGCGCTCCGGCTGAGACGAGGGCAACGACGAGAAGGCCCCAGCGGGCGCGTTTTCCGATCACGCCGCCGACCCTAAGCCCGAGATATGGCGCGCCCCTTGGCGTTTCTCTGAGAGTTGTCTAAGTTGCCGACCGCTCGGGCAGGTCGAGGACCAAGCGGATGCCACCGAGGGCGCCCGCGTCGAAATACGCCCGGCCGCCGTGCAGTTGGGCCTGCTGGGCGACCAGCGCCAAGCCGAGGCCGGAGCCGCCCTTGCTCGCCTGGCTGCCGCGGAAGAAGCGGTCGAAGACGGCCTCGCGCTCCTGCGGCGGGATGCCGCGGCCGTTGTCGTCGACCGAGATCACGATGTGGCCGCCCGGCGCGCGGTGCGCCGAGACCAGGGCCTCGGTCGCTCCGCCGTGTTTCACCGAGTTGGCCAGCGCGTTGTCCACCGCGAGCCGCAGCCCGGCGGGCAGGCCGCGGGTGACCAGCTCGGCATCGGAATCGATGCGCACGACCAAGCCGGGGAAGTGCCGCATGGCGTCGTGCGCGGCCTGGTCGCACAGGTCGCCGACGTCGGTGGCGACGTGGTCGCGCTCGTTGGTCAGGTCACCGGTGGCCAGCCGCTCCAGCGCGGCGAGCGTGCTCTCCACCCGGCCCTGGCTGCGCTGCAGGTCGTTGAGGATCTCGGCCCGCTGCGCCTCGTCCAGATCGAGCGTGCGCAGCACCTCGAGATCGGTGCGCATCGCGGTCAGCGGGGTGCGCAGCTCGTGGGCGGACACGGCGGCGAAGTCGCGTGCGGTCTCCAGCGCGGCGGCGGTCTGCGCCTGCGCCTGATCCACTCGCTGCAGCATGGTGTTCACCGCGTCGGCCAGTTGTTCCGCCTCGTGCACGCCCGCGCCCTCCACCGGCGCCTGCGGATTGCTCGGATCCGGGAACGCGCTGCGTGCGCCCACCTGCCGGGTGAGCCGGACGATCGGGCGCACCGCCGCGCCCGCGAGCAACCAGCCGAGTCCAGCGGCCGCGGCGATGGCGAGCAGGGCGCCGCCGAGCACCCACCGTTGCTGCTCGGCGGTGGCCTCGGCCGCGTCCGCTGCGGGTATGCCGAGGGCGACCACCCGGCCCGAGGGTTGCTTCTCGGTGGTGGTCAGAATCCGGTACGGGATGCCGTTCACCGGGACGGTGCGGGAACCGACCGGCAGCTCGGGCAGTTCCGGGGGCGTGCTCGCGACGACCTCGCCGTTGTCACGGACGGTCACAGCCATGTTGTTGTTCAGGCCGGTCAGGCTGATGACCCGGACCGCGATCTGCGGCTCGATCAGGACGATGCGCGCGGCGACGTCGAGTTGCTGATCGGATTGCCGGACGTTGTTGCGCTCGATGGCGCGGATGCTGATCAGGCTGATCAGCGTGACGATGATGATCGCGCCCGCGGCGGCAGCGCCCGCGACGCGGGTGCGCAGCGAAAACGACCGGCGCCTGCGAGTTTCCGGCGGTGCGGCGGCGGGCGCCGTCATTTCGGCGCTCGCAGCACGAACCCGACGCCGCGGATCGTGTGCAGCAGGCGCGCAGTGCCGTCCACCTCGAGTTTGCGGCGCAGATAGCCGACGAAGACGTCCACCACATTCGTGTCGGCGGCGAAGTCGTAGCCCCACACCAGTTCCAGCAGACGTTCCCGGCTCAGCACCACCCCGACGTTTCTGGCCAGCGTCGACAGCAGTTCGAATTCCCGCTTGGTGAGTTCGATCTCGCGGCCGTGCAGCAGCGCGCGGTAGCCCGCGACGTCCACCTCGAGCGGGCCGACGGTGACCGCGCCCGGTGTCGCGGGGGCGGGTACGTCCGACCGCCTGCGCAGCAGCGCCCTGATCCGGACCACCAGTTCCTTCAGCACGAATGGCTTGACCAAGTAGTCGTCGGCGCCGGATTCCAGTCCGGCGATGCGGTCGTCCACCGACGCGCGGGCGCTGAGCACGCAGATCGGCACCTCGTTGCCCATCGCGCGCAAGGCGGTCACCACGCCGGCGCCGTCGAGCACCGGCATGTTCATATCCAGCACGATGGCGTCGGGCGCGTGCTCGTTCACACTGCGCAGCGCCTGGGCGCCGTCCCTGGCCACCAGGACTCGGAAGCCGGACAGACGCAGCCCGCGCTCGACCGAGGCGAGCACGTCCTCGTCGTCGTCCACCACGAGAACCGTCGGGTTCGAGGTCGAGGTCACGTCGTCCATTCTGCTCCCCGCCTCCGTAGATCTTCGGTCGTGCGAGCCGGGCGCGTGGACTCGCGTTCGGAACCCGCGGACGACCCGCCGGAACACGCGGATTCCGGCGGGTCACCCAGGTCACCGCGAATCAGTAGTTGTGGCAGGTCTCCGCCACGACGCGGATGGTGTCGCGCAACTGCGCGGTCCTAGGGTCGTTCTCCGCCTGGCGCACCGCGTCCGGGTTCTCGTCGATGGCCCGCCGCAACTCGGCCCTGCGCTGCTCGACCGGCTGGTCGAACCTGCGCTGCAGCTCGGCCTTCTGGCTCGGGTTCGCGTCGAGCACCGCGGCCAGCTGCGGCGCCTTGTCGTGCAGCGCCGCGTCGACCTGGGCGAACGAGCAGTCCGATGTCAGCAGCGGCTCGGCGTATTCCATCGGGCCCGCCGCGGCGACGGCGGGGCTCAGTAGCAACGTGACCGTGGCGATTCCACCTGCTGCCGCGGCGGCGATGGCGGGGCGGCCTACGGAACGTTTCATGAATCTGCCTCCAGATCATCGAGGGGTTTCGGGGCGGTCTCGAGGCTATTTCGAACTGCTGGCACCGATATGAACATCCTCTGAGGAAACTCTGAGGACGTCGACGGCGGACGGAAGTCAGGACGGGGCAACCGGATCCACGTCGGGCTCGACCACGTCGCCGGTGTGGTCGGCGCCGTGCGCCGGATCCAGCCACTCGGGGCGCGCGACGCGGATCTGCTGCTCGAGCGCCGCCAGGACCGCCGGGTCCTCGATGGTGGACGGCACCTCGAACGTCTCGCCGGAGGTGATCTGCCGGAGGGTCTTGCGCAGGATCTTGCCCGATCTGGTCTTGGGCAGCGCGGTCACGATGATGGCGTCGTGCAGCGTGGCGATCGCGCCGACCTGGGTGCGCACCCGCTTGATCAGCTCGTCGCGCAACCGGTCGGGATCGAGTTCGACGCCGGACTTGAGCACCACGTACGCCAGCGGCCGGTGCCCCTTGAGCTCGTCGGGCAGTCCGATGACGGCGCATTCGGCGACCGCGTCGTGCCCCGCGATGGCCGCCTCGATGCTGCCGGCCGAAAGCCGGTGCCCGGCCATGTTGATCACGTCGTCGCTGCGGCCGAGGACGTACAGGTAGCCGTCCTCGTCGAAGTAGCCGGAGTCGCCGGTGAGGTAGTGGCCGGGGTAGGCGGAGAGATAGGAGCGCTCGTACCGCGCCGCGTCACGCCATAGGCCGGTCAGCGTGCCGGGCGGCAGCGGCAGCCCGATGACGATGTTGCCCTCGGTGTTCGGCGCCACCGCGTTGCCGGAGGAGTCCAGCACGCGCAGTCGATAGCCGGGCACCGGCACCGAGGCCGAGCCCGGTTTGATCGGCAGCTGCTGCAGGCCGAGCGGGTTGGCGCAGACCGGCCATCCGGTCTCGGTCTGCCACCAGTGATCCACGACCGGGCAGTCCGAGCGACCCGCGAGCAGGGTCTGCTCGGCCCAGGCGTAGGTGGCCGGGTCGAGGCGTTCGCCCGCGCAGAACAGCGCGCGCAGGGAGGACAGATCGTGCCGGTGGGCCAGCTCGGCATCGGGGTCGGCCTTGCGGATGGCGCGCAGCGCGGTCGGCGCGGTGAACAGCACGTCGACCTTGTGCTTGTCGACCACCCGCCAGTACGCCCCCGCGTCCGGAGTGCCGACCGGCTTGCCTTCGTACAGCAGCGTGGTGGCTCCGACCAGCAGCGGCGCGTAGACGATGTAGGAGTGCCCGACCACCCAGCCCACGTCGGAGGCGGCCCACATCACCTGACCCGCGTCGACGTCGTAGATGTTGCGCATCGACCAGGCCAGGGCGACCGCGTGCCCGCCGTTGTCGCGGACAACGCCCTTCGGCTTCCCGGTGGTGCCGGAGGTGTAGAGGATGTAGAGCGGATCGGTCGCGGCGACCGACACCGGGTCGGCCCTCGGCGCGTCGCGGACGGCGTCGTCCCAGTCGAGCCACTGCGCGGCCACCGTCTCCGCCGAACTCGGCAGGTAC
Source organism: Nocardia sp. NPDC003726 (assembly GCF_053586955.1). NCBI lineage: Bacteria > Bacillati > Actinomycetota > Actinomycetes > Mycobacteriales > Nocardiaceae > Nocardia > Nocardia sp. NPDC003726. The sequence continues at coordinate 331,958 of NZ_JBSFNF010000004.1, read as the reverse complement.
TCGGTGGCCGGCTGCGGAGCGGGGAACGGGATCGTGTCGAACTGCGCCCGCTGCTTGACGATCACGGTGCGCGGCGCGGTCGTCTGGGCCAGGTCCAGCGCCCGCAGCACGATGGGCGGGTATTCGATCCGCTTGCCCGGTTCCAGGCCGCCGGACGCTGTGATGATCAACACCGGCTCCGCGTCATCGATGCGGGCGGCCAGCTCGGGGGCCGCGAATCCGCCGAACACCACGGAGTGCACCGCGCCGATGCGGGCGCAGGCCAGCATCGCGATCACCGCTTCGGGAATCATCGGCAGGTAGATCACCACGCGATCGCCGGCGGTGACGCCCAGCCGCACCATCGCGCCCGCGAACCGCGCCACCTCGTCGAGCAGTTCGGCGTAGGTGTAGACGACGGTGACATCGGTCATAGCCGAGTCGTAGATCAGGGCGGGCTGGTCGGCGCGGCTGGGAACGCCGGGGGCGGTGGGGTGGACGTGGCGGTCGAGAGCGTTGAAGGAGGTGTTGAGCCGAGCGCCGGAGAACCACCTGGCCACCGGGCGGGCACCGGAGTCGAGGATCTGCGCTGGCGGCACGTCCCAGTCGATCGCTTCGGCCGCGCCGGCCCAGAACTCGGCGGGATCCACCAAGCTGGTCTGATAGGCCGGTCGATACTCCTGCCGCACGTTCAACCCCGTGACTCCCTAGCCTCGCCTCGATGCCCGCCTCGATAGATCTGGTTGATTGTGGCAGACTTCACGCGACGCCCGGGTGGGTGCCGCGACCTTTGGTTTTGCCTGGAACCGGCAGGTCAATGATCGCGACATCACGCCCCGTCACCCAAGAAGTTATTGATCCGTTAGAATCTGATGTCACTTATTTGGGCCGTCGTAGACGCAATTTCTCGGCCAGCCGCAGCTCTCGGCCAGCTCCACCTGTCGAGCCAAGCACGCGATTGTGGAGGTTCGGTTGATGGCGCGTGGTAGAGGCCAGTTTGGAAAGTGAGTGGGAGATGCGTGACGCCGCTAGTTCCGGCAGTAGCCGCTGGGCGCTGGGCAACTGGGACCTGCGCTGGAAGGTGACGGCGGTGCTCGCCGTGCCGCTCGCGGTCGCGGTCGGGCTCGGCGTCTCCAGGATCTCGTCGGAGTTCGCGGAGTCGAACCGGCTCGCCGACATCTCGGAGAACGTCGCCGCCATCCCATCGGTCACCGCGCTCAGCGCGCAGACCGCCACCACCGCGGGCTCGCAGATGATCTCGCTGGGCACCAACCAGTCCGTGGTGACCGACCAGAACCTCGCGGACCTGGACAAGGCGATCGCCAACGCCGAGAAGGCGGTTTCCAAGCTCGACGGAGTGCCCGGTGCGCGCGCGGCCATCGACAGCATGCTCACCCAGGCCAAGGGCGTGCGCGCCCAGGGCAAATCGGTCTCCACCGGTCCGCCGTCGGACACCCTCGCGCTGATCGACCGCGTCCGCAGCGACAGCGTCCGGATCGTGGAGACGACGGTCGGCCAGGTCAGCGACACCGCGGTGGACGCGGCCAAACTGCGCTTGGTCGACTCGCTCAACACCCGCGCCACCCTGGTCAGCGAGCTCGCCGCCTTCCCCGAGGTGCTGCGCTCCCAACAGTCCGGCGTCCAGAACTTCCTCATCGCCTCCAACACCGAGCGCGCGCTGCTCAACGTGCTCGCGCACCGCTTCTCCGACGGCGACACCTCGATCGCCGACCTGCGCGCCGGCATCGACACCAGGATCGCGCTGCTGACCAGCCCGCAGTCGCAGGCGGGCCAGCTTCCCGTCGGTGATCTGAAGAAGTCGCTGACCGACAGCCTCGCGGTCTACGAGCACGTCGTCGGCAAGGCGACCAAAGACATCGACTCCGCGATGAACTCGCTGGTGACCAACGCCCAGCGCGACGCGTGGACCTACACCGCGGTCGTTATCGCCACCATCCTCGCCGCGCTGTTGCTCGCGGTCTTCGTGGCCCGCTCGATGATCGTCCCGCTGCATCGGCTGCGGTTGGCCGCCCTGCGCGTGGCCGAGAGCGACCTGCCGCACGAGGTCGCCCAGCTCCGCAACGGCGCCTCGCCGGAAGAGGTGCCGCTGGAGCCGATGCCGGTGCGCAGCACCGAGGAGATCGGTCAGCTGGCCCGCGCGGTGGACGACATCCACGGCCAGGCGCTGCGTCTGGCCAGCGACCAGGCGAAGATGCGTTCGCAGGTCAACGACATGTTCGAGACCTTGGCGCGGCGGTCGAAGTCGCTCGTCGACCACCAGCTCACGCTCATCGAGGCGATGGAGTACGACGAGAAGGACCCGCGCCTGCTGGAGAACCTGTTCCGGCTGGACCATCTCGCCGCCCGCATGCGCCGCAACGGCGACAACCTGCTGATTCTCGCCGGCACCAGGCAGCGCCGCGCCAAGTCCGCCCCGGTCGAGATCGCCGACGTGCTGCGCGCCGCGATCTCCGAGGTGGAGGACTACGAGCGCGTGAAGCTCGGCGCCACTCCCCGCGGTTCGCTGAAGGAACCCGCCGCCTCCGACCTCGCGCACCTGTTCGCCGAGCTGCTGGACAACGCGCTGCGCGCCTCGCCGCCGGAGACCGACGTCAAGTTCACCTTCGCGCAGGCGCACGATCAGGGCCTGCTCATCGAGGTGGCCGACCGCGGCATCGGTATGCCGCCCGCCGAGATGGCCGAGATCAACCGCCGTCTGGAGCAGACCGCCGAGCCAGGGCCGGACACGGCCAGGCACATGGGTCTGTTCGTGGTCGGCAGGCTCGCCGAGCGGCACGGTCTCACCGTGCGGCTGCGGCCGACCTTCGACACCGCGCGCGATCCCGGCGTGACGGTGACCGTGCACGTGCCCGTCGGACTCATCGTCGCGGGCAAACCGAGCGCGGGGCAGCCCGTCACCCCGCAGCCTTCGCCGCATGCCGCAGCTCCTCAGCGTCCGTCGGCGCCGTCGTCCATGCAGATGCGGGCCGTCCAGCGGACTCCTGGGGGCAATGTCGTGGTGACCGTCGATCCCGGGGTGAGCGGCCCGATTCCGGCCGTCAGCGCCAAGCCGGCCGCTCCGCCCAGCGGACCGGTCCCCACCGGCCCCGGCGGACTGCCGCAGCGGCAGCCGGGTTCGGCGATGTCGTCGTCCGGCATGCGCTCGGAGGCCCAGCAGTCGGCCACGAGTCTGCGGCCCGCGTCGGGGCAGCCCGCGCCGAGTGGTCCGCAGCGCGGCAAGCTGGCCGCGGCCAACCTGCCCAAACGCAACCTCAACCCCGGCGGTCCGCCGCCGCGCCAGCCCGGTGCCCCCACGGAGCGGCCCGGTTCCGGCCTGCCGCCGCGTGAGCCGAACTCGGGTGAACTGCCGGTGCGTCAGCCGGGCGCCAACGGCGTGCCGCAGCCGAGCACCGGTCTGCCCCAGCGTCAGCCGGGCGCCAATGGCGCGCCTGCGCGAGACGCGTCGAACGGTCTGCCGCAGCGCGAGTCCGCCTCCGGCGGTCTGCCGCAGCGGGAGCCCGGTTCGAGTGGTCTGCCGCAGCGTGAGTCCGCTTCCGGCGGCTTGCCGCAGCGTGATTCGGCGGCGGGTGGTCTGCCGTCGCGTGAGCCTGGGGCCACGGGCCTGCCGTCGCGTGAGCCGGGCGCCACCGGCCTACCGCAGCGGCAGCCGGGATCGAACGGTGTGCCGCAGCGTGAGTCGGCGGCGGGAGGTCTGCCGCAGCGTGAATCGGGTGTCACGGGTCTGCCGTCCCGTGAGCCGGGTGCCACGGGTCTGCCGTCGCGTGAATCGGGTGCCACGGGTCTGCCGTCGCGTGAGCCGGGTGCGAGCGGTATTCCGTCGCGTGAGTCCGGTATCACGGGCTTGCCGTCGCGTGAGCCGGGTGCGAGCGGTATTCCGTCGCGTGAGTCCGGTCTCACGGGCTTGCCGTCGCGTGAGCCGGGTGCGAGCGGTATTCCGTCGCGTGAGTCCGGTATCACCGGCTTGCCGTCGCGTGAGCCCGGTGTGAGCGGTCTGCCCTCGCGTGAGCCCGGTGCCACGGGTCTGCCGTCGCGGCAGCCCGCGCCGGGTCTGCCACAGCGCGACGCGGCGGCCAATGGTCTTCCGCAGCGTGAACCGGGCAACGGTCTGCCGCAGCGGGACGCGGGCGCGCATCGTCTTCCGCAGCGCGAGTCCACCGGTGGCCTGCCGCAGCGTGAGCCGGGCTCCGGCGCGCTGCCCGCGGTCGGCAATGGCCTGCCGCAACGGGATTCGGCCGGCAGCGGCCTGCCGCAGCGGGATGCCGGTGCGCTCAATGGTCTGCCGCAGCGTCCGCCCGCGCCGTCGAGTCTGCCGCAGCGCGAGGGCGGCCTGACCGGTCTGCCGCAGCGCGAGGGCGGCCTGACCGGTCTGCCGCAGCGGCAGCCGGGCGCCCAGGCGCCGCAGCGCCAGCCCGTGCCGCCGGGTGTCGCACTGCCGCAGCGGGATCGCGGTGGCCAGCACGCCGCGAGCGGCGAACAGCCCGCGGCGTCGGCGGGGCGCGATCCGGGCAAGCACAGCTTCCGGTCCAACCCGGCCAAGACGGCTTCGTTCTTCCAGACCAGGCTGCAGCCCGCGGAGGAATCGGATTCGGTGATGGGCGGTACGCCGATCTTCGCCGAGATGATGTCGGCATGGCTGTCGGATCCCAACACGGATAGGTCCCAGGTGGCTGCTTCCTTCGAATCGCCGGGTGACGAGGGATGGCAAGCGGCTCGCCGTGCCAGCGAGGCGCAGCCGGAGGCGAAAACGGCGGCGGGCTTGCCCCAACGCAATCCGGGCGGAAGGCTTGTCCCCGGCGGCGTGAGCGGTGCGGCGGATCGGGCGCCGCGCCGCGACCCAGAAACGATCAGGTCCAGCTTGAGTCGTCACCAGCAGGGCGTCCGGGATGGCCGCGCAATGAGAGCAATGAACCTAACCGGAGATAAAGGAGACCGATGAACCCCGATCTAGGTGGTACGAATCGTCAGCTGGATTGGCTGGTTTCGAACTTTGCCAACGAGGTTCCTGGCGTAGCCCATGCCGTCCTGGTCTCGGCCGACGGCCTACTCATGGCCGCGAGCGCCCAGCTGCCCGTCGACCGCGCCGAACAGCTCTCGGCCGTCACGGCCGGTCTGGCCAGCCTGTCGGTCGGCGTCTCGAACCTGTTCGAGGGCGGCACCGTGCTGCAGTCCGTCGTCGAGATGGAGCACGGTTACCTGCTACTCATGGCTGTCGGCGATGGTTCCTATCTCGCGGTGCTGACCAACACGTCGTGTGACATCGGTCAGGTCGGCTACGAGATGGCTCTGTTGGTCGAGCGGGTTGGCCAGACTGTTCAGGCCACACCACGCGTCACGATGGGTTCCTGATGGTGGGATGGACATAGAAGATCACCGCGTGGGGAGCGTCGAGCCCAGTCTCGTACGCCCATACTCGTTGACCGCAGGCCGCACCAGGCCCGCGGTCGAGTTGGCGTTGGAGGCCCTCGTCGCATCGCATCCGGTCGCCCTGGAGCGGCAGTTCGAACTGACCAACATCGAGACGTCAATCGTGGAGTTGTGCAGAGAATCGCCGTCCGTTGCCGAGGTAGCAGCCCGATTGGGTATCCCAATCGGGGTGGCCCGTGTGCTCGTGGCCGATTTGATCGAGGCCGGGCACGTGCGCGTTTCGGCGACATTGAAAGACGATTCCAGCGACGATGAACGTCGCGAGCTGATCGAAAGGGTTCTCAGTGGACTCCGGCGTATTTGATTCGACGGCGCAGGTCGACACTCGTACCAGTAAGCCAACATCGGCGAAGATCGTGGTCGCGGGTGGCTTCGGTGTCGGGAAGACCACGTTGGTCGGTGCTGTCTCGGAGATCGTTCCGCTGCGCACCGAGGCATTGGTGACCAATGCCAGCGCCGGGATCGACAATCTGACCGGCATCCCGATGAAGTCGACCACCACCGTGGCGATGGACTTCGGCCGGATCAGTCTCGCCGACGATCTCGTGTTGTACCTGTTCGGCACGCCTGGCCAGTACCGTTTCTGGTTCATGTGGGACGACCTGATCCGCGGCGCCATCGGCGCCGTCGTCCTGGTCGACACCCGCAGGCTGGAGGACAGCTTCGCGGCCGTCGACTACTTCGAAGCGCGCGGCCTGCCGTTCCTGGTGGCGCTCAACGAATTCGACGACGCGCCGCGGTACCCGATCGAGGACATCCGGCAGGCGCTGGCCGTGCCTGCCGATGTGCCGATCCTGTCCATCGACGCTCGTCGTCGTGAGCCGGCCAAGCAGGCGCTGGTCGCGCTCACCGAGTACGCGCTGCGCAAGGTGATGCAGGGCTACTGAGTGCTCGCGTGGCTCGCCGGAGCACCGGGTAGGGCCGGATAGGCTCGCCCGGTGCGTACTTCGGCGCGAGAGTTGCTCGAGCAACTGCTCGACAAGGACTCGTTCGTCAGCTGGGACCGGCCGCCGGTGACGGTGGCCGCATCCCCGCAGTACCGCGATGCCTTGCGGAAGGCGGCCGTCGCGGCGGGCACCGACGAATCGGTGCTCACCGGCGAAGGGTTGCTGCGTGGGCGACGGGTGGCCGTGATCGCCTGCGAATTCAGGTTCCTGGCCGGCTCGATCGGCGTGGCCGCGGCCGAGCGGATCGTCTCCGCGGTGGAGCGCGCCACCGAACTCGGTCTGCCGCTGGTCGCGTCGCCGACCTCCGGCGGGACCAGGATGCAGGAGGGCACCGTCGCCTTCGTGCAGATGGTGAAGATCGCAGGCGCCGTGGCGGCACACAAGTCGGCGGGGTATCCCTACGTCGTCTACCTGCGCGATCCCACGATGGGCGGCGTTTTCGCGTCGTGGGGCTCGTTGGGTCACATCACCTTCGCCGAGCCCGGTGCGCTCATCGGGTTCCTCGGCCCTCGGGTTTACCAGGCTCTGTACGGCCGACCTTTTCCGGAAGGCGTGCAGACCGCGGAGAACCTGTATCGGCACGGCGTCATCGACGGCGTGCTGACGATTCCGGTCTTCCGTCGGATCGCGCATCGCGCGCTGAGTGTGCTGAGCGGCACGGAGTTACCGGATCCCGCTACGGGACGCCGGTTTTCCGAGCAGATCGCGGCATCGCAACCGCGGTCGACTCACGATCCTGCTGCGTCTTCCAGATTTGTTGTGCCACAGCATATTCGGTCCGATGCCGAGCGGAATCGTCCTGCGGACGATCGGGTGTGGCAGTCGGTCCTCATCTCCCGCCGCTCACAACGTCCCGGCCTTCGTGAACTGCTTCGTCATGTGACGCAACGGGTTCCGCTCAGCGGCACCGGGCAGGGCGAGTCCGATCGCACCGCCGTGCTCGCCCTCGGCCGTTTCCGCGGGCAGCCGTGCGTCGTGTTCGGCCACGACCGGCGCGGTCAGCAGGGCGAGAACACCATGGGTCCGGCCGCGTTGCGGGAGGCTCGGCGCAGTATGGCGCTTGCTCAGGAATTGCGGCTGCCTCTGGTGCTGGTCATCGATACGGTGGGTGCGGCGCTGTCGAAGGAGGCCGAGGAACGCGGGCTGGCGCCCGAGATCGCCCGCTGCATCGCCGATCTGGTGACGCTGGACACCCCGACCGTTTCGGTGCTGCTCGGCCAGGGCACCGGCGGCGGCGCGCTGGCGCTGCTGCCCGCGGACCGGGTGCTGGCCGCGACGCACGGGTGGCTGGCCCCGCTGCCGCCGGAAGGAGCGAGCGCCATCGTCTTCCGCGACACCGACCATGCGGCGGAACTGGCTGCGGCGCAACGGATCAGCGCCGCCGACCTGCTGGAGGACGGTGTGGTCGACCGGATCGTTCCCGAGCACCCCGACGCGGCCGACGAGCCGATCGACTTCGCCCGCCGGATGGTCGCGGCGATCGCGCGCGAACTGGCGGACTTGCGCGCCCTGCCGGAACCGGAAGTGCGCGCGGCTCGGCACGCGCGTTACCGGCGCCTCGGCCTGCCCGGTATGCCGAGCTGACCGGCGGCGGAGGCGGCACCTCCGCACGGCGCGCCACTGGTTTCTCAGCAAATTGCGGGACAACACACCAGACCGCGTGATTGACGGTTCGCCGCCACACTTCTACCGTCGGAATGTGACCTTCAAAAGCGAGACCAGCACCGTTCCCTCGATCGTGCTGAACGACGGGAACGTGATCCCGCAGCTCGGCTTCGGCGTGTTCCAAGTGCCCGCCGGGGATGTCTTCTCGGTCGTCACCACCGCGCTGGAGGCGGGCTACCGCAGCATCGACACCGCCGCGATCTACGGGAACGAAGAGGGCACCGGCCGCGCGATCCGGGAATCCGGCCTGCCCCGCGAGGAGATCTACGTCACGACCAAGTTGTGGAACTCCGACCAGGGCTACGACTCGACGCTGCGCGCGTTCGACGCCAGTATGCAGCGGCTCGGTCTGGATTACCTCGACCTCTACCTCATCCACTGGCCGGTGGCAGCGGCCGGGCGCTTCGTGGACACCTTCCGCGCCTTCCAAGCGCTGAAGTCGCAGGGCCGGGTGCGGTCGATCGGCGTCTCGAACTTCACGGTGGCGCATCTGCAGCGGCTGATCGCCGAGACCGGGGAGATTCCGGCGGTGAACCAGATCGAGCTGCACCCCCGGCTGGCGCAGCCCGAACTGCGCGAGTTCCATGCCGCCAACGCGATCGCCACCGAGGCGTGGAGCCCACTCGGGCAGGGCACGCTGCTGGCGCAGGACACCATCACGGCGGTCGCCGCCGAGGTCGGTCGTACTCCGGCGCAGGTGATCATCCGCTGGCATCTGCAGCTGGGCAATGTGGTCATCCCGAAGTCGGTGACGCCGTCGCGGATCCGGGAGAATTTCGACGTCTTCGGCTTCGAGCTGACTCCGGAGCAGATGAACGCGATCACCGCGCTGAACACCGGTGCGCGCACCGGAGGGGACCCCGACACGTTCACCATGGGCCTGATCGACTGACGATCCGGGCGGGTGGCCGGTCAGCGCAGCCCGAGGTATCCGGTGAGTTCGTGAGCCGCCGCGCGGCCGGCGCGGTTGGCGCCGATGGTGCTCGCCGACGGTCCGTACCCGATCAGGTGGATGCGCGGATCGGCGGCCACCTGCGTGGCGAGCCGTCCCGTCATGGTGATGCCGCCGCCGGGACCGCGCAGGCGCAGCGGCGCGAGGTGGTCGAGCGCGCTGCGGAACCCGGTGGCCCAGAGGATCACGTCCGCTCGCTGGAAGGTTCCGTCGGCCCACCGCACCCCGTCGGGCTCGATGCGCTCGAACATCGGCAGGCGAGTGAGCGCGCCGCGGGCCCGCGCCGCCCGCAGCCGGTCGTCGAGGGGCAGCCCGGTGACCGATACCACCGATCCCGGCGGCAGCCCGCGCCGCACCCGGTCTTCGACCATCGCGACGGCGGCGCGCCCGGCGGCTTCGGTGAAGTCGCCGTCGCGAAAGCGCGGAGGTGTCCTCGTCACCCAGGTCGTCGTGGTGACCCGGGAGATCTCGTCGAGCAACTGGACCGCCGAGATGCCGCCGCCGACCACCACGACGTGCTCGCCCGCGAATTCCGCGGCGGTGCGGTAGTCGCGGGTGTGCAGCTGGCGGCCGGCGAAGGTCTGCGCCCCGGGATAGTGCGGAACGAACGGATGCTCCCAGGTGCCGGTGCAGTTGATCAGGCCGCGCACCCGGATCCGGCCGGCCGTGTCGGTCTCAGCGTCGAGCACCGGACCGCGCTCGGCGGGGGCGCCTTTCTCCGTGCGATCGCACACCACGGTGACCGATACCTGCCGGTGGACCCGCAGGTCGAACCGTTTCTCGTACAGCTCGTAGTAGTGCGGCACGGCGGATGCCGCCCGCGCGGACGACGAACCGGGCGGCAACGTCTCGGCGAACGACATACCGGGCAGATCGTGCACGCGGTTGACCGTGTCCAGGGTGAGGGAGGGCCAGCGGAACTGCCACGCGCCGCCTGGCCCTGGGGACCGGTCGACGATCAGATAGTGCCGCTCCGGGCGCAGTCCGAGGCGCTGGAGGTGGTATCCGGCCGAGAGTCCCGCCTGACCAGCGCCGATCACCAGGATGTCGAAGTCGGTCGGCACAGCCGGTGATCGTATCGCCCGGCGTGGAACGGGTAGTCCCCTGTGGCAGAGTGAAGAGATCAGACGGACCGTTCAGTCGGGGAGGTCGCATGCTCGGGGTCAGCCGCGATGGTGACGTGGTCACCATCGAACTGCAGCGGGAGGAGCGCCGCAACGCGCTCAATCACGAACTCGTGACACTGCTGCGGGAAGCAGTGCTCGACGCTGTCGCCGACCAGGCACGGGCCATCGTACTGACCGGGCGGGGCCCGGTGTTCAGCGCGGGCGCCGATCTGTCCGGGGTGTACTCCGGCGATTTCCTGTCCGGGTTGCTGGACATGTTGCACGCCATCGAATCGGCGCCGGTCCCGGTGATCTCGGCGATCAACGGCGCGGCGATCGGAGCCGGTGTGCAGCTGGCGCTCGCTTCCGACCTGCGGGTGATCGCGCCGGAGGCCTATATCGCGGTCCCGGCCGCGAAACTGGGCATCACCGTCGATCGGTGGACGGTGCGCAGGCTGGCCGCCTTGATCGGCGGCGGTCCGGCGCGCACGGTGTTGCTGGGAGCCGAGCAGATCTCGGCCGACGATGCCTACGCCTTCGGGTTCGCCAACCGGATCGGCACCGTGGCCGACGCGCAGGCCTGGGCCAAGCACATCGCGGCGCTGGCCCCGCTGTCCCTGCGGCACATGAAGCTGGTGCTCAACGACGACGGAACGCGCGAGCCGGAAACCGCGCAGCAACGCGCGGCGCTGGAGGCCGCGTGGACGAGCGAGGATGCCAAGGAGGGTCGTTTGGCCAGGCAGGAAAAGCGCCCAGCGAAGTTCGTGGGGCGATGATGGACATCAAACGTATCGCGGGCGCGGCGGCGGGTGCGCTCGGCATCAGCTGGCTGGTCCGGGCCGTGTGGGACATCCCGTCGGCCATGGGCGCGTCGATTTCGGCGATCCAGCCGTACGCGATGGGGGCGACGACCTATCGCGATCGGCAGTTCCACAACACCGAGCCCAGTAGCCAGGTGGTCGCCGGTTCGGCTCCCTCGCTCTTGGTCTCGGCGCTGACCCAGCGCAACGTGGGCAGGCCGCGCGGCCGCATCCCGGTACGGATGCCGCAGCAACCGGCCGCGGCGGGCGCTCTCGCCGTCACCTGGTACGGCCACGCCACGACGTTGATCGAGGTCGACGGATACCGGATTCTCACCGATCCGGTGTGGAGCGAGCGGGTTTCGCCATCGCCGCTGGTCGGTCCGGCGCGGATGCATCCGGTGCCGCAACCGCTGGCCGACCTGCCGCCGATCGACGCGGTGCTCATCTCTCACGACCACTACGACCACCTGGACAAGGAGACCGTCCGGGAACTGGTTGCACGCCAGAGCGCGCCGTTCCTCGTTCCGATCGGCATCGGCGCCCACCTGCGGCACTGGGGTGTGCCGGAAGACCGCATCGTCGAATTGGACTGGGGCGGTTCGGTGTCGCTCGCCGAGCTCGGCCGCGACCGCGATGGCGTGGATCTGACGATCACCTGCACGGAGGCGCGGCATTTCTCCGGACGCGGCCTGCTGCGCAACACCACACTGTGGGCGTCGTGGTCGATCGTCGGTCCCGCCAAGCGGGCCTATTTCGGCGGCGACACCGGCTTCACCAAGGCATTCGCCGAGGCGGGCGCGGCGCTCGGGCCGTTCGACCTCACGCTGCTTCCGATCGGGGCCTACGACGAGCGCTGGCCGGATGTGCACATGAATCCCGAGGAGGCGGTGCGGGCACACGCCGACCTGTGCGGCGGGAATCCCGGCCACGGACTGCTGGTGCCCATTCACTGGGCGACGTTCAATCTGGCCTTCCACGGCTGGTCGGAGCCGGTCACGCGGATGGTGGCCGCGGCGCGGGAGGCGGGCACCGCTGTCGCGGTGCCGATGCCGGGGCAGCGTCTCGACCCGTCGAGCGCCCCATCCGCGGATTCCTGGTGGGAGAATATCGGCTGAACGACTCCGGACAACGGCGACAGGAAGGATCACGGCGATGAGCTTCGCGGATACGGTCAAGGGCCTGGTCGACAAGGGGAAGGACGCGGCGGCCAAGAACGCCGACAAGATCAACAACGCGGTCGACAAGGCCGGTGACTTCATCGACCAGAAGACACACGGCAAGTACTCGGACAAGATCGCCAAGGGCAAGGAGGCCGCCAAGAAGGTGGTCCCGCCGGATCAGTCCGGGCCGCACGCCTGAGCCCGCGGCGGAGGCCACGTCGTGGCCTCCGCCGCTACACTTCGGATATGGCGGCCCGCCGCGAGTTCGGTGGTATCGAGGTTGAGCTGAGCAACCTCGAAAAGGTGCTGTACCCGGCCACCGGAACGACCAAAGGCGCGGTGATCGCCTACTATTCGGCCATCGCGCCCGCCATGCTGCCGCACATCGCCGGGCGGGCGGTCACCCGGAAACGCTGGCCCAACGGGGTCGACGAACCCTCCTTCTTCGAGAAGAATCTTCCGTCGCACGCGCCATCCTGGATCGAGCGGCGCACCCTGCGTCATTCCGACCGCAAAGTCGTCTATCCGCTGATCGATTCAGAAGCGGGGCTGGCGTGGCTGGCACAGCAGGCCGCGCTGGAAGTGCATGTGCCGCAATGGCGTTTCGACGGCGACGGCATGGGTCCGGCGACCAGGCTGGTGTTCGACCTCGACCCCGGCCCGGGAGCAGGGCTGGCCGAATGCGCCGAGGTGGCGCTCGCCGTGCGTGAGATGGTCGAGGGCATCGGACTGCACGCCTACCCGGTGACCAGCGGTAGCAAGGGGATTCATCTCTACGTGCCGCTGGATCGCGTGCTGAGTTCCGACGGCGCGTCCACGGTGGCGAAACAAGTGGCGACGAATCTGCAGCGGCTGCACCCGGCCTTGGTGACGGCGACGATGGCGAAGGCGGCGCGCGGCGGCAAGGTCTTCCTCGACTGGAGTCAGAACAATCCGGCCAAGACCACCATCGCGCCCTACTCGATGCGGGGGAGGGCGGAGCCGAACGTCGCCGCCCCGCGCACCTGGAAAGAGATCGAGAACCGGAAGAAGCTGCGGCATCTGCGGTTCGACGAGGTGCTGGCCAGGTACCGATCCGACGGCGACCTGCTCGCCGAACTGGATCCACCGCTGGCACCGGACGACTCGTCCGCGCCGGACGCGTTGACGAAGTATCGGTCGATGCGCGATCCGTCCCGCACGCCCGAGCCCGTTCCCGCTCAGTCGCCGGCGCCGGGGGAGAACAACCGCTATGTCGTGCAGGAGCATCATGCGCGGCGCCTGCACTGGGACGTGCGCCTGGAGCGCGACGGGGTGCTGGTGTCGTGGGCGGTGCCCAAAGGCCCGCCGACCTCGCCCGACCAGAACCGCCTCGCCGTGCACACCGAGGACCATCCGATGGAGTACCTCGACTTCCACGGCGCCATCCCGAAGGGCGAGTACGGCGGCGGGGAGATGACGATCTGGGACTCCGGCACCTACGAGACCGAGAAGTGGCGCGACGACGAAGTCATCGTGCAGTTCCACGGCAAGCGGCTCAACGGCCGGTACGCGCTGATCCAGACCAACGGCAACCAGTGGTTGATGCATCTGATGCGCGCGCGCAACGGAGCCGAACCGCAAGAGGAGCCGGACGAGCCGCCGAGCCGGATCATCCGTCCACCGAACGGACCCGCGACGTTTCCGCGCGGCCTGTCTCCGATGCTCGCTACGCTCGGCGACGTCACCGAACTCGGCGCCGACGAGTGGTGCTTCGAGACCAAGTGGGACGGCTTCCGGCTGATCGCCGAGATCGACAACGGTGCGCTGACGTTGCGCAGCCGGGCGGGGAACGTGGTGACCGACCGCTATCCCCGCATCGGGGCGTTGCGGCGGGAGCTGTCCGGGCATCAGGTGGTGCTGGACGGCGAGGCCGTTGTCTTCGACGATCACGATGTCGCGAACCTCGGCCTGCTGCAGGCCGACGCGGCGCGGGCGGTGTTCGTCGCGTTCGACGTGCTGTACCTGGACGGCACGTCGCTGCTGCGCAAACGATATTCCGATCGCCGCAGGGTGCTCGAGGCGCTCGCGGCGAACGCGCCGTCGCTGGTGGTGCCGCCGCGGCTGGACGGCTCGGGCGCCGACGCCCTGCGCTACAGCCAGCAGCGCGGGCTCGAGGGCGTGGTCGCGAAGCGAAAGGATTCGGTGTACTTGCCGGGCAAGCGCGGGCACGCCTGGGTGAAGCAGCGCAACTGGCGCACCCAGCGGGTGCTGATCGGCGGGTGGCGGCGCAGCGGAGCTCGGGAGTTCAAGTCGCTGCTGATCGGCATACCCCACGACGGCCTGCTGTACTACGTCGGGCGGGTCGGCACCGGCTTCAGCGAGCCGGACATGCGCGAGCTGGCCGCGCGGCTGCGCAAGCTGGAACGCAAGACCTCGCCGTTCGACAACGAACTCACCGCCGAGGAACGCAAGGAAGCGGTGTGGGTGACGCCGAAACTCGGTGGCACCGTGCGTTTCATGAATTGGACCGAGGCGGGCCGGCTGTGGCACCCGGCATGGCTCGGCCCGGCCCCCGGCGCTGGGTAGGGTTGTGGCGCGGTTGTTCTCAGCGCGACAACGAGGAGTGCACGGTGGACTTCAAGAACCTGGCGGGCAAGGCGATGGACCTGGCGCAGAAGAACGCGGACAAGCTGGACGCGGTCATCGACAGGGCGGGCGACCTGGTCGACGAGAAGACGGGCAACAAGTACTCCAGCCAGGTGGACGCCGCCCAGGACGCGGCCAAGAAGGCCCTGCGGGAGCAGTGAGCGTCGACCGGGACCAGGCGCGGGCCTGGTCCCGGTCTCAGGGTCAGTCGGCGCCCGCGAGCAGCGGGGTGATGGTCGCGATGTCGGTCACCAGCGCGTGGCCTTGGAACTCGAAATCCGCGTAAGCGCGCGCCATGGCGTCCTTGTCCCGGCCGCCGACCGCGTCGCTGATCACCACGGGAACGAATCCGAGATCGGTGGAATGCGTGACCGTGGGCGCGATGCCGATCTCCAGAGCGACACCCGCGATCGCGTACGCGCCGATACGCAGGTCGCGCAGCATCGAGGCCAGCGGAGTGCCTTCGAAGGCCGACATCGACGTTTTGTCGAACACCACCTCGTCGGCGCGCGGCCGCAGTTCGGGCACCAGCTCGAAGGCCGGGGTGTCGCGCTGGAGGATGAAGCGCACCTTGTCCACCGAATCCACCTGCTGCCAGTTCATGGCCATGCGCAGCGCGAAAGTCCCGCTGAGCCGTTCGGGCAAGAAGAAGTGGCGGAGGAAGACCACCGGGTAGCCGCCGGAGCGCGCCGCGTCGACCACCCCCGCCACCCGCTCGATGATCTCCTGGCCGTCCGGCAACTGACTGAGCACACCGACCTGCATGTCGTAGACGATCACCGCCATCCGGTCCGGCGCGCACACGTCGGCGAGTCCTTCCGGGATGTCCAGTCCGTTGCCATGCCGCATGCTCGGCTACTCCTCTTCGTCGCGCTCGCGCTGCGGGCGCCGGTCGCGCCGGGCAGCTATTCGCTTGCGCCGGGGGCGTTTTGGCCAACACTGTAACCAGCCGGGCGGACAACAGCGGCGGTGGGTGTGACCTGCGATCGACCGTTGCCGGGCCGGTCGGCCCGGCAGTACCGTTGAAGCAGGTAGGCCAGCTGCCGGCGCCGCCAGTGCCGGGACACTCGCCGCCTCGCCCGGACTGGGGAGGCCCTGATGAAGGTTGTTCACGCGGCGCCTGTCATCGCGCAGGCGAGCGACCATCTTGTGCGAACGACGATCCCGCGGGTCGTGCTATCCGTGTTGCTCGTGCTGGCAGCCTGTCTGGCCGCCGCCCCCGCGGCACACGCCGAGCTACCGCCGCCCGATCTGGACCCGTTCTACGCCGCTCCCGCCGATCTCGCCGCGTACCCCGACGGCGCCGTGCTGGACTCCCGGCCCATCGCGTTGTTCGGGTTGCCCCTGCCGATTTCGGCGTGGCAGGTGAAGTACCGGAGCACCGACTCGAGCGACGAGCCCGTCGCCGACGTGGCGACCGTGCTGGTCCCAATGCTGCCGTGGTTCGGTCCCGGCGCTCGGCCTCTGCTGTCGTATCAGGTGCCGGAGGACAGTCTCGGCACCCGATGCGCGCCGTCGTTCGCGCTGCGCGGCGGCTGGGACACCGGTGCGGTGAACACGCTGATCGACACCCCGTTCATGGCCGAGGCGCTGCGGCGCGGGTGGGCGGTGGTGGCCAGTGACTACGAGGGGCCGCGGTCGCGGTTCCTGGACGGTGTGAACTCGGGCCGCGGCGTGCTCGACGGCATCCGGGCGGCACGTGATCTGCCGCAAGCCGGGCTCGGGCCCGCGACACCCATCGGCGCGTGGGGCTACTCCGGCGGTGCGTTCGCCACGCTGTGGGCCGCGCAGATGCAGCCGTGGTACGCGCCGGACATCCGGTTCGCCGGCATCACTTCCGGGGGGATTCCGGCGGATTGGCCTGCCATAGCGCGCGACGCGGACGGCACGGTGCAGGCCGGGCTGGCGTTGCTCATCCTGTTCGCGCTTGCCCGCAACGATTACGGGACGGGCGTGCTGGACTTGCTCAACGAGCAGGGGCGCGCGGCGCTGGCGGCGAACGGCGCGGCCTGCGGGTCCGATCTGGTGCCGATCTACGCCGGCGCGCGGATCGCCGACTTCACCGCCGTGGCGGATGTGTTCGCGCACCCGGATTTCCGTGCCGCCACCGATGCCCAGGAACTCGGCGGCAGCGCGCCGGAGGCGCCGATGTACCTGTATCACAGCCGCACCGACGACGTGATTCCCGTGGCCGGCTTCACCGACCTGGTCGGCCGGTACTGCGCGCAGGGCGCGACCCTCACCTCGGTGCACTCGATGCTGCCCACGCACAACCCGGCGGCGATCGGTGAGGCGCCGGGCGCGATGAACTTTCTCGCCGACCGGTTCGCCGGTCTGCCGGTGGCTCCTGGATGCCGCGAGCGATAAGGGGACCGGCGCGCGACGGCTCCGGACCGGTTGGGTGATCTCGCGCGGCGTTGCCGCTGACCGCGCACAAACGAAAGCGCACCGAACCGCTTGCCGATTCGGTGCGCGTCGTGCCGAGGTCGCCGGTCAGTTCTGCGGACGCCCGGTGGTGTCCATCCATTTGGTGGTGCCGGGCGGGGCGGCCAGCGTGCTGATCAGATCGATACCGGCGATGATCAGCGCCGGCCCGCCGACGACGATCGTGCCGATGATGCCGCCGATGCCCGCACCGGCGACCACGGTGCCGATCCCGATGGGACCGCCGATCAGGCCGGTCAATCCGACGAGCGCGCCGATGACGGTGCCGATGAACCCGCCGACCGCGGTGGCGATGCCGAACTGCGAGAGGAACGCGTCCATCGCGCGCTGGTTCTCGAACGGCGACGCGACCGGCGTCGCCACCGGGCGGGCCTGCGCCGCGTCCTTGACCACGGTCAGTTCCAGCACGCGGCCCGCGTCCCGCACCACGTGCGCCATGGGATATTCGAGCCCGTCCTGTCGGAAGGCGAGCGGCAGCGTGACCGCGACGTTGCCGGCGGCGTCCTTGATGTCCACGGCGTCACCGCGCACGTCGAACGTGCCCGCGGTGAGTGTCGTGACGATCTTGTCGCCGACCAGCTGGGCTTCGTACCCGATATCGGGCACCGGCGCCGCAGCCGGTTCCGCGTGCACGACGCCTGCCCCGACCGCGAGCGCGGCGACCAGTGGAGCGGCGGCGGCGGTGACTCTCCGGAGAATCATTTCTCGGTTTCCAATCTTCATCAGGTTTCAAGCATTAGAGAACGCGGCACACGCCGAAATTCCTTCCCCCGCCGACGTGTACATCCGTGATGTGATCCAAAATACAGTTACTTCCGAGTGATAACTGTACTGTGGCCCAGGGGGTTTGGGACACGGATTCAGAGGGTAATCCTCCTCCTTTTGCCGAGCCTGGCGATATAGCAATTTGCTATTTCAGGGCCCCGATTCGAGGGGTTCAGGCGGTGCCGGTTGGCCTCCGTGTCGGGGCGTGTAGATGCATGCCTCGTAGTTGGGCATAAATCTCGAATCATTCATATCGCGTCGCGCATAGACGTAAGTCGCGGTAAGTCAAGGGCTTTCGCTGGCACTACGCGCGGGGCGGAGAGGATTGCGCGGTTTTGGTGTTCGACTGCGCACCCGGAGACTCGCGTGGTGGTACCGATCGGTCCCGGTTCGCCGCAATGGGGTCGGCCCGCTGCGCGTTGGAGACGTCAACCCTGTGCGCGAGGCGGGTCTGGGGGTTGCCCGCGGAGAGTTTTCGATGGATACCACTCAGTCTGCAAATGGTCAGCGAATTGGTTGGCCGTAATTTCCCGGTGACCATTAGGGGCCGCTACCGACCGAGGCCCGGTTCGGACCCCGCATTTGCGCGCCCGCGCTCACAGCGCGATGTGCAGCGCGATGGAGCCGAGGCAGACGCCGACGACCAGCGCGAGCGCCACCGCGTCACGCAGGCCGGGTGCGCTGGGACGGGCGGTGAGCTGCCCGGTGCCGCCGCGCGCGGTGATCGCCTCACCCAGTTCTCCGGCGCGGCGGGTGGACACCGCCATGGCCGCGGTGAGGATGTCGATGAGCGGGTTGTCGGCCGCGCGGGCGATCATCATGCGGTCCTTGGGCCGGAGCCTGCGAGCGGCGCGCAGTACCCGGATCTCCTCCATGAGCAGCGGCAGACCGCGGAAGGTCAGCGCGACCACGACAGCCCATTCGTCCACCGGCACCCTGAGCCGGCGCAACGGCGCGCCGAGCTTGGCCAGGGCGGGCGCGATGTCGCCCATCGGCGTGGTCCACGCGATGAGGAAGGAGGCCGCCACCAGGATCAGGCCGAAGAACAGCACCTGGGCATAGCGCAGCACGGCCGTGCCCCCGACCGGCACGTTGATCACGGCTCCCGCGACGAGCAGCGCCCAGAACCACCACGGCAGCCGCGGCACCGTGCCCAGCGGCAACCTGGCGACCGCGCCGACCAGCACCAGGAACGCCGCCATCACACCGAGCACCGGCCAGGACGGCAGGAACATCAGCAGCAGGCTGATCAGGAACACCCCGATCATCTTCGTGCCCGCCCACAACCGATGGACCGGGCTGTCGACCGGGACTTGGCGCAGCAGAACGGTGCTCATCATCGACCTCCGTGCTCGAACCGCCACGCGGTTTCGCCGTGCGCGCGCACCGAGCGGGGACCGGAATCGGCTCGCGCGGCGGAGTCGCTCGGCGCCTGCGCCGTCTGGCGCGCGGACTCCGCACCCAGAATGCGCCCCGACCGCAGCTGCACCGTCCGGTCGCACACCGCAGCCATGTCGGCCACGTCGTGGGAGATGACGATCAGCGTCAAGCCGGCATCCCGCAACCGCGCGAGCAACTCGACGATGTCGGCCCGGCCCTCCGGGTCGAGACCGGCCAGCGGCTCGTCGAGCACGACCACTTGGGGGTGACTGGCCACGATCGCCGCGAGCACCACCCGCTTGGCTTGGCCGCCGCTGAGTTCTTCGATCGAGCGCGCGGCCAGCGCGCGGTCCAGCCCCACCGCGTCCAGCGCTCGGCCGACGGCCCCGGAGCCGGTCGCGCGACCGCCCCAGTCCGCGATCTCCTCGCCGACGGTCTGCTTCTGTAATTGCAGGCGAGAATGCTGGAAGGCGAGTCCAACCCGTCCGATCTGCTTGCCGATCGGCTTCCCTTGCAGCTCGCATCGGCCCGAACTCGGTTCGATCAGGCCCGCCATGATCCACGCGAGGGTGGATTTGCCCGAGCCGTTCCCGCCGACGATGAGCAGGGCCTCGCCTTGGCGCACGGACAGATCGACGCCGTGCAGGGCGGGCGCTTCCCACGGCGTCGCGCGGTTGTAGGTGTGGCGGACGTCGCGTAATTCGAGGATCGGCGCGCCCATCGGCCTGCGTCGCTGATCCCGCGCCGGACGCGGCCACGCGGGCAGGTGCGCGACGGTGCCTCCCCCGGCCAGGTGCACCACCCGGTCGGCGACCGCGGCGTCGGCCTCGTGATGGGTCACCAGCACCACGGCCATCCCGTGGCGTTTCGGCAGCTCGGCCAGCAGGTCCACCAGTTCCCGCCGCCCGTCCGGATCGATCATCGAGGTCGCCTCGTCGGCGATCAGCAGCGCGGGACGCCGGGCCAGCGCGGCGGCGACCGCCAGTCGCTGTTGCTGTCCGCCGGAGAGCGTCGCGGTCTCCTTCGCTCCCATTCCGGCGAGCCCCACCTCGCCGAGAAGTGCGTCCACATCCACCTCGGCGGCGAGTTCGGCGGGCAGCCCCCACACGACGTCGTCGGCGACGAGCACCCCGAGGGTCTGGCTCTCCGGCCGCTGCAGGACCAGGGCCGTCCCGCCGAGCTTGCCGAGCCCGGCCGACCCGGGCCGCCGCACCGATCCCGAGGTGGGCGGCAGCCCTGCCAGCAAGCGGGTCAGGGTCGACTTGCCCGAACCGTTGTGCCCGACCACGGCGACGAACTCGCCGACATCGACGGTCAGGTCGATGCCGCGCAGCGCATCGCGCGCCGCTCCCGGATAGCGGAAGCCCGCGTCGTCAAGCGTGACCGGAAGCGGGGCGACGGGCCGGTCGTCGAGCGGTGCGTCCAGCCGGTCCCGGCCGGGCAGCCAAGCCAGCCGATCCAGCACCGAACCGAGGACGTACCAGGAGAAGACGCCGGTGGCCACCATGCCCAGCGCGACGCTGCCGCCGATCCACGCCCACCACCAGTGCAGCACCGAATCGGTCAGGTCCGCGGCGAGCCGGCCAAGCGGCGCCAACTGCTCCAGGCGCGCCGCGAGATCCTGCACGCCGCGCGAGGCGTTGCGGATGTTGTCGAACAGCAGCTCGCGGGTGGTGGACATCAGCGCGAGCGATCCGACGGCGAACCCCGCCCAGGCCAGTCCGGCGAGCACCGAGAGGCCGAACGCGGTGACGATCCCGCCGCCGCGCCGCTTGACGACGCCGATGATCCCGCCCACGGTGGCCGACGCGACCAGCGCCGTCGCGGACGCGACGCCGGCGGCGACGAAGGTGACCAGCGTCGCCGCGATCGTCGCGGTGACCAGGGCGCGCAGCCGGAAGCGGTGCGCGATCAGCCCGATCGGGACCGCGCCGACCAGTTGCAGCGCGGCGGCGAACGGGATGACCGATCCGATGGTCACCAGCCCGACGGCGGCTCCGCCGAGCACGGCGCCGGTGGCCAACTCGATCGGACGCAGCGGACCGCGCACATCCGATCCGCCCGGACGGGCCAGTTCATTCACAGCACAAGTCTGCCAGCCCGGCGGGCGGTGGCGGGCCGAGGTGAATCCGGGCGGGGCGCGTTCGTCACGAGACGGGCGTGAGGGTGTAGTGCCGTGGGTCGAAGCGACGGGTGCGGCGGCGGTAGCTCGTCTGCGAGCCCGGCCAGTTGTTGGTGATGCGGCCGGCGGAGTTGCGGTACCAGCTCGAGCAGAAGTTCCACGGGGTGCGGTCGAGACGCCGCTGGAGGGCGGTGTTGTAGTCCTCTTCCAGGTCGGCGCGGACGTCGACGCAATGGCCGGGGTGGTCGGCGAGCCACCGCACGGCCTGGCGGATGTAGCGGGTCTGCGACTCGATCATGTAGATGATCGAGCCGACGCCGAGATTGGTGTTCGGCCCGTAGACCAGGAAGAAATTCGGGAAGTCCGGCACCGTGATCCCGTAATACGCGTGTGCGCCGTCGGCCCATGCGTCGGCCAGCCTGCGTCCGCTGCGGCCCCAGATCTCCATCGGCCAGAGGAACTCCGTGCCTTTGAAACCGGTGCCGTAGATGATCACGTCGACTTCGTGCGTCGTCCCGTCGGCGGTGCGTACGCCGGCCGGGGTGATCTCGGTGATCGCGGTGGTCTCCACCCGCACGTTGGGCTGGGTGAGCGCGGGGTAGTAGTCGTTGGAGAACAGCGCGCGTTTGCACCCGATCGGATAGTCCGGGGTGAGTTCGGCCCGCAGCTGCGGGTCTTCGACCTGTTCGGCGAGGTGCCGGGAGGCGATGCGGGCCACCCAGCGGGCGATGGCGGGAACCTCCACCAACCCCAGCGAGACGATCTCCGCGATCGACCACCACCCGAACCGTTCGATCAGCAGCGCGCCCGGCACCCGCGCGAACAGGTTGTGCTGGATCGGCGAGTAGTCGGTGTCGAACTTCGGGATCACCCAGGCCGGTGTGCGCTGGAACAGCGTGAGCCGGGCGACCTCGGGCTGGATCTCCGGGATGTACTGCACGGCGCTGGCCCCGGTGCCGACGCAGGCGACGCGTTTGCCGCGCAGGTCGACGTCGTGGTCCCACTCGGCCGAATGGAAGTACGGGCCGGTGAAGGTGTCGATGCCGGGGATGGCGGGCAGGGACGGACGCGACAACTGGCCCACCGCCGAGATCAGCACGTCGACGACCCAGGTCCTCCCGTCGGCGGCCCGGACGGTCCACCGGCCGGTGGCGTCGTCGAATTCGGCGTCGCTGACGCTGGTGCCGAAGCGGATCGCCGACAGCACGCCGTGGCGTTCGGCGACGCCGCGCAGATAGGAATGGATGGCGGTGCGCCCCGAGTACCGCTGCGGCCAGTCCGGCTTGGGTTCGAACGAGAACGAGTACAGCGGAGAGGGGACGTCGCAGGCCGCGCCGGGGTAGGTGTTCTCCCGCCAGACCCCGCCGATGTCGGCCGCCCGCTCCAGGATGGTGATGTCCTCGAAGCCGTTGCGACGCAGCTCGATCGCCATGCCGATGCCGCCGAAGCCGGCGCCGATGACGAGAATCGATGGCCGATTGCGCGCTGACATGTGAGACTCCTCACTGCGACCGTAGCTCACTCCACTGTAAAAGCCGCCGTGTCGTCGCATAGAGAAATTCGGCCATAATGTCCGCGTGGAGCGGGTGCAGGATCCGGATATCCGCGATTGGAACTTTCCACGCGGTGTGGCCAGCGTGGCGTTGATGGTCGGCTACGCGGCCGAACACGGCGTGCCCACGGGACGCATGCTGCACGGCACCGCGCTCGGCGAGCAGCAATTGCGCGACCCGGACGTGCAGATCGATGCGCACACCGAACTGGCGGTCATTCGCAACCTCGTCCGCGAACTCGCCGATCGGCCCGCGCTCGGCGTGGAGGTCGGCCGCCGCTACCGGATCACCACCTTCGGCATCTTCGGCTTCGCCTGCGTCAGCAGCCCGACGCTCGGGGAGGCGATCAGCTTCGCGCTGCGCTACCTGGACCTCAGCTTCACCTTCTGCATCCCGGTGGCCGAGTGGGGCGAGCGCGAATTCGTCGCGGTGGTGCACGACGAGTCGGTGCCGATCGACGTGCGCCAATTCCTCGTCGAACGCGACGTCACCGCGATGCACCAGGTGATGAGCGATCTGCTCGGCACCCGCTTGCCGCTGACCAGGGCGGAATTCCGGTTCCCCGACCCCGGCTACGCGGAGCGGATCGCCGAGGTGACCCTCGTGCCGCCGCGTTTCGACATGCCGCACAACCTGTTCGCGATCGAGCCGATGCTGCTGGAACAGCCGTTGCCGCAGGCCAACGAGCAGACCTGGGCGATGTGCCTGGCGCAGTGCCGGGAACTGGTGCACCGCCGAAGGGCGCGTACCGGCATCGCCGCCGAGGTGCGCGAACGCCTCGTGCCGCGCGGGGGAGCGGATGGATTCGCCGCCCCGCCCGGCATCGACGCCGTGGCGAACGATCTCAACATGAGCACCCGCACGCTGCGGCGGCACCTCGACGCGGCCGGCACCAGCTACCGCGCCTTGCTGGACGAAGTACGGCGTGCGCTGGCGGAGGAGATGCTCACCGCCACACCGCTGTCGGTGAGCGACGTCGCCATCCGGCTCGGCTACGCCGAGGCCTCGACGTTCATATTCGCCTTCAAGCGCTGGACCGGTAATACCCCGGCGGCCTATCGCCGCGAACGCGCCGTCCGGCGTTAACTCTCTTCGCCGCGACCGCTCCTGCTGCCGGTGTAGGCCAGCTCGCGGATCTTGCCGATGGCCGCGGGAAACAGCTCCACCTCGGCGGGGTGATTGAGCATCGGATCGAAGTAATCCGTGCGGTACTCGGCGGATTCGGCGGGACGCAGCGTGAGTTCGGCGACCCGCCAGGTGGGCCCGCCGAGGCGGCCCGCGGTGAGTGTGAAGCTGACCAGGTCCTCGTCCAAGTGCGCCTGCATCGCCTCGAGCGACGCGGACGTGGGCTGCACGCTGTCCGGCTCGGCGAAGAACCAGGTGGGCGAGGAGTTGCTGATCCGATAGGGCATCAGGCAGCCGTACCGTGCGCTGGCCCAGCCGCGCGCAGGGGTGATCACGAACCGCCCCAGCGGTCCCCGTCCGGTGGTGGCGAGCGCGAAATCCCAAGGCTGCTCGTCGCGATCGAGCACCCGGAACGCCAAGCCCAGCACATCGGGCAGGCCGTTGGGCAGGCCGATGCCTTTGGACACCCGCGCGATGACCGCGCGGTCGCCGCTGCCGAAAAGCGGCTCGAATTCGGGCTCGGCGTGCAGACGACCGGCCAGGTGCAGGCCCGACGGGTGGAATACCCGCGCATGCCGGATCCTGGCTCCGGCCGCGAACGCGTTCTTCACCACTGCGGCTGGTAGATCGACCATGGCGAATCCTCCCGGGTAGGCGTCGTGTGCCTCCCGATTGCCCCCGCTCGGGCCGGGTAAACGCCGTCAGGCCGGTTGCACGCCGATTCGGCCGCCCATCGGAACCGTCCGGAAATGGCTGGTGAGCCGGTGATCGTCACCGATGACGTGCAGCGCCACCGCCGGGTCGGGCGCGTAGTCCATGACGTGGTCGGGCAGGTCGAGTTCCCACTCGCCGCTGAGCACCGACGCGGTGCTCGGGGCTACCAGCAGCGGGCGTCCCCCGAAGGTCGTCGCCGCGGCGGAGTGCGCGTGGCCGGTGACCACGCCGACGATCCGGTCGTCACCGGCCACCAGATCGGCGAGCCGTTGCGGATCGGCCAGCGAGATCACGTCGACGATCGGGCTGAACAGGTGCGCGGGCGGGTGGTGCAGGGCGAGCAGGATCGGCTTGCCCGCGGGCGCCGCGTCCAGCACGCCACCGAGCCAGTCGTAGGTCTCGTCCGCGAGCTGCCCGCCCGGCTGACCCGGGACGCTCGAATCCAGCAGGGCTACCGTGAGATCGCCGACGCGATGCGCGTGGTTGATCGGGGCGTCGGAGGCGGACTCGCCGAGCAGGGCGGTACGGAAGCCGGCGCGGTCGTCGTGGTTGCCGGGAATCGCGTAGATCGGGATCTCGCTGTCGAAAGCGGCCTTGGCCTCCGCGAACTGCTCGGGTTTGCCGGAGTCGGTGATGTCGCCGGTCACCACGATGGCGTCCGGCCTGCGGCGCAGCCCGGCGATGAAGGCCATCACCCGCCGCACACGCTGGGCGTTGCGGGTGCCGAGATCGAAGTGGGTGTCGCTGACCTGAGCAACCAGGATCATCGGCATTCGCTTTCGCTAGGGGTTCGCTGCATTGCGTCAGATGGGCGCGCGCGTCGCGTCCGCGGCACGTCATCAGGCTAATTGACCTGCGTATTACGCGTCGTCATGACGCTCGCCACCGTGCGGCGGTTGCCCGTCGGGTTGTGGGCGGAGTCACATTGTGTTCTTGCTATCTCTGCTGTCCGGACACCGCGTCGGACAGGCTGCGCAGAGCGCGCAGGAACGCGTCGCGGTCCGGCGCGGGAAGCCGCTCGAGCAGCCGGTTCTCGCCGGCCTGGATCTCGCGCTGGACTCGGTCGCGCAGGGTGCGTCCCGCCGGAGTGAGCGACAGCAGGTTGACCCGCCGGTCCGCGGGGTCGGCTTCGCGCGTGATCAGGCCGCGGCGCTGTAGCTCGTCGAGCACGCCGATGATGCGGGTCTTGTCGGCGCCGATCGCTTTGGCCAGCGCCGCCTGGGTGTAGACGGGTTCCGCGCCGAGGCCGAGGAGTACGGAGTACCCCCACATGGACAGGTCGTGCCGCTCCAGGATGGGCAGTTCGAGGGCCATGAGCGCCCGCCCGAGCGGCACGATCATCGCGGCGAGATCGGGACGGGCGTTCGGCATGGGTCGACGATACTGCTTGGCAAAATCGTAAGCTTGCGCATACGATACGCTTATGCTTACTGATGACTTGAAAGAATTGCGCGACCAGCACGCCCGTTCGGTGTGGTTGAGCGTGGACGCGGTCGCCGGAGTCCGTCCCGACCAGCTGGCCGCCGAAACACCCTGCGCGGGTTGGCGTCTTCGTGACCTGCTGGAACACATGATCGCGCAGAACCACGGCTTCGCCGCCGCCGCGCGCGGGAGCGAGGATCTCGAGGACTGGACCGTGCGCGCGTCCGCCGATCCGGTCGCCGACTATCGCGTATCGGCCGACGACGTGCTCTCCGCCTTCGCCGCCGACGAGGTGTTCGAGCGCTCGCTCGTGCTGCCGGAGGTCCTGCCCGGCCAGGGCATCCCGGCCGTGCGCGTGCTCGGCTTCCACCTCGTCGACAGCGTCGTGCACGCCTGGGACGTCGCGCGATCGATCGGCGCGACCGTCACCCCGGATCCCGACGTGGCCGAAGCCGCGCTGACCATCGCCCTCGCCGTCCCCGACGGTCCGGAACGATCCGCACCCGGCGCGGCCTTCGCCCCGGCACTGTCGCTTCCGGAGCAGGCGCCGACCCTCGACCGCATTCTTCTGCTGCTCGGCCGTTCGCCGAACTGGCCGAACTGATCCGCTCGGACCGTTGCTGTTCCGTGCACATGGGCGCCTGGGATGACTGGGGACGAACCTGGAGCCGCGTCCCTCGGGTCAGTGAGCGCGACGTAGCGGGGATTCCTTTACCCGACGTTCTCGGCTCCGCAGGTGCGAACGCCGCACGGCGCGACAAGAGCCGTGGATAGCCAGTTCGTACCGGGGACGATGCTCGGCCCGGACCGGTTCGCGCGGCGTCCAGTTGGGCGGCGGCCTCGAGGCAACTGCCGCTTTAGGCGATCGCGCTGCTCAGACGCTTGCTGTGCGTCCGGCATGGCCCTTCGAGTGCGGCCGAAGTCTCGGCGGTTCTTCGCGATGGTCGCCGCCAAGCCGATCGGGTAACGCGGTGCCGCTAGTCGAGCGTCCGCAACAGGCCGGCCGCGCGGTCGAGGGCCGCTGGGTCGGCGGACTCGTGCAGCGGCTCCCAGAAGGCCGCGTCGGGTTCGGCGGCCAAAGCCAGTTCCGGCGGGGTGCGCCAAGAAGCGGTGAGGCCGAGACGCCAGGAGTGCAAGTAGGTTCGCGGGTGCGCGCCGGAGCGGTCGAACAGGGGATCGCCGACTATCGGATGGCCGGTCCAGGCCAAGTGGACGCGAATCTGGTGGCGACGGCCGGTCACCGGGCGCAGCGCGAGAACGGTGTGCGAAGGGCCCCGCAGCACCGTCGCGAACCGGGTGAGCGAGGGGTAGTTCTTCGCGGGCAGCAGGTCGGCGTCGTCGACGAACCAGCGGCTCGCCTCCTGGCGAATGCTTTCGCGCGGCGCCGCGATGCGCACCCGGTTCTTCCGTCCCACGCTGAGCGGCAGATCGAACACGCCGGTGTCGGGCAGTCCGGTGGCCGCGACGACGGCAAGATACGCCTTGTCGGCGGTCTGCTTGTTGAACTGCCTGGTCAGTTCGCCGTGCGCGCGCAGCTCCTTCGCGAAGAGGATCAAGCCGGAGGTCACCTTATCGATCCGGTGCACCGGATAGAGCGTTTCTCCGGTGGCCGCCGCCAGCTCGACGAGATCGGTGTCGTGGCGCTCGCCCATGACCGAGATACCGGCGGGTTTGTGCAGGGCCAGAATCGCCGCGTCCTCCTCGACGAGGCAACGCGCGCGTAGCTGTGACCAGTCCTTGTCCACCGGACGAGCCTAGGGCCGACGGCGGCGGCCGGTGGCAGGCGGTCGGGCTACCTGCCGTTGCGGCCGTTGCGGCGCAGCAGGTGCGGACGCAGGCGATTGAAGCCGCGCACCCGGACGCTGCGAAGGTGCTTGATCGAGAACGCCGGGTCGCTGTCGAGTTCGGCGGCGGCGTGATCATCGATCAGGACGGTGCCCGGCCGGGCGACGCCGGTGAGCCGGGAGGCGATGTTCACCACCGAGCCGTACAGATCCCCGAATCGTTGCAGCACCGGGCCGTAAGCGAGAGCGACGCGCAGCTCCGGGGTGCCTCCGACCATCATGGTGGACTCCTGGATGGCCAGCGCGATCCGGGCGGCCTCGGCGGCGCTCTCCGTCGCGAACATGACCTCGTCACCGACGTTCTTGATCACCCATCCGCCGTTCTCGGTGATGGCGGCCGTCGTGGTGGACTCGAACGCCTCCAGCAGCATGGACAGTTCGTCGGGATGCAGATGCCTGGTCAGCCTGGTGTAACCGACCATGTCGGCGAAACCGACGGCCAGTTCGCGCACCGACTCGCCCGCGCTCGTCCCCGGGTCGAGCGACCGCGACAGCGACGCGGCCAGATGCCGCCGCCACGCATAGGTGTTCAGCTGCTCCAGCGTGGCGATGGCGCCCTCGGCGGCGACGCGCGCGGTCTCCGCGGGGTCGGCCCCCGGCTCGGCGCGGGCGATGCGCTCTTCGATCTCCGCGAGCACCAGATCGACCTGCCACTCCGCCAGGCGCGCCATTCCTTGGCCGAGCGTGCGCGCGGTCGCCGCCTGCTGTTTGGCGTCGGCCGAGGACAGCACGTTCAGCTGTTCGAAGTTGCGCACCGCCGTCACATCGGCGTCGGCGTAGTCCACCGCGTCGTCGCCGATGCTCGACGGGAAACCGAGCGCCATCCACAACCGCCGGGTCAGCGCCGTCGTCGCCCCCGACCGCTCGGCGACCTCGGTGCGGTTGTACCGGCGCGCTCCGTCGAGCAGATAGGACTCGACGGCCGCTCGCACCAATTCGGACCTCTCGGTGGGCACCATGATCGGTACCTTACGGGCCGAATCCGGCGCGGCGGCTTCCATTGGGGGAGTTCACATACGGGCCGGGACTTTCACCCGGCGGTCGCCGGGGTGCGTCCGCGGAAGGTGCGGCGCAGATCGTCGACCCACGCGGCGGGGATCTCCCACGGGATGAAGTGACCGCCGCGTTCGTGGACGGTGAGGTTGACGTGGTTGTACCAAGCGCCGCGGTCGCTGTCGACGAACGCCTGTACACGGCGGTCGGTGTCGACGCCGGGCGGGTTCTCGTAGGCGACGAACGTGATGCCGGTCGGCGCCTCGACGGGCGGCTGCCGGTCGTGCGACGGCGTCCAGGGATAGCGATTGTTGTTGGCGTAGGTGCGGATGGACGTGCCGATGGAATTGGTGACCCAGAAGATCATCGCGTGAGTGAGCAGGTCGTCCTTGCCGAAGACCGACTCGATGTCGCCGCCGTTGTCGCTCCATTTCACCCAGCGCTGCAGCAGCCAGGCCAGCACCCCGGCCGGTGAGTCGGACAACCCGTAGGCGAGGGTGCTCGGTTCGAGCATGTGCGCGGTCAAATGCACGGCGAAACGCCGTTCCAGTTCCAGGATCCGGTCGCGCACGGCGGCGGGCAGGCCCTCCGGGATGGGCATGCCGCCGGTGATGTCCCACGCGCGGTCGCCGTTGAAAAGGGTGAGCTTCTGACCGGAGCCGATGTGGATGCCGTACAGCTCCTCGGCGTACTTGTGCCCGAGCTGCCCGGTGACCAGCGCGCCCACGTCGCAGCCCGCCGCGGCGTACTTCGCATGGCCGAGCGTCTCGGTCATCAGGACGTGCCAGAGGTCGGCGACCTTCCAGTAGTTCATGTCCGGGTTGTTCGGCAGTGGCGCGGAGAAACCGAATCCGGGGAAAGACGGGACGATGACGTCGAAGGCGTCGGCCGGGTCGCCGCCGAACGCCGCCGGGTCGGCCAGCGGATCGATCACCTTGGCCCAGTGCCAGAAGGTCCAAGGCCAGCCGTGGGTGAGGATCAGCGGCGTCGGGTCGGGGCCTGCACCCGGCTTCCGCAGGAAATGCACCGGCACACCATCGATGTCGACGAAGTAGTGCTCGTAGGCGTTGAGCGCGGCTTCGGCCGCGCGCCAGTCGTAACCGGTGCGCCAGTACTCGACCAGCTCCTGCAGATAGCCGCGCGACACACCGTAGGACCAGTCCTCGTTGCCCGCGTCGACCGGCCAACGCGTCAACTCCAGGCGTCTGCGCAGGTCCTCGAGCACGTCGTCGGACACGTGGATGGGCGTGGGATCGAGCGGGAACGGCCGTGGTCCGGCTGCGCGCGAAGAGGTCTGCTGGCTCACCGGGCCAGTATGCTCCGCGCGCTACGCGCGGGCCGTCGAGCGCTTCCACGGCATGACGACAGAGGTCATCGCCGCCGGCGGCACGCTCCGCTAGCGTCGGGAGGGCGGATGGACGGCTGAGCGGAGGGGCGTTGTGGGCAAGAGCGGGCGGGCCGGGCGGCCCGAGATCGCCGAGGGCGTGCTCGAGCACGGCATGCCCTACTTCGCCCTCGGCGCGGGCCCGCCGCTGGTCTTCCTGCGGTGGTTCAGTCCCGACCACGCGAATCCGCGTGGTCGGATGCTCGCCTCCGAAGTGAAAGTGCTGCGGCCGTTGGCGCGGAACTTCCGCGTCTACGCGGTCAGCCGCGCGCCCGGCATGGCCGAGGGCACCACGATGGCGCGGATCGCGGCCGAGCACGCGGACGCACTGCGCCGCGAGTTCGGCGAGCCGGTGGACGTGCTCGGCATCTCCTCGGGCGGCTCGGTGGCGCTGCAACTCGCCGCCGACCATCCCGATGTCGTTCGCCGCCTGGTCGTCGCGTCGTCGGGCTGCCGCTTGGATCCGGTCGCCAAAGAAGGGCAGATGCGCTACGCCGAAGCGGTCCGGCACGGCCGCCGGGCCGCGCACCATCTCGCGTCGAGCAGCGTCTCCTCGCCCGTCGCCGCTCGTTTCGCGGCGGCGCTCATGTGGTTGCTCGACCCGTTGGGCCGCCCGCGCGACCCCGCCGACACGTACGCGTTTCTCCGCGCCGAGGACGGGTTCG
The DNA here is from genome assembly GCF_053586955.1 of Nocardia sp. NPDC003726. Lineage (NCBI taxonomy): Bacteria > Bacillati > Actinomycetota > Actinomycetes > Mycobacteriales > Nocardiaceae > Nocardia > Nocardia sp. NPDC003726. The sequence continues at coordinate 300,882 of NZ_JBSFNF010000004.1, read as the reverse complement.
ATCTCACCGACCGTCTCGGCGAGATCCACGCGCCCACTCTCGTCATCGGCGGCGGACGAGACGCCGCCTACAGCCTCGACACCTTCCGCCGCACCGCCGACGGCATCCCCGATTCCCACCTCGTCATCTACCCGGGCGCAGGCCACGTGAGCGCGCTCCGGCACCCGCGCTTCGCCATCGACGTCACCGAGTTCCTCGACCGCCCCGCCTGACGCGCCATCGGTGCGCCTGCGGCCACCGAGACCCGAGCAGGCGCCGGCGCGCGGGAGGTGGATCGCGTCCGGCCGGGTCATGGTTTCGGTGTGGGAGTCCAGTAGCCGCGACGACGAGTGCCGGCCGCCGTGCGGATCGCCGCGTGGAGACGATCGGTCAACTGGGCGGGGGCGGACAGATCGCTCCAGCTCCAGCGCACGACCGCCCAGCCGAGGGCGCGCAGCCGATCCGTACGGACCCGCTCCGCGGTGACCGCACGAGCGGCGGGCAGCGGGCCGCGCGGTGCGGCCGTGCGGTGATCGCTTCCGTCGAACTCGCCGATCACGCCGAGATCGGCAAACAGGAAATCGACGCGGCCGACGCAGACCTCCTCATCGGAGAAGACGCGAGCTCGCACCTCGGGAGCAGGAAGACCCTCCCGGTGCAGCAGGATCCGGCTCAACGACGCCCCGACGCTCCCGCTGCGGCCGTCCAGGAAGTCCAGGGCGAGGGCGGCGCGGCGGCATCCGGGCCTGCGCCGGGCCCTGCGCAGGTGTTCGCGCAGTTCCGCCGTGGTGGTCAGGCCCTGGCGCAGTGCGGAATCCCCTAGGACGACCGATTGGTCGAGCCCCTCCGAGCGGGCGATGTCCAGGACCGTCCGCGCCGGGGTGGTCACGCGGATGTCGTCGACCAGGGTGATCTCGTCGGGTTCCATCCGCGCCGAATGGACCACCACCCGGCGGCTCAGCCTGCCGCCGTTGATCCGGCTCCTGGTCAGATGGACCCGGTCGAGCGGAATGCCCCAAGTCGTCATCCCGTGCAGCACCGCCGCCGAACAGTGGCTGGTGACGGCGGAGTCCGACGTGGACTCCGCGGTGGCCAGTGTCATCAGCAGATGCCTGCCGGTGGCGCCGAGACCGGAGCCCGGCGAGTTCAGGTAGTGCCCGGCGCGCAGCCGCTGCCATTTCCCGGTGCTGCACAGCCGGTGCAGCGTCTTGTCGGACAGACCGGATGCCAGCGCCTGCTGACGCGAGATCAGTTGCGGTGCTTCCATACCGGCAATCGTGATCGACCGGCGACCCCGCGCCGCCCGGCGCGGCGGCGGATGTGCACAACACTCGTGCTGTGGACAACTCCGGAGGGTCAGCCCAGCTGGGTCATGCCCGCCGCGACCACGCGAGCCACGTTCAGCACTTCGTCGGCGGTGGGCAGCGGCACGCCGTCGAGCGCGTGCAGCCGATCGGTGCTGGCGATCGCGAACATCGCCGAGACCCAGGCCGCGGCGCACGCGCGCAGGGTTCCCGGCCGGACCGGGCCGGGGGCGCTGGCCTGCAGCACCTTGGCGGTCACCTCCAGCATCTGGTCGCGCAGGCGCCGCAGTTGCCGCCGCACGTCGGGATGGGTGTCGGCCTCCCGCCACAGGATCACCCGCAGCACCGACGAGCGGTGATCGCGCAGGTTCAGCGCGGCGTCGAGATTGACCAGGCTCGTCGCCGGATCGCCCGGGGCCACCACGGTGCCGATGTCATCGATCGGCTGCGCGGGCACCCGCTCGGACATCAAGGCCGACAGGATCGAGTCCTTGGTCGGAAAGTAATAGAAGACGAGTCCTTTGGGGACGCCCGCCGCGGCGGCGATGGCCGCCGTCGCGGTGGCGTCGTATCCCTGTGCCGCGAAGAGTTCCTCCGCGGCGTCGAGGATCAGCTGCCGGGCGTCGCCGTCGGCTTTCGCGCTGCGGCGCCGCTCGGCGCGCCGGGCGCCCGGCCGCTGCATCAGTGATGGGGCGCCATGTCGTGCAGCCGCCCCGACACCGTCGGCAGCGCCGCCACCGCGACCACCGCCGTCACGACTCCGACCACCCATGCGGTCCAGGATGCGCTGCGGTACTCGGTGAAGTCCATGACCCACGGCGAGAGGAACAGCAGTACGCCGCACAGGCCCATCACGTAGTCCGCCGCCGCCATCTCGGGGCGGGACATCTGGGCCAGACCGGTCAAGGCGATGAGCACGCCGAGCACGATCAGCGACCACATGGCGTTGTCGTTGTGGTCCACCCACAGCGGGGACAGTGCGGCGAAGGCTCCGAGCGCGACGGCCAAGAGATCCTGCGCGCGGCTCTCGGTGAACATGTGTACCTCCTCAGGCTGTGCGTATGTCCTGACCTCGGTCTAGTCCTGATTGACCGCCCGATCAACATCGAAACGGACACGGTTGCGCGACAGTTGGCCGGTCGTTCGACGTGATGGTCCTCACAGGGGAATGAACCAAGCACCAGTTAGGGTGAGCTTCGTCGCCCCGCCGATTCCGCGGAATCGGCGGCCGGGTTCCAGCGAAGGGATGGCCGCATGACCGCGCCGATCGTGATCGTCGGAGCAGGCCTCGCCGGCCTGCGCACCGCGGAGGAATTGCGCCGTGCGGGTTATGCCGGTGAACTCGTGCTGGTCGGTGACGAGTCGCGGTTGCCATACGACCGGCCGCCGCTGTCGAAGCAGTTCGTGCGCGGCGAGACCGACGACACCACCCTGCGCCCGAGCGAGTTCTACACCGAGAAGCAGATCGATCTGCGCCTGAACACCGAAGCGGTCGGGGTCGACACCGGGACGCGCCGCGTTCGCCTCGCCGACGGCACGACGCTCGACTACGACCAGCTGATCATCGCCACCGGTCTGCGCCCGCGCCGCCTGCCCGGGCTGCCCGCCTTGCGCGGCGTGCACGTGCTGCGCGGTCATTCCGACGCCGTCGCCCTGCGCGCCGATCTGAGCGGCGCCAGGACGGCGCTCGTCGTCGGCGCGGGTTTCATCGGTTGTGAACTCGCCGCGAGTTTCCGGGCTGCGGGAGTGGATGTCGTGCTGGTCGAACCGCAGGCGACGCCGCTTGCCTCGGTACTCGGCGAAGCGGTGGGTGAACTGGTGGCGCGGATGCACCGCGCGGAAGGGGTGGATCTGCGCTGCGGCATCGGCGTGGACACCCTGCTCGGCGACGACGCGGGGCGGGTGCGCGGCGCGCGGCTGTCCGACGGTACCGAGATCGCCGCCGACCTCGTCGTGATCGGAGTCGGCTCGCGGCCGGTGACCGAATGGCTGAGCGATTCCGGGATCGACTTGGCCGACCCGTCGGCCGGTGGCGGTGTGCTCGCCGACGAGGTGGGCCGGACCTCCGCCGCCGGCGTGTGGGCGGTCGGCGACGTGGCGGCCTGGTTGCACGAGGCCGGATCGCGCAAGCGCGTCGAACACTGGACCAACGCCGGTGAACAGGCCAAATTGGTCGCGTGCGCGCTACTGGGCGCGCAACCGCCGACGGCGGCGCGCGTCCCGTACTTCTGGAGCGACCAGTACGACGTCAAGATCCAGGCGCTCGGCACCCCAGGCCCGTCCGACGAGGTGCGCATCGCCTCCGACGACGGCCGCAAATTCCTCGCCTACTACTCCCGGGGCGGCAACCTCACCGGCGTCGTCGGCGCGGGAATGACGGCCCAGGTGATGAAGGCCCGCGCCAAGATCGCGGCCGGGGCTCCGGTCACCGAGTTGCTCGCACCCAGCTGAGCCCGCGCCGGTGGCGACACCGGACGGGCGGAGGCGGCGAGCGTCGAACCGCGCCGAGCTGTTGACCGGGGTCGATGGCCTGCGATCTAAGGGGTAGCCGGTATCGCGCGCTCCACGATCGTGCGCACCAGTTCGGCGGCCCGCTGCTCGTCGAAAATTCCCGGCAGAGTGAGTCTTTCCAGGATGAGCCAGTTCAGGGCGAGATAGAGCAGTACCACGGCGTCCTCGTCGCCGGGCAGTTGCGACCCCTGATAGTTGGCGATATTGAAGTCCAGATCCGCGCGCACCCGCTCGGTGAGCAGTGCCTGCAATTCGGGGCGCCGGGTGGCCTCCAGCCGCAGTTCGAGGATCGCGAGATAGCCGGTCCGGAAGTGGAAGACCCGGTCGACGACCTCGGTCATGAGTTCGATCATGCTCTCGCGTGTCTGCGGTCCGCGTGATCTCGCCATGGTTTCGTCGCTGGGGATCAGCCGCTCGTAGTAGCGGTTGCCGACCTGGACGAGCAGCGCGTCCCGGTTGGGGAAGTAATTGGACGCGGTTCCGGCGGGCACGCCCGCCTCCTGATCAACCGCGCGGAAGGTCAGTCCTCGTGCCCCTTCGCGGGCCAGGACCTCGATCGATGCATCCAGCAGAGCTTGTCTGCGTTCCGGATTCGTGCGCACCACTTGACACCACTCCATGTGTAGTACTACGGTTCAAATCACTTCGTTCAGAGTACTACACGCTAGGCGGTTAAGTTGCGAAAGCTTGTCTACTACGTTGGCGTCTCCCTCGACGGCTACATCGCGGGGCCGCAGGGCGAATTCGACTTCTATCCGGTGTGCGACGACATGATGGCGTGGATCAACGAGCGGTATCCGGAGACGGTGCCGACGCCCCTCCGCGAATCCGTCGGCTTGCCCATCGACACGCCGAACAAGGTCTTCGACACCCTGGTGATGGGCCGCGGGACCTACGAACCGGGCCTCGCGATCGGCGCCACCAGCCCGTACAACCATCTGAAGCAGTACGTCTTCTCCAGCACCCTCGCACCGGTGGACAACCCGCAGGTGGAGATCGTCGACACCGATCCGGTCGAACTGGTCCGGCAACTGAAGAAGGAAGCGGGCCTGGACATCTGGCTCTGCGGCGGCGGCAAGCTGGCCGGTCAGCTCCTCGGCGAGGTCGATGGGCTGATCATCAAGAGCTACCCGGTGATCGCTGGTGCCGGCGTCCGGGCGTTCACCGGCGATTTCCAGCCGACGCAATTCACGGTCACCCAGCGCCGAGAGTTCAGTAACGGCGCGCAGGTCACCTGGTTCGACCGCGCCTGATCCCGCCGGATCGTCCGGCATCTGCTTCACCAGCTTTTCGAAAGGCGGCACCCATATGCGAAAGCAACGCAGCACCTTCCCGGCCCAGAACAACCAGCAGCGCTTCGCGCCTCGCCCGGCGCATCCGCGAGCGGTGACCAACGCCAAGAGCGGGTGGCCCCGGCACGGCAGGTACGGGGCGCGGTAGTCCGAGTGACGACCTGGGTGCCCGAAGGATCGTTGGCCGCGGCTCGGCCGGAATGGGAGTTGACATGCATACCGACGTGATCATTGTGGGCGCAGGCCCGACCGGCCTGATGCTGGCCGCCGAGCTGCGCCTGGCCGGAGTGCGGCCGCTGGTGCTGGAGCGGCAGTCGCGGCCGCGCGACACCCCGAAGGCCGGTGGTCTCGGCGGGCAGATCCTGGAGCTGTTGCGCTACCGGGGCTTGCTGGATCGGTTCGAGGCGGCCTGCACCGATCCGATCCCCGCTCCGCGGTTCCCCTTCGGCGGTGTGCACGTGGACCTCACCCAGCTTCCCGACTCCCCGCTGCACGCCTTGCCGCTGCCGCAACAGCGGCTGGAGCGACTGCTCGGCGAACGCGCACGCGAGCTCGGCGTCGACATCCGGCGCGGACATCAGGTGCTGGACCTGCGGCAGGACGCCGACGCGGTCACCGCGGAGGTCGGCGGTCCGGACGGGCCGTACCGGGTCACCGCCCGCTATCTGGTCGGCTGCGACGGCGCGCGCAGCCGGGTTCGCGACCTGGCCGGGATTCCGTTTCCCGGCACCGTCTATCCGGAGGTGAACCGACTGGCCCAGATCACCGTGCCGGATCTGGTGACGCGGCTCGACGACGGCGGCCTCGAGGTTCCCGGATTCGGCGCCATCCGCGCGGGCTTCACACGGACGGACCGCGGTCTGTTCGGGATGGGTGCATCGCCCGCGTCGGAGGTGCTGTCGGTCTACACGATCGAGGACGAGGCCGTCGAATACGACGACGACGTGCCGATGACCGTGGCCGAGCTGCGGGACAGCATCCGTCGCGTGCTCGGCGCGGATCTGCCGGTGGCCGACACGCTCCGGCTGTCGCGCTTCACCTTCAAGGCCCGCCAGGCCGACCGCTATCGCGCCGGCCGGATCCTGCTCGCCGGTGACGCGGCCCATCTGTTCCCCGCCACGGGTGTGGCACTCAACGCCGGAATGCTCGACGCGGTCAACCTGGCCTGGAAGCTGGCCGCCGAGGTCCAGGGTTGGGCGCCCGGCGGCCTGCTGGACACCTATGACGAGGAACGTCGTTTCGCCGGAGCGCGCACCATGCTGCACACCCAGGCGCAGGTCGCGCTGCGGCGTGGGCACGACCCGGCCGCCGAAGCGCTGCGGGAGGTCTTCCAGGAACTGCTCACCGACGAACAGCCGCTGCGGCGGATGGGAGCCCTCATCGCGGGCGCCGATATCCGCTACCCGCTGCCCAACTCCGACAACCATCCCTTGACCGGCGCCTTCGCGCCCGACCTCACCCTGCGCACCGACGACGGCACGACCAGTGTCGCCGAACTCCTGCATGCCGCACGGCCCGTCCTGCTCGATCTCGCCGACCGCGCGGACCTGCGCGATGCCGCCCGGGACCGGCGGCACCGCGTGGACATCCGCACCGCGAAAGTGGAGAACCGCACGGCCGACGCCCTGCTGATCCGCCCGGACGGCCACATCGCCTGGGCCGCGAGCGTCGACGAGCCCGCCGACACCGCCGAGCGCGGTCTGCGCGCGGCGCTGTCGTTCTGGTTCGGCGCACCTGCGTCAGGCGCGATCCCGGCTGACGGCTGACGCCCTCCTGTTCGGCGTCAGTCGGCGGCCCTGCTGTCGTACTCCGTTACCGAGCGGGTACGGCGGTTCGGCCGGTTTCTCGCGCCAGAGGCGGCCTGGTTCGCACACCCGCGGCAGCGGCGATCCTGACCGGCGGCTGACGCTCCTGCCGCCCCCGTTCGGCGTCAGTCGGCGGCCCTGCTGTCGTACTCCCTCATCGAACGAGTGCGGCGGTTCGGCCGGTTTCCCCGCGCCGAGGCGGCTGTCGCCGGGGCCGTGCTCGGCATGCGGGGCTGTCGCAGGGCTGTAATACGGTGGTGCGGTGATCGTCGCGCTCATCGACTCGGGTCTGGGGTTGCTGCCCACTGCCGCTTGGTTGCGCAAGTTGCGGCCCGATGTGGATCTGCTGCTGCAGTTGGACCCGGATGGCGCACCATGGGGGCCGAAGCCGGAGGAATGGGTGGTCGAGCGGGTGGTGAACGCCGCGCGGACGTCCCTCCGGTCGGGCGCGGAGGTGATCGTCCTTCCGTGCAACACCGCCAGCGTGACGGCGCTGGAGCATGTGCGGGCGGACGTCGGACCGGACGTGCCGGTGATCGGCACCGTGCCCGCGATCAAGCCCGCGGCGGCCGTGTGCCGGTCGGTGGCGGTGTGGGCCACCGCGGCCACCACTGCGAGCCGGTACCAAGCCGATCTGATCGCGAAATTCGGCGGTGACGCCGACGTGGTGGGGGTGGCGTGTCACGGGTTGGCCGATGCGATCGACCGGGGCGATCTGGCCGCCGCCGACGAGGCGATCGCGGGCGCGGCGCAGCGCACTCCGCCCGGCGTGGAAGGGGTGGTGCTCGGCTGCACGCACTATCCCCTGGTGACCGACTCGATCGTGGCCGCGCTGCCCACCGGCGTCCGGCTGTTCGACAGCGCCCAAGCCGTTGCGGCGCAGACCATCCGGCGCATCGATGCGCTGGGCCGCCCGAGCACCGGCAACGGCGAGATCCGAGTGCTGAACAGCGGACGCCCCGGTGCGCTGCCCGCCAGCGCGGCCGCTTTCGAGTCCGGCCGCGTGCTGGGTGCGCAAGGGTGAACCACTGTCCGGCACCGCGTCCGCCGTGCTGACGACCGGCGCCACCGCGTGCGGTGCGGACTTCGCCGAAGGCGCGGCGCGGAGGGAGGGAACAGGAGCATGGCTCGATGACCGACTCGGTGACCGCGGCCGACGTGCGCGCGGCGCTGCGGGAACTGGCCGACCCGGCCGACGCGGCGAACCTGCGGCGATTCTTCAAGACCGGGCCAGGTGAGTACGGCGAGGGCGAGGTGTTCCTCGGGGTCCGGGTTCCGGCGAGCCGCCGGGTCGCCAAGCGTTTCGCTGCGCTTCCGCTCGAGGAGATCGATCGGCTGCTCGACAGCGACGTGCACGAGGATCGGTTCGCCGCGCTGGTCATCTTGAACGCGCGATTCGCCGCGGCGTCCAGGCCGCGCTCCTTCGACGACGCCGCGCGCGCCGCCATGGTGCGGCTGTATCTGGCGGCCGTGCGCCGGGGCCGGGTGAACAACTGGGATCTCGTGGACGTGTCGGCGGAGCACATCGTCGGCCCGTGGCTGCTGGACAAACCGCGTGATCTGCTGTTCGAGCTGGCGGAATCACAGTCGCTGTGGGAGCGGAGGGTGGCACTGCTGTCCACCTTCGCCTTCATCAAGGCCGGTGACGCCTCGACCACCTTCGCGCTGGGCGAACTGCTGCTCGGCGACCGGCACGATCTGATCCAGAAGGCGCTGGGCTGGATGCTGCGCGAAGTCGGCAAGCGCGTCGACCGCGACCTGCTGACCGGATTCCTCGACCGGCACGCCGCCGCCATGGGACGCACCGCGTTGAGCTATGCGACCGAGCATCTGCCGCAGGAACTCCGCGCGGAATACCGCGCGCGATAGGCCGCCGCAATGGATCGGCAAATCCCGCTATCGCGGCAGAACGCGATAGTGCGTTCGAACTACCGGCGCGCTCAGAACTGGATCTTCAGGTGGTCGGTCACCGGATGCGCCTGGCAGCCGAGGATATAGCCGTTCTCGATATCCTCCGGGTCGAGGATTTCGGCGTTGTCCATTTCGACCTTGCCCTCGAGTACCGTGCACGCGCACGAACCGCATTCGCCTTCCTGGCAGGAATAGGGCACGTCCAGTCCCTTGGCCAGCATGATGTCCACCAGTGTCTGCTTGCGGGGCCAGGTCAATTCGTGCACTTCGCCGTCGAGTTCGACCTCGACGGTCGCCGCGTCGGCCGCCTCCTCCGCGGAGATCTCGACCGGCGCCTGGTCGGCGAACGGGTCGCCGGCCAGCGAGTTGAACACCTCGGCGTGCGTGCGGCTGCGCGGCACGCCCAGTTGCGCGAGCGCGTCGTGCACCCGGTCCATGAACGGCTTCGGCCCGCACATGAACGCGTCGTAGCCGCGGTACGGGGCGACCAGGGTGGCCAGCGCGTCGGCCGTCGGCAGGCCCTGCAGGTACTCGAGCCAGTGGATCACGGTGAGCCGCTGCGGGTGCTTTTCCGCCAGATCGCGCAGCTCGCCTGCGAAGATCACGGACTCGTGGTCGCGGTTGGCGTAGACCAGCACGATGCGGCCGGTGCCGCGGGCCAGCGCCGACTTGAGGATGGACATGACCGGCGTGATGCCGCTGCCCGCGCCGAACAACAGCAGGTCGTCGTCGAGGTCGGCCGGGGTGAAGACGCCCGAGGGCGGCAGCACCTCGATCCGGTCGCCCTCTTTCACGTTGTCGCACACCCAGTTGGACCCGTAGCCGCCGTCGGTCCGCTTGACGGTCACCTTCGGGCGGTCGTCGGTGTAGGGCGAGCTGGCCAGGGAGTAGCAGCGCGCCACCGAGCCGGTCCGGTCGCTGGGAATGCGCAGGGTCAGGAACTGTCCCGGCTGGTAGCGGAACTTCTCGGCCAGCTCGTCGGGAACGTCGAAGACCAGTGAGCGGGTGTCGGCCGTCTCGGCGATGACCGCGGACACCCGCAGCACGACCGAGCGCGAGCCGTGGGGAACCTCGACAGTGGTCATGTCGTCCTCTCGAACCTGGCACGGGCATCCCGCGACGCCAAAACTAGAACGTGTTTCAGTTTCATCGTACGTCGGTGGCCGCCTGGCGGACAAGCTGGGCCTCCAGACCGGCGATCAGCACCTCCATGCCGAAGTCGTAGGAGTAGCGTCCGCGCAGGTCGCCGATGTACCGGGTGGCCCGCTCGACCACCGGTGGCAGCGTGACGTCGGCCGGTGCGGAGCGGTCGCGGGGGTTCACCCGGCTGCGGCCGAACAGGTAGGTGTGGATGGTGGCGTAGGCGGCGAGGATGTTGCGATCGCCGAACCCCGCTTCGTCGAGGATGTCCATGATCGCGGCGATCAGGTCCAGCTGTTTGCCCAGCATCTGCTCGATCAGGATGTCGCCGAGGCCGGGATACTTGCGCAGCTTCTCGTCGATCTGGTCGACCAGATCGCGCAACCGGTGCTGCCAGGAGCCGGATTCCGCTGGTGGCGTGCGCACTCCGGTGAGTGCCGCGCTGGCGACCAGGTCGAGCAGCTCGCGCTTGTCGGCGACGTAGTAGTAGGGCGCCATGGGGGAGACGCCGAGTTCGCGCGACAGTCGCCGCATCGATAGTTTCTCCACGCCGTCCTCGCGTACCACCCGCAGCGCGGCCTCGACGATCTCGGACTCCGACAGTGTGCCGTTCGTGGTGCTCGCGGGCCCTCCGTGGTTACGCAAGGCGCTTCCGCCTCCGAGCCCGTCGCGCGCACGACCGTGTGCCGCCGCCCCCGTTCGCCTGCATTCGTCCGACTCCCATGCCACCTCTACCGCTGCGGGCGTGCCGCCCGTCACGTTCTGTTCAGCTGCTTGCCACCCGCAGTCTAGAGCGCCGTGCGCCGGCCTCGTCGCCGCCTGTTCCGCTCGGCTCCCGGACGCGGCGGCCTCTCGCCCGGCGCGCGGCGGCCGGTGCCTCCCCGCTCGCCGGAACTATGACTGAAACCTGTTCTTTTGTCAGTTCATGACGTTATTGTGTGAGCACGGACTGCGCCGTGCAGTTCGCACACGGATCGTCCTCGCGGAGGTAGCCATGCCGGAATACGGGTCCACCGGACACGCAGACACCGACAACACCGGACGGATGGAGGCCGCCGCGCGGTCGGCCGAAGAGGCCCCGCTGGTCGAGGAGAGCCTCATCGAAGAGGTGTCCATCGACGGCATGTGCGGCGTCTACTGACGGGCGGTCGACGACGATGCTCGATCTCGAGACCCGCTGGCAGCTGCATCCGAGAGTGGCGCTGCGTCCGGAGCCGTTCGGCGCGCTGCTCTACCACTTCGGCACGCGCAAGCTCTCCTTCCTGAAGAGTCCGCGGATCGTCGAGATCGTCCGGTCGCTGCCGGAGCACGCGTCGGCCCGCGCGGCCCTGCGCGCGGCGGGCGTGGCGGACGCGAGCGCGGCGGCTTACGCCAAAGCGCTGACACAGCTCGCCGAATCCGACATGATCATCGGTGCGCCGGCCGGCGCACCGACGGCGTCCTCCGTCGCGAGCGCGGCCACGGCGCCGCCGTCGACGGCGGGGGTGGTCCCGCCGTCGGACGCGGCGGTCCGCCTGGTGGACCGCTTCGAGTCCGGTCTCGCCGCGCCGATCTGCCTGACCTGGGAACTCACCTACGCCTGCAACCTGTCCTGCGTGCACTGCCTGTCGTCCTCGGGGCGCCGTGACCCGCGCGAGCTGAGTACCGAGCAGTGCAAGGCGCTGATCGATGAGTTCGAGCGCATGCAGGTGTTCTACGTGAACATCGGCGGCGGCGAGCCCACGGTGCGCCCGGACTTCTGGGAACTGGTCGACTACGCGACCGCGCATCACGTGGGCGTGAAGTTCTCCACCAACGGGGTCAGGATCACTCCCGAGATCGCGGCCCGGCTCGCGGCCAGCGACTACGTCGACGTGCAGGTGTCGCTGGACGGCGCCGACGCCGAGGTCAACGACGCCGTGCGCGGCCCCGGCTCCTACGCCATGGCCATTCGCGCGCTGGAGAACCTCGCCGCGGCGGGGTTCAGGGACGCGAAGCTGTCGGTGGTGGCGACCAGGCACAACATCGCTCAGCTCGACCAGTTCCGCGCCATCGCCGAAAGGTACGGCGCCACCTTGCGTCTGACCAGGTTGCGGCCGTCGGGCCGGGGCGCGGACGTGTGGGACGAGCTGCACCCGACGCCCGACCAGCAGCGCGTCCTCTACGACTGGTTGCTGCGCAATGGCGATGGCGTGCTCACCGGCGACTCGTTCTTCCACCTGTCGGCGTTCGGTCAGGCGCTGCCCGGCCTGAACATGTGCGGCGCGGGCCGGGTGGTCTGCCTGGTCGACCCGGTGGGTGACGTCTATGCGTGCCCGTTCGCCATTCACGACCGGTTCCGCGCCGGAAACGTGGTGAGCGACAGCGGTTTCGAGGCCGTGTGGCGATCCTCGGAACTGTTCGGGGAACTGCGCGAGCCCAGCGGCGGCGGCGCGTGCGCGTCGTGCAGTCATTACGACGCCTGCCGGGGCGGTTGCATGGCGGCGAAGTTCTTCACCGGGCTGCCCGCCGACGGGCCGGATCCGGAGTGCGTCCAGGGCTACGGCGAGGCGGCGTTGGCCGACACGGCGCGGATGATCCCGCGTTCGTCGGTCGACCATTCCCGCCGGGTCACGCCGCGCGCGGGTGGGCGCAGGAGCGGGCCGGTCCCGTTGACGCTCAGTGCGACGCGCCCGGCCGGATTCACGCCGGAACGCCGTCCCGCCCGGGCCTGCGACGAGAGCCCGCTGGCCTGAGGCCGTGAAGTTTGCTGAAAGTATGCTCCAGTACGGGGATTGGCTATCGTCCGGTTGTGGACCGGGCGATAGCCGTCACGTTGCCGGATGCTGGGAAGTGGGTGCGGGCGAACCCTCGGCATCGGGTGCGGCGCGCGGCCGTTCCGGTGGCGGGCCGGTTTCGCCCGAAATTCCGCCGTTTTTTCCGGACTGTTGATGTCTGCTCGCGAAAGTCCGCCTAGCATGCCAGGAATGCGCCATGATCGCCTGCCCGACGGATTCGGGGTGCGGATCGATCCTCGGGTACGCGCATACTCCGGCGGGCGGGTTCTGATCGGCGGTTCGCCGGCCAGGTTGCTGCGACTTGCCCCGGAGGCCGCCGAGATGATCGGCGACGGGTACCTCGAGGTGACCGGTCCCAAGTCCGCCGTCGTAGCCAGACGGCTGCTCGACTCCGGAGTGGCCAACCCCCGCCCCCGGCTGCTGCCTTCGCCGGAGGACGTCACCGTCATCGTGCCGCTGCACAACAACGCCGAAGGGCTGGCACGGCTGCTGTCGGCGTTGCGCGGGCACAACGTCATCGTGGTCGACGACGGGTCCGACCAGCCGGTCCGGATACCGCGTAACCGCGGCACCCGCTGCCGGGTGACCGTGCTGCGGCACGACCGCAAACAGGGCCCCGCGGCCGCGCGCAATGCCGGCTTACGGGCGGCGACCACCGACTTCGTCGCGTTCCTCGATTCCGACGTGGTGCCGCGCAGCGGGTGGCTGGAAGTGATGCTCGGCCACTTCAGCGACCCGGGGGTGGCGCTGGTCGCCCCGCGGATCGTCGCGCTGGACCCGGAGTCCAACGCGCTGGCGCGTTACGAGCACACCCGCTCCTCGCTGGACCTGGGCAGGCGGGAGGCGGCGGTGCACTCGCGCGGGCTGGTGTCCTACGTGCCGAGCGCGGCGCTGCTGGCCCGGCGCAGGGCGCTGCTGGAGCAGGGCGGCTTCGACGAGTCGATGCACGTCGCCGAGGACGTCGACCTGTGCTGGCGGCTGGAGCGCGCGGGCTGGCGGCTGCGCTACGAGCCCGCGGCGCACGTGGCCCACGACCACCGGGTGTCCTTCCGCGCGTGGTTCGGCCGCAAGCTGTTCTACGGCACCGGCGCGGCGCCGCTGGGCGAGCGGCACGCGGGAACGGTCTCGCCGCTGTCGGTGCCGTCCTGGACGGTGCTGGCCGCGTTCCTGTTCGCCACGCTCACCAAGTGGGGCCTGGTCGGCGGCATCGTCACGCTGATCACCGCGCTGGCCCGGTTGCGCCGCGTCTTCGCCGGGTTGGACAACCCGACCCGGATCGCCGCGATCTACCTGGCGCGGGGCTTCTTCGCCGGACTGTGGCGGCTGGCCTCGGCGATGTGCAGGCACTACTGGCCGATCACGCTGCTGGCGATGGTCTTCTCCGGGCGCGTGCGGCGCATCGCCATCACCATGGCCGTCGCCGACGGCCTGGCCGACTGGTTCACCCACCGCGACTCGGGCGGGCTGGACCCGGTGCGCTACGCGGTCTACAAGCGCCTCGATGACATCGCCTACGGCACCGGCCTGTGGCTGGGTGCGTTCCGCGCGCGCAGCGTGGAAGCGCTGAAACCGACCACACCATCCCACTGATCGACCCGATCGCCCGCGATGACCTGGATCTTGCCCGCACCCTCGCCGCGCCGCTTCCCGGCGACGCGGACCGCGACGAGATACTGAGACGGGAGTCCGAATGGCCGACACGCTCATCGTCGGGGGCGGTACCGCCGGGTGTGTCCTGGCGGAGCGGTTGAGCGCCGATCCGGCGCACACGGTGCGGCTGCTCGAGGCGGGGCGATTGTGGACCAGCCGCGACGCGATGCCCGCCGAACTGCTCGCCGCCGCGGCGCTGCCGATCGGTCCGGAGGCGGAATGGCTGTGGCGGTACGAGGTGGTCCTCGCCGACGACCCGCCGGTGCCGGCAACCATCGTGCGCGGCAAGGTGATCGGCGGCTCGGGGGCGGTCAACGGCGGGTACTTCGTCCGCGCCACGGTGGCGGATTTCGAAGCATGGAGCCGGGCGCTCGGCGGCTCGGACGCCTGGTCGTTCGACGCCGTGCTTCCGTTCTATTGCCGGATCGAACGCGACCTCGACTTCGGCGCGCAGCCCTGGCACGGCGATCGCGGCCCGATCCCCGTGGTGCGCGGCTCGGCTCCAGCGCCGGTGAGCGCGGCGTTCGAGCAGGCCTGCCGCGCGGCCGGATTCGCCGAGATACCCGACCTCAATGCGCCCGGCAGCGGTGAGGGAGTAGGCGCGGTGCCGTGCAATTGCGATGAGGGGAGGCGGATCGGTCCTTCGATCGGCTATCTGCTGCCCGCGCTGGCCCGCCCGAACCTGAGCGTCGCCGGGGGAACGCTGGTCACGCGCGTCCGCTTCGACGGAACCAGGGCGGTCGGCGTGGAGTACGTCCGCGACGGCGAGAGCGGCGTCGAGTGGGCCGACCGCATCGTGCTGTGCGCGGGCGCGATCGAGTCGGCCACGCTGCTGCTGCGCTCCGGCATCGGCGACCCGGAACAGTCGCGCTCCCTCGGCATCCCGGTCGTGCACGCCGCTCCGGTCGGCGCCTGGCTCAGCGACCATCCGGAAGTGGGCATCTCCTACCTGCTGAACGTGGCCCAACCGCCGACCGTCCCGCTGGAGACGGTGCTCGAAGTCGACGATGTCGAAATCCGGCCGTACGCCGTGTCGTTCACGCCCGGGGTGCACCGGCTCGGCGTCACCCTGATGCGTCCGCGATCCTCCGGGGTGCTGCGCTTGCGGTCGGCCGACCCCGCCGCCGCCCCGCTGATCGACTATCGCTACTTGAGCGCCGAAGCGGACCGCGCCCGATTACGCGACGCGGTGGCGACCGCCGGCGGGCTGCTGCGACGAATGAACGCGCGGCCGGTCGATCCGATTCCGCGACCGGCGGATCTGGACGGCTGGTTACGCGCGAATCTCGCCACCTCGCAACATTTGTCCGGCACCTGTCGAATGGGCCGGGAAAACGATGCGGCGGCCGTGGTGGACGAGCGGTGCCGGGTGCACGGAGTTACCGGGTTGTCCGTGGTGGATCTGTCCGTGGTCCCGGTGCCACTCGGTCGTGGTCCGCAGGCTACGACCATGATGATCGCGGAAAAAGCGGCCGCACACCTGTCGGCATGAAGTGAAAGACGGTTCGGTCACAATGTTCGGGGATGCGCACCGGGTGTGACCTGGCGGACAAAGCCCAACATCGGTCGTTGCCGCTTCGAATGCGCCGGTACAGTTTGGGGCGGGAAAGAAAGGCAAATGGTCAGCAACATCGCAGGTGGGCGACCCCCACGGCCGGGCGTCGAGCCGGGCGCCCAACTCGGTGCGCTCGAAGTCTACGCCGCGAAGGCGCACGGATATCTCGGCGCGGGTGGCGATCAACTTGCCCGCCTCGCCGGTCTGCTGCGTCCCGCCGTGCTGGAGTCCTGGCTGCGCAGTCTGCGCGGTGGAATCGACCCGATGGACGCGGTCGACGGCCGCGGTCTGCGCGGCGCCGACCTGCAGCGCTATTTCCAGGCGCATCCGATGGCCGCGCTCATGCCGCTGATCGACAAACTGCTCGTACAAGACACGGCCAGAACGGGTCTGATCGTCGTGGTGGCCGATCAGTTCGGCCGGGTGCTGTCCGTGCACGGCGGCGCCGAGCAGGTCGCGGCCGCCGCGGAGATCGGCCTGCGCGCCGGTGACGACCTGAGCGAACGCCGCATCGGGACGAACGCGGTCGGCCTGGTGGTGCGCACCGGGCGCGCCGCGTGGATCCACGGCCCGGAGCACTTCCTGCACCGGATGCATCAGATCACCGGAGCGGCGGCGCCGGTGCACGATCCGGACGGCAGGCTGGTGGGGGTGCTGATGATCGCAGGCGGTGTCCGCGTGGCGAAACCGGAGATCCTCGCCTTGGTCAAAGCCACCGCGACGGCCGCGGAGATGGACCTGCTGCTCACCGCGATGCGCTCCGGCGAGCGTCGCGCGGACGGTGGCGGCAGGCGCGACCCGGCGCAGCCGCACCCGGCCGGCCGGCTCGCGCTCGACGTGCTCGGTCTCGGGCAGCCGCAACTGAGCGTCGCGGAGGACCGGGTGCCCCTGTCGCAGCGGCATGCCGAGATCCTGCTGCTGCTGGCCGAACATCCGGAGGGGCTCGGCGCCGATCATCTCGCGCTGCTGCTCGACGACACCGATCTGGACAACGGCACCATCCGCGCGGCCGTGTCCCGGTTGCGTGCGGTGGTCGGACCGGCCGTGTTCGATTCGCGCCCCTACCGTTTGCGTGTTCCGGTCGCAACCGATGTGGAGGCGTTGCGCGCCGCGCTCGACTCCGGTGATGTCGATTCCGCATTACGTCTCCATGCCGGGCCGGTGCTGCCGCGCTCGACCGCGCCGGGCATCATCGACATTCGCGACGAATTGCGGGTCAGATTGCGCACCGCGGTACTGGCTTCGGGCGACGCCGCGGTGCTGCGCCGGTGGACCGCGTGCCCTGAGGGTCGCGACGACGCCGCGGCATGGGCCGCCTACCGCGCCACGGTCGATCGCGACTCGCCGCTGTACGCGCAGATCGAGGCCAAGATCCGGGTGCTGGACCGCCGTCTCGGCGCCGATGCAACGCGAATGCAACGTTTCGGCTCATAATCTGCACAGCCATCGGTGTCGCCGCGGTCGTCCGCGATCGCGCATCGCGCTTTGCCTGGACTTCCGGCCCTGGTAGCCGCGCTGGACGACCGTCCAGAAGTTTTTAGTGCAAATTGTTCCTTTTTATTAACGAAGCGCCTAATGTTCGCACTGCACGGATCAGGACCGTGTGACGTAGCTGACATAGCCGTGGCGCTCGCTCCACGGCGATGACGTTGGAGGATTGGCGGCTTTCCGCGCGAGCGTGCCCGAGCACCGCTCGCGCTCTCATCGAATCCACGTGGTGGCCGACGCCATGCGTCCGGGCTGGGCAGCCGGGCGCAGCGGCTTGTTCGTGCTGCTCGAAAGCGTTCGGACAGCCGCTTTTCCGCCGAGTAGGAGGCTCTGGTGCACGATACGGAGTTGGGTGGGGCCAGCGCGTTGCCGCCGCGTTCCGTCGGGCCGAAGCCGTCCGGGGCCGCCGAGCCGTTCGCCTTGGCGCCCGCGCAGCTCGGTGTCTGGTACGCGCAGCTGCTCGAGCCGGACGTGCCGGTCAACGTCGCGCAGTACGTGGACGTGCGCGGTGAGCTGGATGCCGTTCTGCTGCAAGAGGTCTCGGTCGAAGCGGCCCGCGAGTACCAGTCGGTGCTGGTGCGGATCGGGGAATCCGGCGGGGTGCCGCACCAGTGCGTCGACTTCGGCCTCTCGGTCGACATCCCGCTGATCGACCTGCGGGAGGAGACCGACCCGGTGGCCGCGGCGCACGCCTGGATGCGCGCGGACGCGAGCGCGCCGGTCGACCTGCGCGCCGACCGGCTGTTCGCGGGCGCGGTGCTGCGGGTCGCCGAGCAGCGGTACTTCTGGTATCTGCGGGCCCATCACATCGTGCTGGACGGTTACGGCGCGCTCACCAACACCAAGCGGGTGGCCGAGCGGTACACCGCGCGGGTGCTCGGCATCGAACCCGAACCCGTGCGGCCCGGCACCCTCGCCTCCCTGACCCAGTCCGAACTCGCCTACCGCAGCAGCGCCCGGTTCGAGGCCGATCGCGCGCACTGGGCCGGGCGGGTGGCCGGGCTGGACGGAGCGACCAGCCTCGCCGGTCGCCGCGCGCACCGCCGCGCGACCAACCTCACCGCGGGGCGAGGGCTCGCGCCCGAGCTCGTCGAGCGGATGAACGCCCTTGCCGCGAGCCAGGATTCGACGCTCGCGGTGGTGCTGCTCGCGGCGTTCGCCGCCTATCTGGGACGGCTCACCGACCGGGACGAGGCGGTGCTGAGCCTGCCGGTGACCGCGCGGACCACCGCGGGGCTGCGGCGCTCGGCGGGCATGCTGTCGAACATCGTGCCGCTGCGGTTGCCGGTCGACGGCAGCTGGGGCGCGTTGCTGCGCGCCACCCGCGTCGAGGTCGCCGGGGCGCTGCGCCACCAGCGCTACCGCCACGAGGACATCCAGCGGGATGCCGAGCGCGCCGCGGGTCCGGCGCGGCGCGGGCTCTTCGGGCCGCTGGCCAACATCATGCTGTTCCGCAGCGACCTGACCCTCGGCGCCACGGCCGGGCGGTACCACGTGCTGTCCACCGGCCCGGTCGAGGACCTGAGCCTCAACGTCTACTACGGCGACCTGGACCGCGTGCACGTGGACTTCGAGGCCAATCCGCACCTGTACACCGCCGACGACGTCGCACGGCAGCACGCCAGGTTCCTCCGCTACCTGGAGCGCCTGGTCGCCACCGAGCCGGACACCGCGCTCGCCGCGGTCGAGGTCGCGACCGAGCTGGAACTCGAGGTCAGCACCCGGATCTGGAACGAGACGGGATTCGACGTGGAAGCGCGGCTGCCGGGTCGCGGGCCCGGCTTCGCTCCCGTGGCGACGCTGGTGTCGATGTTCGAGGCGCAGGCGGCCCGCACGCCGAGCGCGGTGGCGCTGCGGGCCGCCGGTGCGCCCGACCTCACCTACCGCGAGCTCGCCGCGCGCGCCAACGGGCTCGCCCGCAGGCTGATCGCGCTGGGCGTCGGGCCGGAAACGCTGGTTGCGCTGCACCTGCCGCGCTCGCCGGAACTGGTGATCGCGATGTACGCGGTGCTCGCCGCGGGTGGCGCCTACCTGCCGCTCGACCCGGACCACCCGCCGGAGCGCACGGCGCACATCCTGGCGACGGCCCGTCCGGCGTGCGCGCTGATCACCGGGGACGACCTGCCGCCGGAGCTGTCCGGCCTGCCGGTGGTGCGGGTGGACCAGGCCGACGAGACGGCCGGGACGGGGCCGATATGGGACCGGGAACGAGTCGCGGCCCTGCGGCCGGAGCACCCGGCGTATGTGATCTTCACCTCCGGATCGACCGGTCTGCCCAAGGGCGTCGCCATCACCCACCGCGCGATCGTCAACCGGTTGGTGTGGATGCAGCAGACCTACCGACTATCGGCGCGAGACGTTGTGCTGCAGAAGACTCCGGCCACGTTCGACGTCTCGGTGTGGGAATTCTTCTGGCCGTTGCAGATCGGCGCGACGCTGGTGCTCGCCCAGCCGGACGGGCACCGCGATCCCGCTTATCTGCGCCGCGTCATCGACGAATATGGCATCACCACAGCGCATTTCGTACCCTCCATGCTCGCGGCGTTCCTCGCCGATCAGCCCGCCGCGTTCCGCACGCCGCTGCGCACGGTGTTCGCCTCCGGGGAGGCCCTGCCCGCGGCGCTGGCCCAGCGGATGCGCGAACTCACCGGCGTTCGCCTGCACAATCTGTACGGTCCGACGGAAGCGGCGGTCGACGTCACCTTTCACGAAGTCACCGACACCGATACCCTCTCGGTGCCGATCGGTGCGCCGGTGTTCAACACCAGGCTCTATGTGCTCGACTCGCGGCTTCGGCCGGTGCCGGTCGGGGCGCCGGGTGAGCTGTATCTGTCGGGGGTACAGCTCGCCCGGGGCTACGTGGCGCGGCCGGAGCTCACCGCGGCGCGGTTCGTGGCCGACCCGTTCGGCGGCCCGGCCGGGCCCGCGCGGGCCGGTGACCGGATGTATCGCACCGGTGACCTGGTGCGGTGGACCCCGCAGGGGGAGCTGGAATACCTCGGACGCACGGACTTCCAGGTGAAGCTGCGCGGCCTGCGCGTCGAGCCCGGCGAGATCGAGGCCGTGCTCGCCAGGGTGGACGGGGTCGATCGCGCGGTGGTCGTGGCGCGCGACGACGCGGGTGTCGGCGCGCAACTGGTGGCCTACGTCGTCGCGGCGCGGCCGGGAGCCGTGCGGACCGAACGGCTGCGCGCGGCGGCGGCCGAAGCGCTGCCCGGATATATGGCGCCCGCCGCCTACGTGCTGCTGGACACCTTGCCGGTGAACGCTTCCGGGAAGCTGGATCGCGCCGCCCTACCGGCTCCGAGCAGGGCTTCCACCGGTTACACCGCGCCCGCGACCCCTGTGGAGCGGGCGATCGCGCGGGTGTTCGCCGAAGTGCTCGGTAACAAGCTGGTCGGTCGCGACGACGACTTCTTCGCACTCGGCGGAAACAGTCTGGTGGCCACGCAGGTCGCCGCCCGGCTGTCCGCCGACCTGAACTGCCCGCTCGGAGTCCGCGACGTGTTCGCCGCCTGCACGGTGGCCGAACTCGCCGGGGTCGTCGAGCGGGCCGGTGGATCCGGCGGCGCGTCCTTGGTCGCGCAGCTGCGGGCACGGCCACGGCCGCCGCTGGTTCCGCTTTCCCCGGCGCAGCAGCGCATCTGGTTTCTGAACCGTTTCGAGCCGGGCGCGAGCTACAACATGCCGTTCGTGGTGCGGTTGCGTGGCGCGGTGGACGTCACCGCACTGCGGCAGGCGCTCGACGATCTGGTCATCCGCCACGAGGTGCTGCGCACGATCTTCCCCGCGCTGCCGGGCGACGGCACCGGTCCCGCGGCACGGCAAGTGGTGCTGCCCGCGGCGGAGGTGGCGGGCGCGCCGGAGGCGATCGCCGCCGCCGAGCTGGACGGGCGGCTGAGGGCGTTCGCCGCCGGTGGCTTCGACGTGGAACGCGAGATCCCGATCCGGGCCCGCATCTTCGCGGTGGACGACGGCACCCACGCGCTCGCGCTGGTCCTGCACCACATCGCCGCCGACGGGCTCTCGCTGCGCGTGCTCGCCCGCGACGTGATGACCGCCTACGGGGCGCGGCGCGGCGGCAGCGCGCCCGCATGGGCTCCGCTGCCGGTGCAGTACGCCGACTACAGCCTGTGGCAGCACGAACTGCTCGGCTCCGCGGACGAATCGTTCGCGGCCGCTCAGTCGTCCTTCTGGACCGATGCGCTCGCGGGCGCGCCCGACCAGCTCGACCTGCCCGCCGACCGGCCCCGCCCCGCGGTGGCCTCCGGTCGCGGCGCGGTGTTCGGCTTCGAGTTCCCCGGCGAACTGGTCGCCCGGATGCGCGAACTCGCCCGCGCGCGCGGCGTTTCCTCCTTCATGCTGACCCACGCCGCGCTGGTCGCCTTGCTGGCGCGGCTGTCCGGCGGCGACGACATCGTGATCGGCACCCCGGTCGGCGGCCGGGGCGACCGCGCGCTCGACGACTTGATCGGCATGTTCGTCAACACCCTCGCGCTGCGGACCAGGGTCGAGGCGGCCGAGCCGTTCACCGCCTTGCTGGCGCGGGTGCGCGCGGGCGACCTCGCCGCCTTCGGCCATGCCGAACTGCCGTTCGAGCGGGTGGTCGCGGCGGTGGATCCGCCGCGCTCGCAGGCGCGCCATCCGCTCTTCCAAGTGCTGCTCGCCTTCGACAATGCCGAGGCAATCGCCTTCGAACTGCCCGAACTGTCGGTCGTCACCAGTACCCTGGACACCGGAGTGACCAAGCTGGATCTCCAGCTCACGGTCACCGAGAACGCCGCCGGCGCCGGACTCGGGGAAGGTTCGGCACCGGCGGGCGTTCCCGCGGAATTCACCTACGCCACCGATCTGTTCGACGAAGCCACCATCGCGGGGTACGTCCGCGGGCTGATCGGCTTCTTGTGGGCGATCACCGCTGATCCCGCGATCGCGGTGCGCGACCTGCCATTGCTCGACCCGGACGAGCAAGCCCGCGCGCTGGAGGCCGGGCGGGCTCCCGTGGCTGCGCACGACCCGGCGGAGACTCTGCTGGACGCGTTCGAGGCGCAGGTGCGCAGCACGCCGGACGCGGTCGCGGTGCTCGACGCCGAGCGGCGGCTGACCTATGCGCAGTTCGCGGGCGCGGTCAACCGGCTGGCGCGGCGGCTGATCGCCGCGGGCGTCGGCCCCGAGCGGCTGGTCGTGCTCGGCATGCGGCGTTCGGTCGATCTCGTGGTGGCCGCGTACGCGGTGCTGACCGCGGGGGGTGGGTACGTGCCGGTGGACCCGGACCAGCCCGCGGCCAGGATCGCCCAGGTGATCGCCGCGGCCCGCCCGACGTGCGTGCTCACTCGCTCGCGAGCGGAGGCGGCCGAATTCGCCGATCGGTGCGCGCTCGCGGGCCTCCCCGCGACGCCGGTCGTCACGGCCGATGCCCCTGCGGTGGCCGGATACTCCGCCGCGCCGGTCGGCGACGCGGATCGCCTCGCCCCGTTGCGCGCGGCGTGCGCGGCGTACGTCCTCTTCACGTCCGGATCGACCGGACGTCCCAAAGGCGTGGCGGTGCAGCATGATTCGGCGGTCAATCAGATCAGGTGGATCGCGGAGGAATACCGGATCGCCGCGGGCGACGTCGTGCTGTTCAAGACCCCTGCCACCTTCGACGTGTCGGTGTGGGAGCTGTTCGCGCCGCTCACCCGGGGCGCGCGGATCGTGGTGGCCGACCACGACGGGCACCGCGATCCCCGGTATCTCGCCGCGACCATCGCCGCGCACCGCGTCACGATGACCTCGTTCGTTCCGTCCGTGCTCACGGTGTTCGCCGGCGCCGCCGCGCCGGAGGAGATCGCGTCCCTGCGCACCGTGCTGGTCGCGGGGGAGGCGTTGACCGGTGAGGCCGCCGCCGCGTTCGCCGCGGTGAGTCACGCGCGGCTGCACAACCTCTACGGCCCCACCGAATTCACCGTGCACGCGACGCACGCCCCCGTCGACCCGGCCGCGAGCGGTCCCGCACCGATCGGGCTTCCGGTGCCGGGCAGCCGGGCCATGGTCCTCGACGATCGGTTACGACCGGTTCCGGACGCGGTGGTCGGCGAGTTGTACCTGTCCGGCGTGCAGCTGGCGCGCGGCTACCACGGCCGCGCCGACCTGAGCGCGCAGCGTTTCGTCGCCGACCCGTACGGACCGGCGGGCAGCCGGATGTACCGGACCGGTGATCTGGTGCGCCGCCGCCGCGACGGCGCACTGGAGTACCTGGGCCGCGGCGATTTCCAGGTGAAGCTGCGCGGGCAGCGGATCGAACTCGGCGAGATCGAGGCCGCCCTGCTCGCCATGGACGACGTGCGCGCGGCGGCGGTCCGGATCGTCGCGCAGCCCTCCGGGCAGACGCTGGCCGCTTACGTGGTCGGCGCGATCGCCCCCGACCGGCTAACCGCGGAGCTGGAGCGGCGGCTGCGCCCCGTGCTGCCCTCGTACATGGTGCCCACCGCGTACGTCCCGCTCGCCGCGATGCCGCTGACTCCCTCCGGCAAGCTGGACCGCAAGGCGCTGCCCGATCCCGTGCCGGTCACCAGGGCCTTCCGTGCGCCGGGCACGCCAGCGGAGCGGGCCGTCGCCGCGGTGTTCGGGCAGGTGCTCGACGTCGATCCGGTCGGCTCGGACGACGACTTCTTCGCTTTGGGCGGCAACTCGCTGGTCGCCACGCAGATCGCGGCCCGCCTGGCGGACGCGCTGGACGCCGAAGTGCCGGTGCGGGCGCTGTTCGAGCACCCGACCGTGGCCGCGCTGGCCGCGCACCTGTCCTGCGGCCGGGCGCGCAAACGGGCGCCGCTGGTCGCCGGGCCGCGTCCCGCGCTGATCCCGCTGTCCTACGCGCAGCAGCGCATGTGGTTCCTCAACCAGTTCGACGCGGACTCGGTGGCCGACAATCTGGTGGCTGCCATCCGGCTGCGCGGCGCGCTCGACCAGGCGGCGCTGGCCGACGCGGTGCTCGACGTGCTCGCCAGGCACGAGTCCCTGCGCACGATCTACCCGGCCGCGGACGGCATTCCGTATCAACTGGCGCTTCCGGTCGGGGAGGCGCGGGTCGCGCTGGTGGCGGAGTCGATCGACGAGCGGCGGCTGACCGAGCGGATTCGGGAACTGGTGGCCACGCCGTTCCGGGTGGATCGCGAGCCGCCGGTGCGCCTCGTCCTGCTGCGCGTCGGCGCGGAGCACCATGTGCTCGTCGTCGCTCTGCACCACATCGGCGCCGACGGTTGGTCGCTCGCACCGCTCACCCGTGATCTCATGCGCGCCTACGCCGCGCGCCACGCGGGCGGAGCACCCGAATGGACGCCGCTTGCCGTCCAGTACGCCGACTATGCGCTGTGGCAGCGGGAGACACTCGGTTCCGAGGACGACTCCGGTTCTATGCTGGCCGAGCAGATCCGGTTCTGGCAGGGCGAGCTGGCCGGTCTGCCGGACCTGACGACGCTGCCCGCCGACCGGCCGCGCCCGGCCGTCGCGTCGGGTCGCGGCGCGCGCCATGCGTTCACCGTCGATGCCGCGACGCTGCGCCGGTTGCGCGCGCTCGCGGACGGAGCGAACGCCTCGCTGTTCATGGTGCTGCACGCGGCGTTCGCCACGCTGCTGGCCCGATTGTCCGGACAGCAGGACATCGTGATCGGCACCCCGGTGGCCGGTCGCGGTGAGCGGGCGCTGGACGAACTGGTGGGCATGTTCGTGAACACCGTCGTGCTGCGCGCCGACGTCCGTCCCGAGCTGACCTTCGCCGGCTTGGTCGCGGCGGTGCGCGATCGCGACCTGGCCGCTTTCGCGAACGCCGACGCGCCGTTCGAGCGCTTGGTGGAGGTGCTCGCGCCGGAGCGGTCGGCGGCCAGGCACCCGTTGTTCCAGGTGATGCTGGACCTGCGGAACACCGCGCGCACCGAACTCGAGCTGCCCGGCCTGACCGTATGCGGGCTCGACATCGACACGGGCACGGCCAAATTCGATCTGCACCTGTCGGTGGCCCAGGACGAGTCCGGTCTCGCGGCGGTCTTCGAATACGCGACCGATCTGTTCGACCCGGCCACCGTCGCGTCGTTCGCGCTGCGCCTGCGCCGGGTGCTGGACGCGGTGGCCGCCGACCCGCAGGCGCCCGTCGGCGCGATCGACGTCCTGAGCCCAGGGGAGCGCGCCCGCATCCTGGACACCTGGAACGCCACCGGGCATCCGGTGGATCCGGGCGCGACGCTCGTATCGCTGTTCGAGGCGCAGGCGGCGCTGACGCCGGAAGCGATCGCGGTGACCTGCGACGGCGCATCGCTCACCTACGCCGAGTTCGCGGACCGGGTGCACCGGTTGGGCAGGCTGCTGGTGTCCGTCGGCGTGCGGCCGGACCAGCCGGTGGCGGTGGGCATGCGGCGGTCGGCCGATCTCGTGATCGCCCTGTACGCGGTGCTCGCGGCCGGGGGAGCCTACGTGCCCATCGATCCGGAGCATCCGGCCGAACGGATCGCCGACATGCTGCGGACGGTGCGTCCGGTCTGCGTGCTGACCCGCTCCGTGGACGGGCTCGACCTGTCCGGCCGGGACGCCGGGATGTGGGCGGTGCTGGATGTCGATCTGTTCGACACCGGCGATTACGCCGGTGCGCCGCTCACCGACGCGGATCGGCTGGGCACGCTCACGCCGTCGAACTGCGCTTATGTCATTTTCACGTCGGGTTCGACGGGTCGTCCGAAGGGTGTGGCGGTTCCGCATTCGGCGATCGTCAACCGCCTGGTGTGGATGCAGACTGCCTACCGGTTGACGCCGGCTGATGTGGTGTTGCAGAAGACGCCCGCGACGTTCGATGTGTCGGTGTGGGAGTTCTTCTGGCCGTTGCAGATCGGTGCGCGGTTGGTGGTGGCGAAGCCGGATGGGCATCGTGACCCGGCCTATCTGGCTGAGGTCATCAGCGCCGAGCGGGTGACGGTTACCCATTTCGTGCCGTCGATGCTCGCGGTGTTCGTTGCTGATGTGGCTGCGGCGCAGTGTGGTTCGTTGCGGTTGGTGTTCGCCTCGGGTGAGGCGTTGCCGCCCAAGCCCGCGCATCGTTTGCGGGAGTTGACCGGCGCGTCCTTGCACAACTTGTACGGTCCGACCGAAGCGGCGGTCGACGTCACTTTCCACGAGGTCGTGGATGCCGATGTCGAGACGGTGCCGATCGGTGCTCCGGTGTTCAACACGCAGGTGTTCGTGCTGGATGCTCGGTTGCGCCCGGTTCCCGTGGGTGTCGCGGGTGAGCTGTACCTCGCGGGCGTCCAGCTCGCCCGTGGCTATGTCGCGCGCCCGGATCTGACCGGTGACCGGTTCGTCGCGAACCCGTTCGGTGAGCCGGGTGCGCGGATGTACCGCACGGGTGACTTGGTGGTCTGGACCGAGCACGGTGAGCTCGAGTACTTGGGCCGTACCGACTTCCAGGTGAAGTTGCGTGGTCTGCGTATCGAGCTCGGCGAGATCGAACAGGCGCTGACCGGCTTGGACGAAATCGCGCAGGCAGTCGTGCTCGTGCGCGACGACGCCGGGACCGGCGAGCGGCTCGTCGCCTACCTGGTGCCCGCCTCCGGCGCGGACCTCGAGCTCGGGGCGCTCGAAGCGACGCTGACCCGGCGACTACCGGCGTACATGATTCCCTCGGCATACGTCGTCCTGCCCGAGTTCCCGGTCAACGCCTCCGGCAAGCTGGACCGCCGCGCCCTACCGGCGCCCGCGGCGGAGCCCGCGCGGTTCCGTGCGCCCGCCACACCGGTGCAGCGGCTCGTCGCCGCCGCGTTCGGTGAGCTGCTCGGCGTCGAACGGGTGGGCCTGGACGACGACTTCTTCGCCCTGGGCGGCAATTCGCTCACCGCCGCCAGGGTGGTGGCCCGGCTCGGCTCCGCGCTCGATACCCGGATACCGGTGCGGGCGCTGTTCGACGCGCCGACGGTCGCCGCGCTGGCCGTCCGCGCCGAAACGCATCGAGGCGAGGGCGGACGCGTCCCGCTGCGCCCCCGCCCGCGGCCGCGGCGCGTCCCGCTGTCGCCGGCCCAGCAGCGCGTCTGGTTCGTCAACCGCTTCCACGCCGCCGAGCAAGCCGCCGCCGCCGACGCGATCGACAACATCCCGGTCGCGCTGCGCCTGTCCGGTGAACTGGACATCGCGGCGATGACCGCCGCTCTCGCCGACGTGGCCGCCCGGCACGAGATCTTGCGCACCGTCTACCCGGACGGTCCGGAGGGGCCCGAACAACGGGTCCTGCCGCAAGCCGCGCCCGGACTTCCCGTCACTCGACTGGCCGAAACCGCTGTGCCGGATAGGCTTCGGGAGCTGGCTGCCGCGCCGTTCGATCTGACCACCGACACCCCGCTGCGCGCCGCGCTGTTCGCGATCGACGGCGCGCCGAGCACGGAGCACGTGCTCGCCCTGGTGCTGCACCACATCGCCGCGGACGGATTCTCGCTCGGACCGCTGGCCGAGGATCTGATGACCGCCTACTCGGCGCGCCGGGCCGCCGCCGCGCCCGCGTGGGACCCCCTGCCGGTGCAGTACGCCGACTACACGCTCTGGCAGGCCGACCTCGCCGACACCGAGCGGCAGCTCGACTTCTGGCGCACCGCCCTGGACGGCCTGCCCGAGCAACTCGAACTGCCGACCGATCGCCCGCGTCCCCCGGTCTCCTCCTATCGCGGCGCGACGCACCGCCTGCGGATCGATTCCGATCTGCACAGCGAACTGGGCGAGCTGGCGCGCAAACGCGAGACCACGCTGTTCAGCACGGTGCACGCGGCGATGGCGGTGCTGCTGGCCCGGCTGTCGGGCAGCTCGGACATCGCGATCGGCACCCCGGTCGCCGGACGCGGTGACGCGGAGCTGGACCGGCTCGTCGGCATGTTCGTGAACACGCTGGTGCTGCGCACCGCCGTCGACACCAGAGCCAGGTTCGAGACCTTGCTCGACGCGGTGCGCGATCAAGACCTCGACGCGCTCTCGCACGCCGACGCGCCGTTCGAACGGCTCGTCGAACTGCTCGCGCCGGCCCGCGCGCGCAACCGTCATCCGCTGTTCCAAGTGGCGCTGACCTTCCAGAACTTCACCCTGCCCGACCTGGAACTGCCCGGCCTGCGGGTGCGCGCGCAGGAGTTCGACGCGCCCGTCGCCGAATTCGACCTGCAGTTCACCGTGCTCGAGTCGAACGACCCGGACGGGCGCGCCGACGGCATGCAGGTCGAGATCCGCTACGCCATCGACCTTTTCGACGCGCCCTCGATCGCCGTGCTCGGCAGGCGGTTCACCCAGGTGCTGGCCGCCATCGCCGCCGATCCCACGGTGGTCGTCGGCGACATCCAGTTGCTCAGCGCCGAGGAACAGCATCGCGCCCTGTACGAATGGCCCGTCGGTGCGGCGGGCGTCGTGGACGTCACCGGCAGCCTGGCCGAGCGTTTCGCGCGGGCCGCCGCGCTGGACCCGGCCGCCGTCGCGGTGCGCGACGGCGCGCGGTCACTGGCCTACGCCGAACTCGACGACTGGTCCAACCGGTTGGCGCGACGGCTGGTCGCCGCGGGCGTCGGGCCGGAAGCGCTGGTGGCCGTCGCGCTGCCCCGCTCGGCGGAGTTGGTGGTCGCCTTGCTCGCGGTCCTCAAAGCGGGCGGCGCGTACCTGCCGATCGATCCGGCCTACCCGGACGACCGCATCGAATACGTCCTGGACGACGCGAGACCGATCTGCGCGATCGCAGGAGCCGCCACCGAGTTGCCGCGCGGCTGGTTCGGCGGACCGGTGATCGATGTCGACGCGCCGAATCTCACCGAATTCAGCGGCGCGCCGATCACCGACGCGGACCGGCGCACCCCGCTGCGCTCCGGCGACGCGGCCTACGTCATCTACACTTCCGGCTCCACCGGCAGGCCGAAAGGCGTTGTGGTGCCGCATCGCAACGTGCTGCGGCTGTTGGACAACACGCGACGGCGCTTCGGCTTCGGCCCGGCGGACGTGTGGACCATGTTCCACTCCTACGCCTTCGACTTCTCGGTGTGGGAACTGTGGGGTCCGCTGCTGTCGGGCGCGACGGTGGTGGTGGTCGACTACTACACCTCCCGCTCACCGCGGCAGTTCCGCGAACTGCTGATCGCCGAGCGGGTCACCGTGCTCAACCAGACCCCGTCGGCGTTCTATCAGCTCGTCGCGGTCGATCTGGCCGAGCCGGAACCCGCCGCGTTCGCCTTGCGCACCGTCGTCTTCGGCGGCGAGGCGCTGGAGCCGCAGCGGCTCGCGGGTTGGTTCGCCCGCTACCCGGACGCGCCCCGCCTGGTGAACATGTACGGCATCACCGAGACCACGGTGCACGTGTCCTACCGCGAGATCGACGGACGCACCGGCTCCGCGAGCGTGATCGGCGCGGGACTGCCAGGACTGACCGTCCGGCTGCTCGACGACCGGTTGCGGCCGGTCCCGGTGGGAGTGCCCGGCGAGATCTACGTCTCCGGCGGCCAACTGGCGCGCGGCTACCTGCACCGTCCGGCCCTCACCGCGGGCCGCTTCGTCGCCGACCCGTACGCGGGCGACGGATCGCTCACCTACCGCTCCGGTGATCTGGCCCGGTGGACCGCCGACGGGGAGCTGGAGTACCTCGGGCGCGCCGACCAGCAGGTGAACCTGCGCGGCTTCCGCGTCGAACTCGGTGAGATCGAGGCCGCGCTGCTGGAGGCGTCCGAAACGGTGCGGGAAGTGGCCGTTGTGGTGCGCGCGGATCTGGTGGACGAACCGCGCATCGTCGCGTACGTGGTCGCCGCGGACGACTCGATCGACCCCGCCGCGCTGCGCCAAGCCCTGGTGTACCGCCTGCCCGAGCACATGGTGCCCGCCGCGATCGTCCCGGTGCCGCATATCCCGTTGACGGTCAACGGGAAGCTGGACCGCGCCGCGCTACCCGCGCCACGGTTCGAATCGACCGCCTACCGGGCGCCGTCCACACCGAGCGAACGGGTCGTGGCGCAGGTGTTCGCCGAAGTGCTCGGCGCCGAGCGTGTCGGCGCCGACGACGACTTCTTCGCGCTCGGCGGCAGTTCTCTGCTGGCCGCCAAAGCGGTCACCCGGATCGGTGCGGCGCTGGGCCGGACGGTCGGTGTGCGGGCGCTGTTCGAAGCGCCCCGGGTCGCGGACCTGGCGGCGGCGGCGAGCGCGGTGGCGATGGGAGGCAGCAGGCCCGCGCTGGTGGCGGCGGCGCGTCCGGAGCGGGTGCCGCTCTCGCCGGCGCAGCAGCGCATGTGGTTCCTCAACCGGTTCGATCGGTCCTCCACCGCCTACAACATCCCGGTGGCTCTGCGGCTGTCCGGTGAGCTGGACGTGCCCGCGTTGCGGGCCGCGCTCGGCGACGTGGTGGCACGGCACGAAACGCTGCGCACCCGCTACCCCGAAATCGACGGGGAACCGGTGCAGCTCGCCGAACCCGCCGTCGCTCCCGCGCCGGCGCCCATCGATGTCCCGGCAGACGAGCTGCCGCGGCGGGTGCGGGAGCTGGCGGAGACGACCTTCGACGTCACCGCCGAGATTCCGGTGCGGATACGGCTGTTCCGCGTGGTCCGCACCGGTGCGCGGAGTGAGTTCGTGCTCGCCGCGGTGCTGCACCACATCGCCGCCGACGGCTCCTCCATCGCGCCGTTCGTGCGGGACCTGATGGTCGCCTACACCGCGCGTCGCGACGGCGCCGCGCCGGACTGGACGCCGCTGACCGTGCAGTACGCCGATTACGCACTGTGGCAACGCGAACTGCTCGGCGCCGAGGACGACGCGGAATCGGTGGCGGCGCGCGAGATCCGGTTCTGGACCAGGACGCTGGCCGGACTGCCGGATCAGCTGGCGCTGCCGACCGACCGTCCTCGCCCAGCGAAGCAGACCCTGCGCGGGGACAAGGTTCCGCTGACCATCGGCGCCCGGCTGCACGCGGATCTCGCCGCCCTCGGCCGACGGCACGGCGCGACGCTGTTCATGGTGGTGCACACCGCGTTCGCCGTGCTGCTCGCGCGCTGGTCGGGCACCGGTGACATCGCGATCGGCACGCCGGTGGCCGGACGCGGCGCGGCCGAACTGGACGACGTGATCGGGATGTTCGTCAACACCCTCGTGTTGCGCGTCGGCGTCGACGGCGGCGAGTCGTTCGCCGGACTCCTGGCCCGGGCCCGGGCCGCCGACCTGGCGGCGCTGGAACACGCGACCGTGCCGTTCGAACGTCTGGTGGAAGTGCTCAACCCCGTGCGCTCCACCGCACGGCACCCGCTGTTCCAGGTCGGCTACTCCTTCCAGAACCACGAGCGCGGACAGCTTCGGCTGCCGGGCCTCGACGTCCGCGAGTTCGACTTCGACACCGGCGTGGCGCAATTCGACCTGCACCTGTTCGCGGTGGACGCCTACGACGCCGACGGCGAGCCCGACGGCATCGAGCTGTCGCTCGGGTACGCCACGGATCTGTTCGAGCGGGCGACCGCGCTCCGGTTCGCCGCTCAGCTGCGCCGGGTGCTCGAAACGATCGCGGTACGGCCGGAATTGCCGGTCGGCGACATCGACCTGCTCGGAACCGACCGTTCACAGGTGCTCGCCGAATGGAACCGGACCAGGCAGCCCGTCCAACGGGCCACGCTGGCGGATCTGATCGACGCGCGGACCGCGCGCAGCCCGCACGCGGTCGCGCTGGTGGACGCGACGACCGGCGACCAGCTGCTTTACGCCGAGTTCGACGACCGGGTGAACCGATTGGCGCGCAGGCTCATCGCATCGTGTGTCGGACCGGAGTCGACGGTGGTGCTGGCGATGCGCCGCTCGTTCGAACTGGTGGTCGCGATGTACGCCGTGGTGCGCGCGGGCGGGGCCTATGTGCCCGTCGATCCGGATCATCCCGCCGAGCGGGTCGCCCATATCGTGACCACCGCTGCGCCCGCTGTCGTGCTGACCACCTCGCGCGATGGTTTTCCGTTCGACATCGGCTGCGCCGTCATGGAGATCGATCGACTCGACGGCACGGAGTTCGCCGCGACCCCGATCACCGACGCGGAACGGGTCCGTCCGCTGCGTCCGGAGCATCCGGCGTACATCGTCTTCACCTCCGGATCCACGGGCCTGCCCAAGGGCGTGACGGTTCCGCACGCCGCGATCGTCAATCAGCTCGCCTGGCTGGCGGCGCGATACGGCCTCGGCCCGAATGATCGCGTGCTGCTGAAGACACCCGCGACCTTCGATCTGTCGGTGTGGGAGTTCTGGTCCGCGCTGGTCACCGGCGGCCGGCTGATCGTCACCTCGCCCGGCGCCGAACGCGACCCGGACCTGCTGCGCGCACTGCTGCGCCGCCACGGCGTGACCGTGCTGCACGCGGTGCCCGCCCTGATCGGCATGCTGCTGGCGGCCGAGCCCGCCGCCGCGCTGCCGGAAACCCTGCGCCACGTGCTTGCCATCGGCGAAGCGCTGCCCCAGGCAACGGCCGCCGATTTCCTGCGCCGCCACCGCGACCGGACCGCGCTGGACAACCTCTACGGCCCCACGGAGGCGGCGGTGTCGATCACCGCGTTCGCGGTCGACGCCGAGCCGGAGCACACCGTCCCGATCGGCTCGCCCGCCTGGAACAGCCGGGTCTATGTGCTGGACAGCCGGCTGCGGCCCGCGCCGATCGGGGTGCCGGGCGAGCTGTACCTCGCCGGGGTACAGCTGGCGCGCGGCTACCAGAACCGTGCCGCGCTGACCGCCGACCGCTTCGTGGCCGATCCGTTCGCGGCGGAACTCGGCGCGGCGGCGGGCGAGCGGATGTACCGCACCGGCGACATCGTGCGCTGGCGTCCCGACGGCGCCCTGGAATACCTCGAGCGCGCCGATTTCCAGGTGCAGATCGGCGGCTTCCGCATCGAACTCGGTGAGGTGGAGGCCGCCCTGCTGCGGCAGCCGGGGGTGACCGCGGCGGTGGCGGTGGCGAAAGCCGACGAGCGCGCCGGGGCCCGGCTCATCGCGTATGCCGCAGTCCCCCAAGCTGATCCGCCCACCTACGCCGACTTCGCCGCGTCGCTGCGCGCGGCGGTGGCCGCACGGCTACCCGGGTACATGACGCCCGCCGCCGTCGTCGTGCTGGCCGCGCTGCCGCTGACGCCCAACGGCAAGATCGATCGCGCCGCGCTGCCCGCGCCGGTGTTCGCCGAGGCGGCCTTCCGCGCACCGGCCGGTGCGCTGGAGCGCCTGGTCGCGGACGCGTTCGCGGAGGTCATCGGCGTGGAGTCGGTGAGCGCGGACGACGACTTCTTCGCCAGGGGCGGCAACTCCCTGATGGCCACCCGGCTCGCGGCCCGGCTCGGCGCGGCACTCGGCGGCCATGTCCCGGTGGCCGCGATCTTCGAAGCCCCGACGCCGTCCGCCCTCGCCGAGCGCATCGCGGCCGGCGAGCGCGGCGCGGCGCGGCCCGCCCTGGTCCGCAGGGACCATGCCGGACCGGCGCCGCTCGCGCCCGCGCAGCAGCGCATCTGGGTGGTCGAGCGGCTCGCGCCGGACTCGTCGGCCTACCACATCCCCACGGCGCTGCGGTTGCGCGGCGAGCTGGACGTGGCGGCGCTGACGGCGGCGCTCGGCGATGTGCTCGAGCGGCACGAGACCTTGCGCACCAGATACCCCGACACCGATGCCGGACCGGTCCAGGAGGTCGTGCCCGCGTCCCCGGTCGAGCTGACGCCTATTCCGGTGACGGTCGCCGAACTCGACTCGCGCATAGCGGAATTGGTGTCACTCGGCTTCGACCTCGCCGCCGCGCCTCCGGTGCGCGCCGCCCTGCTCGCCACCGCCGCCGACGAATACGTCCTGGTGGTCGTGCTGCACCACATCGGCGCGGACGGGTACTCGATCGCGCCGCTGACCGCCGATCTGGTACGCGCCTACCTGGCCAGATCCGCCGGGCACGCCCCGGACTGGGCGCCCCTCGCCATCCGGTACCGCGACTACAGCCGCTGGCAGCACGAGCTGCTCGGCGACGCCGCCGACCCGGACAGCCTGCTGACGCGCCAACTATCCTTCTGGCGCGCCGAATTGGCCGGTGCCCCGGAACTGCTCGCCCTGCCCACCGATCGCCCGCGACCGGCCCGACGGAACACGCGGGGGGCGAGCGTTGCCCGCGTGATCGACGCCGAGCGCACCGCCCGCCTGGGGCGACTGGCCCGCGAACACGGCGGCACACTGTTCACCCTCGTGCACAGCGCGCTCGCGGTGCTGCTGGCGAAACTGTCCGGCGCGGGGGAGGTCACGGTCGGCGTACCGGTCGCCGGGCGCGGAGTCCGCGAGCTGGACGAGCTGGTCGGCATGTTCGTCAACACCGTGGCGTTGCGCACCGAGCTCGACCCGAGGGCGAGTTTCGGCGAGCTGCTGCGGCAGGTCACCCGGCGGGACCTGGCGGCGTTCTCGCACGCCGACGCCCCGTTCGATCAGGTGGTCGAGGCGCTCGGCGTCACCCGTTCCGGCTCGCACGCGCCGCTGTGCCAGGTGCTGCTCACCTTCCAGAACCTGCCACGCGCGGCGGTGGAGCTGCCCGGACTGGCGGTGGAGGCGATCGATCTCTCGCCGGCGGAGGCGAAATTCGACTTGCAGGTGACCGTGCTGGAGCGCTTCGCCGCCGACGGCGCACGGGCCGGTCTGGAACTGCGCGTCGGCTATGCGACCGACATCTTCGACGAGCCGACGGCGCACGCCTTCGGAGACCGGCTGCTGCGGGTGCTGGAGACGGCCGCCGCGGATCCGGCGGTGGCCGTGCGCGCGATCGACATCCGATCCGCGGCCGAACGGCTGCCCCGGCCCGCCGCGTCGATGGCGGAACTGCCCGCGCTGATCGCCCGGGCGGCGCAGGCGGACCCCGCCGCCATCGCGTTCGAGCACGGTGACCGGCGCATCTCCTTCGGCGAACTCGACGCCAAGCTCGCGACCGTCGCCAAAGCGATGGGCGCGGCGGCCAAACCCGAAGCCATGATCCATGTCTCGCTCGCCGGGCTGGTGCCCGGCCTGCTCGCCGCCCTCGGCGGCAGCGGTCTCGCGGCCTTGCTGCGGACCCTGCCCGCCGCCGCCGAGGCACTGCTCGCCGACTCGGCGGCGGCCATCGATTCGGAAGGAAACCGCTGATGACCCACGCAGACGCCGTGCGCCGCGGCTACGGCATCGAGGACCTGCCCGGTCTCATCGCGACCGTCGCCGGGTCGGCGCCGGGGCGGGTGGCGCTGCGGCACGGGGAACGCACCGTCACCTACGCGGAGCTGGCCGCCGAACTCGCGGCGCTGTCCGACGCCATGGGCGCGGGGGTGGGCGCGGACGCGCTGGTCCCGGTGGTGATCTCCGGTCTCCTGCCCGCGCTGCTGGAATCCGGTGACGGCGCGCTCGGCGCGGTGCTGGACGCGCTGCTCGGCGACGCGCTCGCGATCGCGCCCGGCCTTCCGGTCGCCGCCGCGCCGGTCGAGACGTTGGTGAGCCTGTTCGAAGAGCAGGTGGCGCGGACCCCCGACGCGATCGCCGTCGAATACGGGGGCGGCGCCCTCACCTACGCCGAGTTCCACGGGCGGGTGAACGCGCTTGCCCACCGCCTGGTCGAACTCGGGGTCCGGCGGGACACGCTGGTGGGTTTGGCCGTCCGGCGGTCGATCGACCTGCTGGTGGGCATGTACGCGATCCTGCGGGCGGGCGGCGCGTATGTGCCGATCGACCCGGACCATCCGGCCGATCGCATCGCGTACGTACTCGCCGTCGCCGAACCGGTGCTCGTGCTCACCACCACGCGCGACGAACCCGACTTCGGCCGCACGGTCGCGACGCTGCGGATCGACGAATTCGCGGGCGCGCCGACGTCTGAGGCACCCGAGGTCGCCCGGTCGGCCGACGACCTCGCCTATGTGCTCTTCACCTCCGGGTCGACCGGCAGGCCGAAGGGCGTCGCCGTGTCGCACCGCGCGATCGTGGCGAATCTGCGCTGGCGGCAACGGATCTACCGGTTGCGCGCCGACGACGTGGTGTTGCAGAAAACGCCGTTCACCTTCGACGTGTCGGTGTGGGAGTTCTTCTGGCCGTTGCAGGTCGGCGCCCGGCTGGTCGTCGCGCAGCCGGACGGTCATCGCGATCCGGCGTACCTGGCGCGCGTGATCGCCGAACGTGGTGTCACGGTAGCGCATTTCGTGCCGTCCATGCTCGCGGTCTTCGTCGCCGAGCCGGGGGCGGCGGCGGTGGACTCGCTGCGGTTGGTCTTCGCCTCGGGCGAGGCGCTTCCGGCCGCCACCGCCGCGGCCTTCCGCGACGTCTGCGGCGCGACGCTGCACAACCTGTACGGGCCCACCGAGGCGGCGGTCGACGTGACCGGGCACGAGGTGACCGGCGCTGACGTGACGGGCGTGCCGATCGGCGTCGCCGCCGACGACACGGAACTGCTGGTGCTCGACGACAGCCTGCGCCCGGTGGCGCGCGGCGTCGCCGGCGAGCTGTACCTGGCGGGCGTGCAACTGGCCCGCGGTTACGTCGCCCGCCCCGGTCTGACCGCCGAGCGTTTCGTGGCCAACCCGGAGGGACCGGCCGGGGAGCGGATGTACCGCACCGGCGATCTGGTGCGCTGGGCGCCCGGTGCGGAAGGCGGGCCCGACGAACTGGAGTACCTGGGCCGCACCGACTTCCAGGTGAAGTTGCGCGGCCTGCGGATCGAACTCGGCGAGGTGGAGGCGGCGCTGCTGCGTCATCCGCGCGTCACCCAGGCGGCGGTGCTGCTGCACCGGCATGCGAGCGGCGATCACCTGGTCGGTTACGTGGTCGGTGCGGGGGTCGTGACCGCCGAGGTACTGGACTCCGTCCGCCGCGAACTGCCCGAGTACATGGTGCCGTCGCTGCTCGTCCCGCTGGCGGCGATGCCCTTGAACGCCAACGGCAAGCTGGATCGCAGGGCGTTGCCCGAACCGGAATTCGGCTCGCGCGCACCGGCCTATCGCGCGCCGGAAACCGAAGCGGAGGCGGCGGTCGCCGCGGTCTTCGCCGAGCTGCTCGACCTGCCGCGGGTGGGCGCGGACGACGATTTCTTCGCCATCGGCGGCAATTCGCTGCTCGCCGCCCGCGCCATCGCCCGGATCGCCGCGGCCATCGGCGCGACCGTGGACGTGCGCGATTTCTTCGACCGTCCGACCGTGGCCGCGGTGGCCGCGTCGGCGCGTCCGGTCGCGCCGCGTCCGCCGCTGGTGGCCGGTCCGCGCCCGGAGCGGATTCCGCTCTCGCCAGCGCAGCGGCGCATGTGGTTGCTCAACCGGTTCGACGCCGACACCGAGCAGTCCCGCGACCTGGGCGCCGCCGCCGTGGACAACATCCCGGTGGCGCTGCGCCTGCGCGGCCCGCTGGACGTCGCGGCGCTGTCGGCGGCGATCACCGATCTGGTGGCGAGGCACGAAGTGCTGCGCACCGTGTATCCGCAGACCACCGACGGGCCCGCGCAATCGGTGCGGCGGGTGCACGCGGTGTTCGACCTGTCGCCCGCCGAAGTGCCGCAGGAGCGGTTGGCCGCCGCGATCCGCCGGGCGGCGGCGCAAGGCTTCGACGTCGCCGAGGAGATCCCGGTACGGGTGCGCCTGCTGCGCTGCGGGCCCGAGGACCACACGCTCGTGCTCGTCATCCACCACATCGCGGCCGACGGCTTCTCGCTCGGGCCGCTGATGCGCGACCTGGCCACCGCCTATGCCGCGCGCCGGGACGGCCGCGGCCCGCAGTGGGCTCCGCTGCCCGTGCAGTACGCCGACTACGCGCTGTGGCAGCAACGGGTCCTCGGTGCGGAGACCGACGCCGATTCCGTTGCGGCGCGGCAACTCGCCTTCTGGCGCGCCGAACTGGCCGGACTGCCCGCGCAACTGGATCTGCCCGCCGATCGGCCGCGTCCGGCCGCGTCCTCGTACCGGGGCGCCACCTATGAGTTCGCCGTCGACGCCACGCTGCGCTGCGGTGTCGAGGCGCTGGCGGCACGGGTGCGCGCGACG
This sequence comes from Nocardia sp. NPDC003726, assembly GCF_053586955.1. Taxonomy (NCBI): domain Bacteria; kingdom Bacillati; phylum Actinomycetota; class Actinomycetes; order Mycobacteriales; family Nocardiaceae; genus Nocardia; species Nocardia sp. NPDC003726. Next base: position 262,510 of record NZ_JBSFNF010000004.1, on the reverse strand, counting down.
CCGTTCATGGTGCTGCACGCGGCGCTGGCCGCACTGCTGGCCCGGCTGTCGGGCACCGCGGACATCGCGATCGGCACGCCCGTCGCGGGCCGGGGCGAGGCCGCGCTGGACGACCTGGTCGGCATGTTCGTCAACACCCTCGTGCTGCGCACCGAGGTGGACGCGGCGCTCGGCTTCGCAGACCTGGTCGCCCACGCCGCCGACCGCGATCTGCGCGCCTTCGCCCATGCCGACATCCCGTTCGAGCAATTGGTGGAGGCGCTGAACCCGCCGCGTTCGGCCGCCCGGCATCCGCTGTTCCAGGTCGCGCTGTTCATGCAGAACATCGGGCCGATCGCGCTGAACATGGCCGGTCTCGACACCGAGCAGGCCGACTTCGACTCCGGTTTCGCGAAGTTCGACCTCCAGCTCACGATCTCGGACGCCGCCGACGGCTACCGCGCCGAATTCACCTACGCCACCGACCTGTTCGACGCGCCGACGGTGCGGGAGTTCGCCGCGAAGTTCATCCGGCTGCTGAGCGCGGCCGTCGACGACCCGGACGCGCCGGTGGGCGACCTGCCGCTGCTGGACGCGGGCGAACTCGACTACGTCACCGCGAGCTGGAACGCCAGCGGACACAAGGTGCCCGATCGCTTCCTGCACGAGGGTTTCGACGCGCAGGCGCGCCGCACCCCGGATGCCGTCGCGGTGGTCGCCGACGGCGAACAGCTCACCTACGCCGAGCTGTCCGACCGCGCCGACCGGCTGGCCAGGATGCTCATCGGCATCGGCGTGGGGCCGGAAGCGCTGGTCGTGCTGGCCTTGCCGCGCTCGGTCGAGCTGGTCGTCGCCATGTACGCGGTGGCGCGGGCGGGCGGCGCGTACGTTCCGGTGGACCCCGCGCACCCGGCCGAACGCATCGGCCACATCCTCGCCATCGCGCGCCCGCACGCGGTACTGACCACCAGTCGGTTCGCCTTGCCCGCGACAACTGCCGCGCCGGTGTATCACCTCGATGAACTCGATCTCTCCGCGTATCCCTCCGGCAAGATCGGCGCCCGCGAACGCCACGGCACGCTGCACCCGCAGCACCCCGCCTACGTGATCTTCACCTCAGGGTCGACGGGCAAACCGAAGGGCGTGGCGGTCAGCCACCAGGCCATCGCCAACCAGCTGGCCTGGATGCACGCGGAGTACGGTCCGCGTACCGGCGATGTCTACTTGCAGAAGACCGCGAGCACTTTCGACGTCTCGCTGTGGGGTTACTTCCTGCCGTTGCGGGCGGGCGCGACCCTGCTGCTGGCCGCGCCGGACGGGCACCGCGATCCGCGCTATCTCGCCGAAACCGTCGCCCGCCATCGCGTCACGCTCACCGACTTCGTGCCGTCGATGCTCGCGGTGTTCGCCGCGCACGCCGAGCCGGGCGAACTGGACTCGCTGCGCGAGGTGTTCGTCATCGGCGAGGCGCTGTCGCCGGAGACGGTCGCGGCGTTCCGGCGGGTGTGCGGCGCGGGGTTGCACAACCTCTACGGCCCTACCGAGGCGGCGGTGTCGATCACCAATCGCGAGGTCACCGAGCTGGACTCGCCGCAGGTGCCGATCGGCGAGCCGGAGTGGAATTCGCAGGTCTATGTGCTGGACGGCCGGTTGCGGCCCGCGCCGATCGGTGTGCCGGGCGAGCTGTACCTGGCCGGAGCGCAGCTGGCGCGCGGCTACCACGGCCGCGTTGACCTCACCGCTGACCGTTTCGTCGCCAACCCCTTCGGCGCGCCGGGCGCGCGCATGTACCGCACCGGCGACCTGGTGCGCTGGAGCCGTGACGGCGAGTTGATCTATCTGGGGCGCACCGACTTCCAGGTGAAATTCCGCGGCCAGCGCATCGAGTTCGCCGAGATCGAGGCCGCGCTGCTGGCGGCGGACGGGGTCGGTCAGGCGGCGGCGCGGCTGGTCACCGGGCCGGCGGGCGAGTTCCTGGCGGGCTATGTGATCCAGGCACCAGGTGCGGCGCTCGATCTCGACGTGGTGAAAGGCGCTGTAGCTCAACGTATACCCCGCTACATGGTGCCGACCGCGTTGGTCGAGCTGGACGAGCTCCCCCGCAACACCAGCGGCAAGCTCGATCGCGCGGCGCTGCCCGCGCCCGTGCTCGCGGCCGAGCGCTTCCGTCCGCCGGTGAGCGCAGCGCAACGTCTGGTCGCCGCCGTGTTCGCGGAGGTGTTGCGGGTCGAACGGGCCGGGCTCGACGACGACTTCTTCGCTCTCGGCGGCAGTTCGCTGGACGCCACGCGGGTCAGCGCACGCACCGGCGAGGCGGCGGGCGTGCGCGTGCCGGTGCGCGCGCTGTTCGACGCGCCGACGGTGGAGGGCTTCGCCGCCGCCGTCGAGCGGCTCGGCGACACCGGGGCAGCGCGACTTCCCCTGGCGCGCCGCCCACGGCCGGAGCGGGTGCCGCTCTCGCCAGCGCAGCAGCGCCTGTGGTTCCTCAACCGCGTCGAGAGCCAGGACGGCGCCGACAGCGTCTACAACCTGCCGATCGTGCTGCGGCTGACCGGCCGTCTCGACGTGACCGCGCTCGAGCGCGCCGTGCTCGACGTGCTGGCCAGGCACGAGACGCTGCGCACCACCTATCCCGACACCGACGAGGGCCCGTGCCAGTCCGTTCGCGACGCCGCCGACATCGGTCTGAGCCTGCACCCGGTGCCGATCGACCGCCGCGCGGCGGAGGACGCCGTGGCAGGCATCGTCCGCGCCGGATTCGACGTGACCGCCGAGTTGCCCTGCCGGGTCGCGTTGCTCGCGGTGGACCGGGTGGACGAGGCGCGCGGCCGCACCGGCGACGAATACCTGCTGGTGTTCGTCGTGCACCACATCGCGGCCGATGCCATGTCGATGGTCCCGCTGGTCACCGATCTGGTGCGGGCCTACCGAGCGCGCCTGACCGGCGGACGGCCGGACTGGGAGCCGCTGCCGGTGCAATACGCCGACTACAGCCTCTGGCACCGGGAACTGCTCGGCGCCGAGGACGTTCCCGGCGACCTCGCCGCTCAGCAGTTGCGTTTCTGGCGCGACGTGCTCGACGGCGCGCCCGCGCAACTGCCCCTCCCGGCCGATCATCCGCGCCCCGCCATCCCTTCGCACGAGGGGGCGGCCGTCGAGTTCGTGATCGAGCCCGAGGTGGCGGCGGGCTTACGTGCGCTGGCCCGGCGCGGCGGCGCGACGCTGTTCATGACACTGCACGCGGCCTTCGCCGCCACGCTGGCCCGGCTCAGCGGCAGCTCCGACATCGTGATCGGCTCGCCCGTCGGCGGACGCGGGGAGCGGGTGCTCGACGGCCTCGTGGGCATGTTCGTCAACACCCTCGCCCTGCGCACCCGGGTTTGCGCCGACGCCTCGTTCGCCGCGCTGCTGACCGAGGTGCGCGACGCGGACCTGGCCGCGTTCGCCAACGCCGACCTGCCGTTCGAGCGCCTGGTGGACGCCATGGCGGTGGATCGCTCATCGGGCGCGCACCCGCTGTTCCAGGTGATGTTCAGTTTCGAGAGCGCGACGCCCGCGTTCGACACGGTGGAGGTGCCGTGGCTGTCGGTGCGCCCGGTCGAGATCCCCGATACCGGAGCGAAATTCGACCTGCACCTGGTTATCGCGGAAAACGGGAATTCCGCGGGGCTTTCGGGCGCCTTGCGCTACGCGACCGATCTGTTCGACGCCGCGACGGCCGAGTCCTACACCGAGCGCTTCCAGCGGATGCTGGCCGCCGTCGTGGCCGACGCCGCCGCGCGGATCGGTGACATCGAATTGCTGTCGGACGCCGAACGCGCTCGCGTACTGCGGGAGTGGAACGACACCGCGCACCCCTTGCCCGACTCCGACACGCTCGCTTCACTGTTCGCCGACCAGGTCGCCCGCACACCGGACGCGCCCGCCATCACTTTCGAGGCGACGACCCCGTCCCAGCTGTCGCCCGACGACCGCGCCCAGGTGGGTGGCTCCGCGCCGCTGGCCCATCTGTCGCCAGAGGACCGTGGTGCGCTGGGTGGCTCCGCGCCCCCTGCTCGCCCGTCGTCCGACTACGACCCCGCGACCAATCGCTCCGCGACGCTGACGTACGCCGAATTCGCGGGCCGGGTCAACCGCCTGGCGCGGTGGCTCGTCGCGCAGGGTGTCGGCCCGGAAACGCTGGTGGCGCTGGGTATGCGCCGATCTGTCGACCTGGTGATCGGCATGTACGCGGTGACCGTCGCGGGCGGCGGATACGTGCCGCTCGACCCCGACCACCCGGCCGAACGCACCGCCGACATCCTCGCCACCGCCGCGCCGGTGTGTGTGCTGACGGCGGGCTCGGACCTGAACTGCGGCCTGCCCGAGACGCGGATCGACCGGCTGGACCTGTCCGGCTACCCGGACACCCCGCTCACCGATGCCGACCGGCGCGCTCCGCTGCGCGCGGCCGACACCGCCTACGTGCTGTTCACCTCCGGCTCGACGGGCAAGCCGAAGGGCGTCGCGATGAGCCACCGGGGCATCGTGAACCGGTTGCGCTGGATGCAGTCGGCGTATGCACCGCTCGGGCCGGGGGATGTGCTGTTGCAGAAGACGCCCGCCACCTTCGACGTGTCGGTGCCGGAGTTCTTCTGGCCGTTGCAGGTCGGCGCGCGCATGGTGCTGGCACGGCCGGATGGGCATCGCGACCCGGCGTACCTGGCGCGCGTCATCCGCGCCGAGGGCGTCACCGCCGCGCATTTCGTGCCGTCCATGCTGGCCGTCTTCGTCGCGGGCGAGTTCGACGTGCCGTCGCTGCGCGAGGTGTTCTGCTCCGGCGAGGCGCTGCCCGTCGGCGTCGCCCAGCGGATGCGCGAAACCGGTGCGCGGGTGCACAACGGCTACGGCCCCACGGAAGCCGCGGTGGAGGTGACCTTCCACGAAGTGCGCGACACCGACTTCGAGACCGTGCCGATGGGCGTGCCGATCTGGAACACCAGAACCTATGTGCTCGACGCGCGGCTGCGGCCGGTGCCCGCTGGTGTGCCGGGGGAGTTGTACCTCGCGGGCGTGCAACTGGCGCGCGGCTATCTGGGCCGCCCCGACCTCACCGGCGACCGGTTCGTCGCCGACCCGTTCGGCCCGCCCGGCGAACGGATGTACCGCACCGGCGACCTGGTGCGGTGGACCGCGACGGGCGAGCTGGAGTTCCTGGGTCGCAGCGACTTCCAGGTCAAGATCCGCGGCCTGCGCGTCGAACTCGGCGAGATCGAGTCGGTGCTGCTCGCGACGCCGGGCGTGACGCAGGCCGTCGTCCTGGTCCGCGACGATCGCGGCGTGGGCGAGCGCCTGGTCGCCTACGTGGTGACGGACGGGCCGGTCGATGTGACGGCGGTGCGTGACGCGGTGGCCCAGCGGCTTCCCGGCTATATGGTGCCGCGAGAGGTCGTGGTGCTGGACCGGTTCCCCGTGAACGCGTCCGGCAAGCTGGACCGATCGGCGCTGCCCGCGCCCACCGTCGCCGCCGCGGCGTTCGAGGAGCCGAGCGGGGAAGCGGAAAAGCTGGTCGCCGCCACGTTCTCGGCCCTGCTCGGCAGCTCCGAGGTCGGAGCGGACGACGATTTCTTCGCCCTGGGCGGCAACTCGCTCAGCGCCACCCAGCTCGCCGCCCGGCTGGGCAAGGCCACCGGGGCCGAGGTGGCGGTACGCACGATCTTCGACGCGCCGACGGTGCGGGCGCTGGCGCGGCGGATCACCGTCGACGCTCCGGCCGAGACCGGGCCCGTCGCGTTACCGCCGCTCACCCCGCAGGAGCGCGGCGGGTCCATCCCGCTGTCGATCGCCCAGCAGCGCATGTGGTTCCTGAACAGGTTCGACACCACCAGCGGCGCGTACAACATCCCGTTCGCGTTGCGCCTTACGGGAGCGCTGAACGTGCCCGCCCTGGAGGCGGCGATCGCCGACGTGATCGCCCGGCACGAAACCCTGCGCACGATCTACCCCGAACACGACGGCGGCGCGACGCAGCTGGTGCTCCCCGCCGGGACCAAGCTGGTCGAACTGGTCGCACGGCCGGTGCCCGCCGCGCAGGTGCCGGAAATCGTCGCCGCCGCGGCGCGAGCCGGGTTCGACGTGACCGCCGAGGTGCCGCTGCGCGTGCGGCTGCTGCGGGTGGAGGACGACGCGGCCGCAGGCGCACATCGAGTGCACGTCCTGCTGTTCGTCGTGCACCACATCGCCGCCGACGGGTGGTCGTTCGCGCCGCTCACCCGGGACCTGGCCAACGCTTACGTCGCGCGGTGCGCGGGCACGGCTCCGGCGCCGGGGGCGCTGCCGGTGCAGTACGCCGACTTCGCGATCTGGCAGCGCGCCGCGCTCGGCTCCGCCGACGATCCGGCTTCGGCGCTGGCAGGTCAGCTGGCCTACTGGACCGAGCGGCTGGCCGGGCTGCCCGACGTGCTGACGCTCCCGTCCGACCGGCCCCGCCCCGCGGTCGCCACCAACCGGGGCGGCGCGCTGACCGCACGGCTCGACGCCGCCCTGCACGAGCGGATCCAGGAACTCGCCGCCGCCCACCGCGCGACCCCGTTCATGGTGCTGCACACCGCGCTGGCCGTGCTGCTGAGCCGCTACGGCGCGGGCCGCGACGTCGTCATCGGCGCTCCGGTCGCCGGCCGCGGCGAGGAAGCGCTGGACGAGCTGGTCGGCATGTTCGTCAACACGCTGGTGCTGCGCACCGAGGTCGATCCGGGTGCGACCCTGGCCGAGTTGCTGGAGTCGGTGCGCGCGGCCGACCTGGCCGCCTTCGACCACGCCGCGGTGCCGTTCGAGCAGCTGGTCGAGGCGGTGAACCCGGTCCGCTCGCAGGCGCACGCCCCGCTGTATCAGGTCGCGCTGACCTTGCAGAACCAGACCGCGCCGGAGTTCCGGCTGCACCGGCTGGCCATCGCGGCGCTGGAGGTGGGCGCCGCGCCGATCCAGCTCGACCTGGACTGGACGCTGACCGACCGCTACACCGCCGACGGCGCGCCCGACGGCATCGACGTGCACCTGCACTACGCGCTCGACCTGTTCGACGAACCGACCGTCGCCGGGTTCATCGCCGCCTTCGAACGGGTATTGCGCGCCATGGCGCGCGACGCCCGCATCCCGGTCGGCGCGGTCGAGCTGATGTCGCCGGCCGAACGCGGCCTGCTGCTGTCGGATCGCAACGCCACCGCGCACCCGCTGCCCGCCGAGACGCTCGACGACCTGCTCACCGCCCGCGTCGCGGCCACGCCCGACCGCGTCGGCGTGCGCTACGAGAACGAAGCGGTGACCTACGCCGAGTTCGCCTCCCGCGTCAACCGCTTGGCCCGCAGGCTGATTCACGCCGGTGCCGGCCCGGAGGACATCGTCGGGCTGGCCGCGGCGCGCTCGATCGACATGCTCGTGGCGATGTACGCGATCGTGCGCGCGGGGGCGGCGTATCTGCCGATCGATCCGGCGCATCCGGCCGACCGCTCGGCGCAGGTCGTCGCGAGCGCGGCGCCGCGGCTGATCCTGACGGCCGGTGGGGCGAGGCTGCCCGCGCTCGACGGGGTGCCCGTGCTCGATCTCGCCGATCTCGACCTCGACGACATCGCCGACGGACCGGTGGCCGATGCCGAGCGGACGGCCGCGCTGCACCCGGACAACACCGCCTATGTGTTGTTCACCTCCGGCTCCACCGGACGGCCCAAGGGCGTCGCGGTCACCCACCGCGCGATCACCAACCAACTGCGCTGGCTGGAATTCCGCTACCAGGTCACCGCGTCCGACCGCATCCTGCAACGGGCCCCGCTGACCTTCGACGTGTCGGTGTGGGAGTGCTTCCTACCGATCGCGGTCGGCGCGCCGCTGGTGCTCGCAAGGCCCGGCGGGCACCTGGACCTGGCCTACTTCGCGGATCTGCTGCGCGAACACCGGATCACCATCGCGGAGTACGTGCCCTCGGTGCTGGCCGCGCTGCTCGGCGAGGGCATGGGCGACGCGCTGCGGTCGTTCCGGCACCTGCACTGCGGCGGCGAGGCGCTCACTCCGGACCTGCTCGCCGCGCTGCGCGGCAGTTTCGACGGCGCGGTGCACAACGCCTACGGTCCGACCGAGGCCGCGATCTCGGCGATCTACCACGAATTCACCGACGCCGACGCCGAATCCGGGCGGGACGTGGCCATCGGCCGCCCGTGTTGGAACACCAGGGCCTACGTGCTGGACGCCCGGCTGCGCCCGGTGCCGATCGGCGTCACCGGCGAGCTGTATCTCGCGGGTGACCAGTTGGCGCGCGGCTACCACGCCCGCCCAGGGCTGACCGCGCAACGATTCGTCGCCGATCCGTTCGGGGTGCCCGGCCGAATGATGTACCGGACCGGCGACCTGGCGCGCTGGAACCGCGACGGCGATCTGGTGTATCTGGGCCGCAACGACTTCCAGGTGAAGTTGCGCGGCCAGCGGATCGAGCTGGGCGAGATCGAGGCCGTCCTCGCCGCCGCGACCGGCGTGACCAACGCGGCGGTGCTCGTCACCCGCGACGGCGCGGGACAGGAATGTCTCGTCGGTTACGTCACCGGTGCGGGCCTGACGCCCGAGGCGGTGCTCGGCGCGGCGCGGGCCCAGCTGCCCGCCTACATGGTGCCCGCGCACATCGCCGTGCTCGACGAGATGCCGTTGACCACGGTGGGCAAACTCGATCGGTCGGCGCTGCCCGCCGTCGAGTTCACCGCCGCGACGGGGGCGTTCCGCGCGCCGCGGGAGGGGACCGAGGCGGTGCTCGCCACGCTGGTCACCGACCTGACCGGCGCGGAGCGGGTCGGCGCGGACGACGACTTCTTCGCCCGCGGCGGGAATTCGCTGCTGGCCATGCGGCTGATCGCGCGGGTCAACGCGGCTTTCGGGTGCGCGCTGACCGTGCGCGAGGTGTTCGAAACGCCGACCGTCGCCGGGCTGGCCTCGCGAGTGACGGGATCGGAACGGGTGGACGTCGACCGGCCCGCGCTCGTTCCGCGAGAGCGGCCCGAGCGCATCCCGTTGTCGCTGGCGCAGACCCGGATGTGGCTGCTGCACCGGCTCGATCCCGACTCGGCGGTCTACCACATCCCGATCACCATCCGGCTCACCGGCGCGTTGGACCTCGCGGCATTGCGCGCGGCCGTGCGCGACGTGATCGAGCGGCACGAATCGCTGCGCACCGTCTTCCCCGCGGATGCCGACGGGCCCGCCCAGGTCGTTCGCGGCGGCGCGGATGTGCCCGAACTGCCGTTGCCGCCGATCGAGGTGGACGAGCCGAACCTGCGGGAGGCGGTGCTCACGGCGATCGGCGCGAGTTTCGACCTGCGCAGCGCTGTTCCGGTGCGCGCGAGCCTGTTCCGCGTCGCTCCCGAAGATCATGTGCTTGCCGTGGTGGTGCACCACATCGCCGCCGACGGCGTCTCCACCGCGCCGCTGGCCCGCGACCTCATGACGGCCTACACCGCGCGCGTCGCGGGTGATGCGCCGTCGTGGCCGCCGCTGCCCGTGCAGTACGCCGACTTCACCCTTTGGCAGCGCGAGGCGCTCGGTTCCGCCGACGACCCGGATTCGCCGCTGTCGCGCCAGATCGCCTACTGGAGAGCCGAACTCGACGGACTCGCGCCGGTGCTGGAACTGCCCGCCGACCGTCCCCGCCCAGCGGTGGCCTCTGGGCGCGGCGCCACCGTCGAGTTCGCGATCCCCGCCGATCTCACCGGCTCGATCGCCGAACTCGCCCGTCGGCACGGCGTCTCGACGTTCATGGTGCTGCACGCGGCCTACGCCGCGCTGCTCGCCCGCCTCACCGGGGTCGGCGATGTCGCGATCGGCACTCCCGTCGCGGGCCGAGGCGAGGCCGAACTCGACGACCTCGTCGGCATGTTCGTCAACACCCTGGTGCTGCGCACGCCGATCGCGGCGGACGCGTCGTTCGCCGCGTTGCTCGGCCGGGTGCGCGAGGTCGACGTGCGGGCCTTCGCCCACGCCGACCTGCCGTTCGAGCGTCTGGTCGAGGAGCTGAACCCGGTGCGCTCGCAAGCGCATTCGCCGCTGGTGCAGACGTTGCTCACCTTCGAGCAGCACGACGACACCGTGCTGCGCCTGCCCGGTCTGACGGTGTCGGCCTATCCGCTGGACAACCGCGTCGCGCAGTTCGACTTGGCGGTGGAACTGACCGAACACCGCGTCGAGACCGGCTACGCGCTGCGCGGCGTGCTGCGATACGCCACGGACCTGTTCGACCGTGCCACCGTCGAGACGTTCGGGGCTCGTTTCACGCGCGTGCTGCGGGCCGCGGTGGCCGACCCGTCGGCGCGCGTCGGCGACCTCGAACTCATGGACGACGCCGAACGGGCGCTGGTGCTCGACCACTGGAACGACACCGCGGTCCCCGTCGACCCGGCCGCCACGCTGATCTCGCTGTTCGAAGCCCAGGTGGCCAGGACTCCGGACGCGCCGGCGGTGACGGTGGAGGGGCGCACCCTGTCCTACGCCGAGTTCGCGGCGCGGGCGCGGCGGCTGGCGCGCTGGCTGGCCGCCCATGGCGTCGGCCCGGACACGCCGGTCGCGCTCGGCATGCGACGGTCGCTGGACCTGGTGGTCGGCGTCTACGCGGTGATCGTCGCGGGCGGCGCGTACGTCCCGCTCGACCCCGACCATCCGGCCGAGCGGCTGGAGTACGTGCTGTCGACCGCCAGGCCGGTGTGTGTGCTCACCTCCGGCCTCGATCTGGACACGGGAGCGGCGCGGCAGGTCCGCATCGACCGGCTCGATCTGTCCCGCTACTGCGACGACCCGCTCACCGCCACCGACCGGCTCGGCACGCCCGCCCCCGGCCACACCGCGTATGTGATCTTCACCTCAGGATCGACCGGCCGCCCCAAAGGCGTGGCCGTCACCCACGCGGCGATCGTGAATCGCCTCACCTGGATGCAGTCGGCCTATCCGCTGGCCGCCGACGATGTGGTGCTGCAGAAGACCCCGGCCACCTTCGATGTCTCCGTCTGGGAATTTTTCTGGCCGTTGGCTTTCGGCGCACGCTTGGTGGTCGCACGTCCAGATGGGCATCGCGACCCGGCGTATCTGGCCCGGCTGATCGTCGGGCAACGCGTCACGATCGCGCACTTCGTACCCGCCATGCTGGCGGTTTTCCTGGCCGATCCGCACACAGAAAAGTGCATTACGCTGCGCAACGTCTTCGCATCGGGCGAGGCATTGCCCGCGGTCGCCGCGCAGCGGGCGCGAGAGGTGATCGGAGCGCGGGTGCACAACCTGTACGGCCCTACCGAGGCCGCCGTCGACGTCACCTATCACGAGGTGACCGATCGGGACGTGGTGTCCGTGCCGATCGGCAGGCCGGTGGCCAACACCCGCCTGCTGGTGCTGGACGCCCGGATGCGGCCGGTGCCCGTCGGCGTCGCGGGGGAGCTGTACCTCGCGGGCGCGCAACTGGCCCAGGGGTATGTGGCGCGCCCGGAGCTGACCGCCGACCGGTTCGTGGCCGATCCGTACGGGCCCGCCGGTGCGCGGATGTACCGCACGGGTGATCTGGTCCGCTGGACGGGCCGAGGGGAGCTGGAGTACCTGGGCCGGACGGACTTCCAGGTGAAGCTGCGCGGCCTGCGCATCGAGCCCGGCGAGGTGGAGTCGGCGCTGCTGGCGCTGGACGCGGTCGCGCAGGCGGTGGTGCTGGTCCGTTCCGACGGGCGGCTGGGCGATCGGCTCGTGGCCTACCTGGTGGCGTCGGACCGCCACGCGATCGACACCGATGACGTGCGCGCCGCGCTTAGCGCCGAGTTGCCCGCCTATATGGTGCCCACCTCGTTCGTGGTGCTCGAGCGGTTCCCGGTCAACGCGTCCGGCAAGCTGGACCGCGCGGCGCTGCCCGCACCGCAGGTCGCGACCGCTGGTTACCGGGCTCCGGCCACGCGCACCGAGGCGACCGTCGCGCGGATCGTCGCGGCGCTGCTGGGCGTCGAGCGGGTCGGAGCGGACGACGACTTCTTCGCCCTCGGCGGAAACTCCCTGATCGCGACCCAGGTCGCCGCCCGGCTCGGCGCCGAGCTGGACGCCGAGATCCCGGTGCGCCTGCTGTTCGAGGCGCCGACGGTGACCGCGCTGGCCGCGCGCGCCGAACGGCTCGCGGGGACCGGCGGCAAGCCCGCGCTCGCGCCGCGGCCGCGCCCGGAGCGCGTTCCGCTCTCGCCCGCGCAGCAGCGCATGTGGTTCCTCAACCGCTTCGATCCCGCCGAGACCGTGCACAACATAGCGGTGGTGGTGCGGCTCGCCGGCTACCTGGACCAGGACACCCTCGCCGCCGCCGTCGGCGACGTGGTCGCCAGGCACGAGACGCTGCGCACCGTCTACCCCGACCACGAGGGCATCGGCTACCAGCGCGTTCTCGACGTCGATCAGGTGCCCGCGATCCAAGCGCTGGAGGCCGGCGCGCTGCGCGAATTCGTCGCGGTCCCGTTCGACCCGACCGCCGAGGTGCCGCTGCGCATCGGCCTGGTGACGCGGTCGGATCGCGACCACCTGCTGGCCCTGGTGGTGCACCACATCGCGGCCGACGGCTTCTCGATGGGCCCGCTGGCCCGCGATCTCGCCGCCGCCTACGCGGCCCGCGCGACCCGCACCGCCCCGGACTGGACCGAACTCGACCTGCAGTACGCCGACTACGCGCTCTGGCAGCGCGAGGTGCTCGGCGCCGAGGACGACCCCGGCTCGGTGGCCGCGCGCCAGCTGGCGTACTGGCGCGAGACGCTGCGCGCACTGCCCGCCCAGCTCGACCTGCCCGCCGACCGACCGCGCCCCGCCGTCGCCTCGCACGCCGCGGCGAGCACCACCGTGGCGCTTCCGCCGGAAATCGGTGCAGGCATCGCCGACCTGGCCGCGCGCTACGAGGCCACACCGTTCATGGTCGTGCACGCCGCGCTGGCCACCCTGCTGGCCAGGCTGTCCGGCACGGCCGACATCGCGATCGGCGCGCCCGTCGCGGGCCGAGGCGACGCGGCGCTGGACGATCTGGTGGGCATGTTCGTCAACACGCTGGTGCTGCGCGCGGAGGTTCCCGGCTCGGACACCTTCGCCGCCGTGCTGCGCCGGGTGCGCGAACGCGACCTGGACGCCTTCGCCCACGCCGACGTGCCGTTCGAGCGCTTGGTCGAGGTGCTGGACCCGCCGCGCTCGCAGGCCAGGCACCCGCTGTTCCAGATCGCGCTGTTCTTCCAGAATCTCGCGCCGGTCACCCTGGACATGGCCGGTGTCACCGTGACCGAGCACGACATCGACTACGAGACCACGCCGTTCGACCTCCAGCTCACCGTCACCGGTGACGCGCTGCGCTTCACCTACGCCACCGACCTGTTCGACGCGGCCACCGTGGCGACCTTCGGCGCGCGCTTCACCCGCCTGCTCGGCGCGGTCGCCGCCGACCCGGAACAGCTGGTCGGCGACATCGATCTGTTCGGCGCGGGGGAACTGCATCGCGTGGTCACCGAGTGGAACGACTCCGCGCACACCGCGCTGGCCGACGAACTGCTGCTCGACGAGTTCGAGGCGCAGGCCGCCGCGACGCCGGACGACCCGGCGCTGGTGTTCGTGCCCGACAGCGCGACGTCTGCGGTCACCGTGACCTACGGCGAACTCGACCGGCGCGCCAACCGGCTGGCCCGCCACCTGATCGCGACGGGCGCCGGCCCGGAAACGCTGGTGGCGCTGGCGATCCGGCGCGCACCGGAGCTGGTGATCGCGATGTACGCGGTGCTCAAGGCGGGCGGCGCGTACGTGCCGATCGACCCGGATCACCCCGCCCAGCGCATCGCCCACATTCTCGGCACCGCCACGCCCGCGGCCGTGCTCACCACGACGGCCGACCGGATCGATGTCGGCGAATCCGTCGTCACCGTCCTGGTCGACGCCGTCGCCCTGGACGGCTACTCCGACGACCCGATCACCGCCGAGGAGCGTCGCGCGCCGATCCACCCGGACAACCCGGCGTACGTGATCTTCACCAGCGGCTCCACCGGGAAACCCAAGGGCGTCAGCGTGTCGCACGCCGCGATCGTCAACCAGATGACCTGGATGCAGGCGCGGTACGGGCTCACCGCCGAGGACGTGTACCTGCAGAAGACGGCGACCACCTTCGACGTGTCGCTGTGGGGCTACTTCCTGCCGCTGCGCGTCGGCGCCACCCTCGTGCTGGCCGCCCCCGACGGCCATCGCGACCCGGCCTACCTCGCCTCGGTGATCGGCGAAAGACGGGTCACCGTCACCGATTTCGTGCCGTCGATGCTGAGCGTCTTCGCCGGGTACGTCGCCTCCGCAGGGTGCGGCGCCGCGCTCGCGTCGCTGCGGACGGTGTTCCTGATCGGCGAGGCGCTGCCCGCCGAGACCGTGCGGGCATTCGGCGCGGTGAGCGCCGCGCGGCTGCACAACCTGTACGGACCCACCGAAGCGGCGGTGAGCATCACCCACCGCGACGTCACGGGCGACAGCGGCCACACCGCCGTGCCGATCGGCAATCCGGAATGGAACAGCCGGGTCTACGTGCTGGATTCGCGATTGCGCCCGACATTGCCCGGCGTGGCGGGAGAGCTGTACCTCGCGGGTGTCCAGCTCGCGCGCGGCTATCACGGCAGGCCGGACCTCACCGCGGAACGGTTCGTGGCCAACCCGTTCGGCGCGCCGGGCCGGCGGATGTACCGCACCGGCGACCTGGTGCGCTGGCAGATCCGGGGGAACACCGCCGAATTGGTGTACCTGGGCCGCACCGACTTCCAGGTGAAGTTCCGCGGCCAGCGCGTCGAGCTCGGCGAGATCGAGGCCGCGCTCGCGGCCGCGCCAGGGGTGGCGCAGGCGGCGGCACGGGTGGTCACCACCGTCACCGGCGAGGACCACCTGGTCGGTTACGTCACCGCCGAACCGGGAACGGTGGTTCCGGACGCCGAGGTGCTGCGTGCCGCCGCGCGCACGCTGCCGTCGTACATGCTCCCCTCGGCGTTGGTCACGCTGGACGCATTCCCGCTCAACGCCTCCGGCAAACTGGACCGGAAAGCGTTGCCGGACCCGGTCTTCGATCGCGTCGCCTATCTCGCCCCCGTCACCCTGGCCGAACGGCTGGTGGCCGAGGCATTCGAAACAGTGCTCGGCGCCGGGCCGATCGGTGTGGACGACCACTTCTTCGCCCTGGGCGGCAACTCGCTCAGCGCCACCCGCGTCGCGGCCAGGCTGGCCGACCGGCTCGGTCGCCGTGTCCCGGTGCGGCTGCTGTTCGAAGCGCCGACGGTGGGAACGCTGGCCGCGCTGCTCGGCGCGCAGGCCGCCGCGACCGAACAGGCGGTGCCCTTGGTGGCCGGTCCGCGACCGGACCGGATTCCGCTCGCGCCGGTCCAGCGCGGCATGTGGTTCCTCAACCGGCTCGATCCGGCGTCCGCCGCGCACAACATCCCGGTCGCGCTGCGCATCGAAGGGGAACTGAACGCCGACGCCATGATCGGCGCGTTCGCCGACGTCGTGGCCAGGCACGAGACCTTGCGCACGGTGTACCCGGCCGACGCTACCGGCGCGGGTCACCAGGTGATCCTGCCCGTGGACGCCGCGGCGGTGCGCTTGACGGTCGAGGCGCTGGACGGTCGCGCCGCCGAGGACCGGATCGCCGAATTCCTCGACGCGGGCTTCGACCTCACCGCCGCCGTTCCGGTGCGCGCGGCGCTGCTGCGGGAACACGCCACCAGTCACGTGCTCGTCGCGGTGGTGCACCACATCGCCGCCGACGGTTACTCGATGAGTCCGCTGCTGCGCGATCTGCTGACGGCCTATCTCTCCCGCGTGCTCGGCACGGAACCGGCCTGGCCCGCGCTCGCCGCCCAGTACGCCGACTACGCCCTGTGGCAGGCCGCCGAGCTGGAAAACACTGCCGCGCCCCAGCTCTCGTATTGGGCCGAGACGCTGCGCGATCTGCCGGGCGAGCTGGAACTGCCCACCGACCGTCCGCGTCCGGCGATCGCGAGCAAGCGCGGCGCGAACGTGCGGGCCAGGATCGGCGGCGGCGTCGCGGGGCGGGTGCGCGAGCTGGCGCTGCGCCACGAGGCGACGCCGTTCATGGTGGTGCACGCCGCCCTCGCCGTCCTGCTGTCGCGGCTGTCGGGCTCCGGCGACGTCCCGATCGGCACTCCGGTGGCCGGACGCGGCGCCGCGGCTCTGGACGACCTGGTCGGCATGTTCGTCAACACCGTGGTGCTGCGCGCCGACGTGCGCGCCGACGAGTCCTTCACCGAACTGCTCACCCGGATCAGGGCCGTCGACCTCGCGGCGTTCGAGCACGCGGGCGTGCCGTTCGATCGGGTGGTGGACTCGCTCGGCGTCGAGCGTTCCCCGGCGCGGCATCCGCTGTTCACCGTGGCGCTGAGCTACCCGAACGCGGCCGCGGACGCCTTCACCGTGCCCGGTCTCGACCTCACCGCCGTCGCATTCGACGAGCCGGTGGCCCGTTTCGACCTGCAATTCACCGTGTCCGCCGAGCCGGATGCCGACGGTCACCTCGCGGTCGAGCTGGACTACGCCACCGACCTGTTCGACGGCGCCACCGCGCGCGCTCTGCTGCGCCGGTTCGGCAGACTGCTCGGCGCGCTCACGGCGCGCCCGGACGCGCCGATCGCCGCCGCCGACCTGCTCGCGCCCGCCGAGCGCGCCGACCTGCTCGGCCGCGGCGGCGACGCGCCGGTGCCGCCGCGCACCCTGGCCGAACTGCTGGCCGCAGCGGTCGCGGTCGATCCGGGCGCGGTCGCGCTGGTCGCGGGCGAGCGGCAGCTGACCTACCGGATGCTGGACGAGCAGTCGTCGCGGCTGGCGCGCATGCTGATCGGGCACGGACTCGGCGCCGAGGACGTGGTGGCCGTCGCGGTGCCGCGCTCGATCACCTCCGTGCTCGCGGTGTGGGCGGTGGCCAAGACCGGCGCCGCGTTCGTCCCGGTCGACCCGACCTATCCGGCCGAGCGGATCGCGCACATGCTGACCGATTCCGGCGCCGCGCTCGGCCTGACGATCGCCACCTGCCGCGCGGCGCTGCCCAGCGACGTCGACTGGCTGGTGCTCGACGCCCCGTCCACCGCCGCGCGGATGCGCCGCAACAGCGGAGCGCCGATCACCGCCGCCGAACAGATCCGTCCCGTCCGGTGCGAGAACCCGGCCTGGATGATCTACACCTCCGGCTCGACCGGGACGCCCAAGGGCGTGGTCGCCACGCACACCGGCCTGGCCGGCGTCGCCCTCGCCCAGCGGGACCGGTACCTGGTCACCGCGGACGCGCGCGTGCTGCACGTGGCCTCGCCCAGCTTCGACGCGTCCATGCTGGAACTGCTGCTGGCCGTCTCCGCGGGGGCGGCGCTGGTGATCGCGCCTCCCGGTGTCTACGGCGGCGCGGAACTCACCGCGCTCATCCGCGATCAGCGGGTGACGCACGCGTTCCTCACCCCGGCCGTCCTGCCCACGCTCGACCCGGCCGAGCTGGACTGCCTGCGGCGGCTCACCGTCGGCGGCGAGTCCTACGGCCAGGACACGGTGCGCCGCTGGGCGCCCGGCCGGTCGTTCCACAACACCTACGGCCCGACCGAGACCACCGTCATCGCGACGATCAGCGCGGCGCTGCGGCCCGGCGATCCGCTCGATCTCGGCACGGCGATCCACGGCATGTCCGCCGTGGTGCTGGACGGCGGATTGCGACCCGTCCCGGTGGGCGTCACCGGGGAGCTGTATCTGCGCGGTCCCGGTCTTGCCCGCGGATATCATGCGCGGCCGGGGCTTTCGGCGTCCCGGTTCGTCGCCGATCCCTATGGTCCCGAGGGCGGGCGGCTGTATCGCACCGGAGATCTGGCGCGCTGGACCAGTTCCGGCGCCCTGCGCTATGTCGGGCGTTCCGACCACCAGGTGAAGGTGCGCGGCCTGCGCGTCGAACTCGGTGAGATCGACGCCGTGCTCGCGGCGCACGAGACGGTGCGCACGGCCGTCACGGTCGGACACACCGACGCTGCGGGCGCGGTGTCGCTGGTCGCCTATGTGGTTCCGGCGGAGGGTCACACGATCGACACCGCCGACCTGCTGGCGCATGCCGCCCGCTCGCTCGCCGGGTACATGGTGCCGAGCAGCGTGCTGGTGCTCGACGAGCTGCCCCTGACCCCGGTAGGCAAGCTGGACCGGAAAGCCCTGCCGCGACCCGAGTTCCGCGCCGCCGAGTTCCGCGCCCCCCGCACCGCGACCGAGCGGGCGGTGGCGCGGACGATCGCCGAGGTGCTCGGGCTCGACGGCGGCGTCGGGCTGGACGACGACTTCTTCGCCCGCGGCGGCAACTCGCTGACCGCCACCCAGGTGGCCGCACGGCTCGGTGACCGGCTCTCGGTCGCCGTCGGCGTCCGTGCGGTGTTCGAGCACTCGACGGTCGAAGCGCTGGCCCGCGCGCTGGACGGCTCCGGCGCCTCCGCCCGCGCCGCGCTCACCCGGCGCGCGGTGACCGGCCCCGTGCCGCTGTCGCTCGCCCAGCAGCGCATGTGGTTCCTCAACCGCCTCGATCGGCAGTCCACCGCCTACAACATCCCGCTGGCGGTGCGGCTGACCGGCGAACTGGACGTGGCGGCGCTGAACGCGGCGATCGGGGACGTGGTCGCCCGCCACGACGTGCTGCGCACCGTGTATCCGCTGCACGCGTCCGGCCCGGTGCAGGTCGTCCTGCCCGTCGCGGACTGCACGCCCGTGCTCGCGCCGATCGCGGTGCAGGCCGACGACCTGGCCGCGGCGGTGGCCGACTTCGTCGGCGGCGGCTTCGACGTCACCGAGACCGTCCCGGTCCGCGCCCGCTTGTTCGCTCCGGTCGACGGCGACGCGGCGGGCACCGAGCACGTGCTCGTGGTGGTGGTCCATCACATCGCCGCGGACGGCTCGTCGCTGGCGCCGTTGGCCCGCGATGTCATGACCGCCTACGCCGCACGCAAACGCGGCGTCGCCCCGGACTGGTCACCGCTTCCGGTGCAGTACACCGATTTCAGCGTGTGGCAGCGCGAATCACTCGGCGCGGAGGACGATCCCGATTCGCCGCTGGCGCGGCAGATCCGGTTCTGGACCGAGACGCTGGCCGGTTTGCCCGCGCAACTGAGCCTGCCCGCCGATCGGCCGCGCCCCGCCGTCGTCTCCACGCGCGGCAGGCATGTCGATTTCGCGATCGCGCCCGAGGTGCACACGCGCCTGGCCGATCTCGGCCGCGCCTGCGGTGCGACGCTGTTCATGGTGCTGCACGCGGCGTTCACGGTGCTGCTGGCTCGCCTGTCGGGCGCCTCGGACATCGCGGTGGGCACCCCGGTCGCCGGACGCGGCGCGGCCGAACTCGACGACGTGGTAGGCATGTTCGTCAACACGCTGGTGCTGCGCGCCCGCGTGGACGCGGGCGAGGACTTCACCGGCCTGCTCGCTCGCGTGCGCGCCGCCGACGTCGCGGCCTTCGCGCACGCCGACGTGCCGTTCGAGCGTCTGGTCGAGGTGCTCAACCCGGAGCGCTCCACCGCCCGCCACCCGCTGTTCCAGGTCGGCTTCTCCTTCCACAACCAGGCGGAGGCCGACTTCTCCCTGGACGGATTGACCGCCCACGCGGCCGATTTCGATTCCGAGGTCGCTCAGTTCGACCTGCACTTGATCGTCACCGATCGTTACGGCCCCGACGGAACTCCGGCGGGCATGGCGGCATCGATCACCTACGCCACCGCCCTGTTCGACGAGTCCACGGTGGCCGGTTTCGCCACTCGCCTGCACCGGCTGCTGGACGCGGTCTGCGCGGACCCGCGGCTGCCGGTCGGCGATCTCGCGCTGCTGGACCCGGCGGAGACCGAGCGCGTGCTGGTCACCTGGAACCGGGCCGAGCTCGCCTTCGCCCCGGCCACGCTGGTCACCGCGTTCGAGGAGCGGGCGGCCCGGTCGCCGGGGGCCGTCGCGATCGTCGACGACGACGTCACGGTCACCTACCAGGAGTTCGGCGCGCGGGTCAATCGCCTGGCGCGCGTCCTCATCGATCGCGGCATCGGCCCGGAAAAGCTGGTGGCGCTGGCCATTCCGCGCAGCGTAGACCTGCTCGTCGCGATGTACGCGGTGGTGACTGCCGGTGGCGCGTACGTGCCGCTGGATCCGGCGCATCCGCTGGAACGCACCGCGAGCGTGCTGGCCGCCGCCGCGCCGCAGCTGGTGCTCACCTCGGCGCGGGCGCCGATGCTGCCCGCGACGGCGTCGGAGCACAGTGTGGTGCTCGACATCTCGGCCGTCGCCGACACCGTGCCCGACGGCCCGGTGCGCGATGCCGAACGGATCGCCGCGCTCTCGCCCGCCGATACCGCCTACGTCATCTTCACTTCCGGTTCGACCGGCGCGCCGAAGGGCGTCGCGGTGCCGCACGCTGCGGTCGCGCACCAGCTGGACTGGATGCAGTCGGAGTACGCGCTCGGCCAGGACGACGCGGTGCTGGTGCTGACCTCCGCCGCCTTCGACCTGTCGGTGTGGGAGTACTGGTGGGCGCCGCGCACCGGAGCCCGGCTCGTGCTCGCGCCCCAGGACGCGCAGCGTGATCCGGCGGGGTTGCTCGATCTGGTGCGCCGCGCGTCGGTGACGACGCTGACGCTGGTGCCTTCGCTGCTGGCGATGCTGGCCGAAGCGCCCGGCGAGCGCCGCCTGCCGCGTTCGCTGCGCCGGCTGCTGGTCATCGGCGAGGCGTTGCCCGCCGCGACCCTGCGGCGGGCCGAGGCGCGCACCGCGGCCAGGATCGACAACCTCTACGGCCCCACCGAGGCCGCGGTGTCGGTGACCCGGTTCCGTACCGCCGCGGGCGTCCGGCAAGCGCTGGCACCCATCGGCACACCGCAATCCGGCAATCGGGTCTACGTCCTCGACGACCGTTTGCACCCGGTGCCCGCCGGGGTGACCGGCGAGCTGTATCTCGGCGGCGCGCAACTGGCTCGCGGCTACCACGGCGGCGCCGCGCTCACCGCGGAGCGGTTCGTGGCCGACCCGTTCGGACCGCAGGGCGCCCGCCTGTACCGCACCGGCGACATGGTGCGCTGGTCCGCCGACGGCAACCTCGAGTACGTCGAGCGGCGCGACTTCCAGGTGAAGATCCGGGGCTACCGCATCGAACTCGCCGAGATCGAGCACGCCATGCGCTCGCTGCCGGAGATCGGCGACGCGATCGTCGTCGCCTACGCCACCGACGGCGCGAACGCCGTGCTCGCAGGCTATTTCACCGCCGCGCAGCGGCTCGAGCCGAGCGCGTTGCGCGCCGCGCTGGCCGATGTCCTGCCCAGCTACATGGTGCCCGCCGCGCTGCGGCAATTGGAGACCTTGCCGCTCACCGCGAACGGCAAGGTCGACCGCGCCGCCCTGCCACGGCCCGAAACGCACGCCAGGGAATTCCGCGCCCCCGGTACCGACTTGGAGCGTGCCGTGTGCGCGGGCTTCGCCGAAGTGCTCGCCGCCGAGCGAGTCGGCCTGGACGACAACTTCTTCGAGCTCGGCGGCAACTCGCTGCTGGCCACCCGCTCGGCCGCCCGGCTGAGCGCGGCGCTCGGCGAACAGATCCCGGTGCTGTGGCTGTTCGCCGCGCCGACGCCCGCCCGCCTGATCGCCCAGCTGGAGCAGCACCGGTCCGGTCGCGGCCGGGTGGACGCGGCAGCCGCGTTCGACGTCGTGCTTCCGCTGCGGACCGGCGGCGCGCGCGAACCGCTGTTCTGCATCCATCCGGCAGGCGGTGTCGCGTGGTCGTTCGCGGGTCTCGCGGCGCACTTGGAGCAGGACCGCGACGTGTACGGCATCCAGTCGCCGGTGCTGAACTCGGCGGCGGCGCTGCCGGAATCCATCGACGACTGGGCGAGCCGCTACGTGCGCGAGATCCGCGCCGTGCAGCCCGATGGCCCGTATCACCTGCTCGGCTGGTCGCTCGGCGGCGTACTCGCGCACGCGGTCGCGGTGCGGCTGCAAGAGCAGGGTCAGCGGGTCGCGGTGCTGGCCATGATGGACAGCTCGCTGCGCGTCCCCATGGACACGGCAGCGGCATTGCCGCTCGCCGACCTGCTCGGCGGGTTGCTCGGCGAAGCGGCCGACGACCAGGACGCCGAACTCGACCTGCCCCGCTTGGCCCGCAGGATCGCCGACCTGCCCGAGCCGTTCGCCTCCTTCGGCGCCGACCGCCTCGACCGTGTGCTCGGCGCGGGCGCCAGGTCACTCGAGTTGATCCGGCGCTACCGCCCCCGCCCCTACAAGGGCAACCTCGTGTACTTCACCGCCGCGCTGGACGATCCCACCGGCGCCGCGGGCGCGGCGAGCTGGGCGGACGCCGTGGACGGCACCGTGCACAACCACGCGGTGCACGCCTCGCACTGGCGGATGACCTCCGAATCCGCGCTGGCGCGCATCGGCCACGTCCTCACCGCCGCGCTGGCCGACACCGACCGCCCCTAGCCCCCACGAACCGACTCAGGAAGGAAATCCGAAATGACCAACCCGTTCGACGACGACAACGCCAAGTTCTACGTCCTGATCAACCAGGAGGGCGAACACTCGCTCTGGCCGGTCTTCGCCGCCGTCCCCGGCGGCTGGTCCATCGCCTACGGCGCCGCCAACCGCAAGGCCTGCCTGGAGTACGTCGAGACGCACTGGGTGGACATGCGTCCCAAGTCGCTCATCGAGGCCATGTCCACCGAGGGGAAGTGACCACCTGAATGCGCGGGGCGCGCCGGTCCACATCCCCCCTGCCGACCGGTGCGCCCCGCCTCGTCCGCCGGCTCAGACCTCGACGTGCGCCGCGTCGATCACCGCGTGCGCGTGCTGCCGCCATTCCGCGACGGCTTTGGTGCGCAGGCCGCCGAGCGCCGAGTCGAACTGTTTGGCGCGCTTGGTGACCGTGAGCCCGACGTAGGTGTGCGCGTTGGTGATGGCGCCGGTCGCCACCGCGCACGCCTCCTCGACTTCGCCCGAGGCCAGCAGCGCCGTGGCGTGCTCGAAGCGCACCAAGGCCGGTTCCATGGTCTCCGACGGGTCGTACAGCGCCATCGCGCGCGCGGCCGCCACGGCGGTCTCCTCGGCGCGGCCGAGGCGGGAATATCCGATCGCCTGATAAAAAGCGAGTTTCTCCGGGCGGAAAGAGAAGATACCGACCGAAAGGTCTTCTGTGCCGACGTCTTCCAACGCCGATGCCGATCGGGTTATACACCGTGCGAATTCATCGGCGTGGCCGAGACTGGCGTGCGCACGCGCCGCCATTCCCCACAACCACGCGGCGGCCGGGCCGTAGGACGGATTTTCTTGCAAGCGCCCGTCGAGTAACTGCAAAACTTCCTTCGGTTTATCGCTATACGTCGGCAAATACGCGAGCCCGGCCAGGGCGATGTCCTCCGAATAGCGGTCGCCGATGTCCTGCGCGGCGTGGATGGCGGTGGCGTACCACATGCGGGCCTGACCGAAGTGCCCCTCGTTGAACAGGATCTCGCCGACCACGTTCGCCAGCCGCCCCGCCGTGCGCACCAACCGGACCTGATGATGGGTCGGCTGCCGTTCGCCGAGACAGCCACGCACCAAACGGAATTGCTCCAGCCCCGTCTGCAACAGCTCGTGCGGCGGGACCTGCACCACCCGCGTGCCCAGGACCTCGGCCGACTGCTCCAGGAACGCCAGCCGCCGTTCGCTGATGGACCCCGCGTCGAGGGTTGCCAGCATCCGTTCGGGTTCACTCGCCACCAGGTCCGCCGCCTGGCCTGCCAGGCCCGCGCCGATGCAGGCCAGCAGTTCTCGCCTTCTCACGTCGTCTTCCTCGACTTCCTTGTCGAGCCCGATTTCCCTACCGAGCTTGGTGTGCCTTTCGGGCGCCGAATCGGCGCTTTCGTAGTCGGGGGCCGTCTCCTGGCGCGTGGTGATCGCGCGTTCGAATCGTTCGGCGACGACGGAATCGACGCCCGACAGGACCCTGTCCAGGAGACGCTGGCTAGCGGCGTGCATCCGGGTTGTTCGGCCGTTCTCCCACAGGACCACGGTGCGCGGTGTGACGCCCACCAGACGCGCGAATTCGTAACGGCTTCGCTTCATCGCCGTGCGAAGCGCATGTACAGCTTCGCCCGTCCAGTCGACCTCCACCATAGGTCTCTCTTCCTCGCTCCAGGCCGCTACAAACGGAAAGTACTCGCAATTACCGCATTCGGGTCTGTTATCTACCGAATCGCAACGCGCACTGTTGAATCGCACCCGGCATCGGGGGTCCGCCCAAACCCTGTCGAGGGCGCCCGTTGCCCGGAGCCCGGCGCACGGTCCCGACACGGCCCGATCCATCCGTGTCGAGCGCGGCTCCGGCGGCGCCTTCTCGATGCCGGGTGCACTGCGCTGATGGAGGTTGACGATGGACGTGTTGCACTCGGATGTCCGAGAGCTGTGGTTGATCCAGAGCCGCGACTGCACGCAGGAGCCGCTCGGCCTGACCTATGACCGCGCGCGTTTCCTGTGTGCTGTCCACGCCGGGCACGGCGCGCAGTGCAGGCAGTACCTATCCGCGTCGGCATTCTGTTCCCGGCAGGCCGCGGGCCAGTGAGCGGTCGTGAATCCGCTGCTGAGCATGCTCGGCGCGTGCACCTTGCTGGTGGCCGCGATCCTCGGCGTCGGCTCCTGCCTGCCGCGCGGCGGCGCCGAGGACGCGCACCGGCCGCCCGATGAGCCGTTCACCGTCGAACAGGCGCACCGGGTGATGCAGGGCCACCGGCCGTGCCGCGCCGACGTCTGCCCGCGCAAGCGAGCGGCCTTCCGCGCCCTGGTCGCCTCCGGCCGCGTCGTCCCGGACAACCGGGCCGACGGATACTCGCGCTGACCGAGCGTCGGCGTGCCGAACTCGTTGCCGTCCGGCGTGATCCGCCCGCCAACGAGATTCACCGCTGCCCGGGACTACGGCGAGGGAGCCCCGGCAGCGCCGGCGTCCTCGTATCCCCGTACCGCGGGGCTACGAGGACGCCCCGGAGCCCGCCGATGCGAGTCGCCGCGTGCCCGCCGCCGGGTCACGCACCGGAAGGGGTCCGAGGGCCGATGACGGAGAGAAGCCTCAGTTTCTCGTAGCTCTCACTGCCGGGGGCGGCGGTGTAGACGAGCAGCAGATGCGACTGCTCCGGGTCGACCAGTGTCTGGCAGGTCAGCTCCAAGGAGCCGACCTCGGGGTGTGTGTAGCGTTTGACGCCGTTGTAGTGGACGCCGATTTCGTGCTCGTTCCAGATGGCGCGGAATTCCTCGCTGCGGTCGAGCAGCAGGTCCATGAGGTGAGCGGCCCGTGAGCCCGGTCCGCGGAGCGTGACCATCTTGCGTAGTCCGGCGGCGAAGACGCGGGAGTGCAGCGCGTGGTCGTCCGGGTGGTACATCGCCCGGGTGGCCGGGTCGGTGAACCACCGGTAGCCGATGCTGCGGGACGGACCGGTGTATCGGGTGGTGTCGCCGGTGAGCGCGACGCCGAGCGGGGTCTGCCGGAGTGTCTCGCCGAGTTCGGTGACGATCTCGGCGGGGGTGTCGCCGAGCCGGTCGAAGATGCGCAGCAGTCCGGGACTGATGTGTTCGCTGGTCGCACCTCTCGCGGGCGGATTGTGCCCGGCGAGGCGGAACAGGTGATCGCGTTCTTCCAGGGACAGATGCAGACCCTGCGCGATCGAGGCGATCATCTGCTCGGACGGGTGCGGTCCGCGTTCCCGCTCGAGCCGGCTGTAGTAGTCGGTGGAGATGTGGCAGAGCGTGGCGACTTCCTCCCGCCGCAGACCGGCGGTCCTGCGCCGTCGCCCGCGGGGGAGACCGACGTCTTCGGGTTGCAGTGACTCCCGCCGGCGGCGCAGGAACTCGGCGAGCCCCGCTCGATCGATCACGGCTGCTTCCTCCCTTTCGGTCCGCTGCTGTTCAGTCTGCCTTCGTTGCCGGATGGCTGCCTGAGCGAGCCTGGGATCGAGAGGCCGTGGATATCCCGGTTGATCGGCCGCAGCCTGAGAGCACATCCACTTTCCAGGGAACCAGGAGCAGCACATGGCACGCACCCGACCGGACGTCACCGTTCCCGACCTGTCCGGGAAGCTCGCCGTCGTCACCGGAGCCAGCGACGGGGTCGGCCTGGGCCTGGCGGCTCGCCTCGCCGCCGCCGGTGCCGAGGTCGTCATGCCCGTCCGCAACTCTCGCAAGGGCGAGGCGGCGATCGCGAAGATCAGGCAGCGGCACCCGGAAGCCGTGGTGTCCCTGCGGGACCTCGACCTGTCGTCGTTGGACTCGGTCGCCGCGCTGGGAACCACGCTGCGCGAGGAGGGCCGACCGATCCACATCCTGGTGAACAACGCGGGCGTGATGACTCCACCGGACCGGAAGACCACCACCGACGGCTTCGAGCTGCAATTCGGCAGCAACCACCTCGGGCATTTCCCTCTCGTCGCCCACCTACTGCCCCTGCTGCGCGCGGGACGGGCGCGCGTGACCTCGCAGATCAGTATCGCCGCGAACGAGAACGCCATCAACTGGGACGATCTGAACTGGGAACGGTCCTACCACGGCCGCCGCGCCTACAGTCAGTCCAAAATCGCGTTCGGCTTGTTCGGGCTCGAACTGGATCGGCGCAGTGCGGCCGGAGGCTGGGAGATCACCAGCAACCTCGCCCATCCCGGTGTGGCTCCCACCAGCCTCCTGGCCGCGCGCCCCGAGGTCGGCCGGGCGCATGACACCGCCGCCGTGCGTGCCATCCGTGCTCTCTCTCGCCGCGGCATCGTTTTCGGGACGGTCGAGACCGCGCTGCTACCTGCCCTGCTGGCCGCCACCGCACCCGAAGCGCGCGGCGGCCGCATGTACGGTCCGAGCGGTCTCGGGCACCTGTCCGGCCCGCCCGCCGAGCAGGCCGTCTACTCCCGCCTTCGCAGCGAGGACGACGCCGAGCGCATCTGGCGGGTCTCCGAGCGCCTCACCCACATTCGCTTTCCGGCCATCGAGTCCGCCAGGCCCAGTTCGGCATCGATAGGTCCTCGCGGTCCGCGGTGATCGCGCTGCTTCTTGCTGTGGATCGTCCAGCGTCGATATTGATCGCGTTGCACATTTCGCTGCCGGAATCGGCACTGTCCGCACTGGGCGACCACGTATCCGGAGCGCCGGGCGCCGCCTCGGGCGTTCCGAATCGGGGAGACGGTGCGACTTCGAGGGTTCCTCGTCCCAGAACCCTCAACCACCGGCCGCGGGCCTAAGGTTGGTCCTGTGCCACAGTCACGTACGGTGCGATGGCTGCTCGGGGGGATCGTCGTTCTGGTCCTGCTCGGGGCGGTCTTCGTGGATACCACCTTCGGTCATACCGAGGTACGTAAGGTCCATACCCAGCCGGAGACCGTCGAATACGACGGGGCCACATATCACGTCGGCGTGGTCCGTCGCGAAAGCGCGCTGCTACGGCGGCGGTCTCCCGACGAGGTATGGGTGAGCCGGCAACCGGATATGAGCTACGGGCATGCGGTCGAAGTACGAATCACGGGCACGCCGGATCTAGTGATACTGGAGGCGCAATGGCGGGCCGACGGGGTTTCCGTCCGCTTCGAATCCGGACACGAACTGTTCGTTCCCGCACGGTTTTTCATCGGCGGTCGCTGAGTGCGTGCCCCTGGCGGGAGCGATGACGTGCGCATCGCCGCGCGGGCGTGACATGCCGCCATCGCTCGGCGCCGAGCATCATCCGCGCATGCGGTTGGCGACGCCATCGATGAGGGCGGTCAGCCCGAACTCGAATACCGCTGCCGCAGCGGCGTGCGCACCTTCCCGCTCCGGTGCGCCCTCGGCGGCGACGGCGATGAGGGCCGGAAAGCGTTC
Organism: Nocardia sp. NPDC003726; assembly: GCF_053586955.1. Taxonomy (NCBI): domain Bacteria; kingdom Bacillati; phylum Actinomycetota; class Actinomycetes; order Mycobacteriales; family Nocardiaceae; genus Nocardia; species Nocardia sp. NPDC003726. The sequence continues at coordinate 234,664 of NZ_JBSFNF010000004.1, read as the reverse complement.
GGCGCCACCGAACTCGGTCATCACCGCCGGATCCAGGACCGGCCCCGCGTGGCCGGGAGCGCCACGCCCCTTGGTCGGGTCGATCTCGAGGCGGGTCACTCCCGCGGTGAACGCGCTCATCGACAGCAAGGTCTCGGTCACCAGACTCGGCGGCAGGCCTCCGTCGAGCAATGCGCGCGTGGCGACTTCCCCCCACAAGGCTTCGTTCGGTCCCAGGTAGCGGTTGCCCGTGCCGACGGCAAGCACCCAGGGGTGGCGCAGATACAGCTGCCGCATCGCGCGGGTCCATTGTTCGATCGCCCGCCGCCAGTCACCGGACGGCAGCTCCGGGGGCGTTGCCATCGCCGCGTCGAGCATGAGCGAGATCAGGTCGTCTTTGCTGGGCACGTGCCGGTAGAGCGACATGGTCGCGGCACCGAGTTGCTTGGCGACCCGCTGCATCGACAGTGCTCCGATGCCGTCCGCGTCGGCCAGCGCGATCGCTTCGGCGACGATGCCGTCGAGCGTCAGCGCGGGGCGCGGCCCGCGCCCGGATCCCCGCTGTCCCGACCACAACAACCGCGCGACCGCGGGTAGCTCATCGCTCACAAGTCACTCCTCATGGGCATTGCGTATGGCATACGCATCTGCGTATCTTATACGCAGTCATGCTTCTCGGTTACTCCCGGATGGTCCCTCATGAGTGTTCCGACCCGGCAATCGCCTCGTCCCGCCCCCACGTCCTGGTGGCGACGCCCGTGGACGGGGCCGCTGCTGGTACTGGTGTTCGCTTTCGTCGCGTTCTCCCTTCCGCCCTACCTGACTTTCGATCGTTCCCTGTCGCGAGTGCCCGACCCGGGTCTCGCCCTGCACTATCCCCTGCTGGTGGTGCACGTGATCTGTGCGTCGGCGGCCATTCTGAGCTGCGGCTTCCAGGTCTGGCCGTGGTTTCGCGCGCGGCATCCGCGGCTGCATCGGATCCTCGGCCGCGCCTATGTTCTCGCGGGCGTGCTTCCGGCCGGGCTCGCCGGGTTGGTGATCGGCGCGACCAGCCCGTTCGGTCCGGTCGCTCGGGTGAGCAATGTGATGCTGTCGCTGCTGTGGCTGGTCACGACGCTCGCCGGTCTGCGGGCGGCCCGTGAGCGCCGGTTCGGCGACCACCGGCGGTGGATGATCCGCAGTTTCGCGCTGACTCTGTCGATCATGCTCAACCGCGTGCTGGGGGCGATCTTGTTCCTGATGCTGAACCCGCTGCTGGACACCACCTTCCATGGGGACGAGACGCTGCTCATCCAGACCATCGCCGGCATCGGCACCTGGCTGGGCTGGACCTTGTCGCTGCTGATCGCGCAATGGTGGCTGGACCGGCGACCCGGCCCCGCGACGGTTTCCCCGATGAGGCGGCGCCGCCTCGATCCGGCCGCCTGATCCTGTGCGGTTCTCGGGCCGCCTCTCGCCACACACAAAGGCCGGCTGTGAATCCGGCGAAGCTCTGGCCGCAGGCGTTTCAGGGAGAACGCGGCGTGCGGCTGTAGTCCGCCGACCGAATCCGGCGGCGGCATCGATATTTTGAATCGACCGCGCTCAACGGGCGGCAAAGTGAGAAGGAGCATCATGACTACGGAGAACACGGTGCGGCGCTGGTTGATCACCGGTGCCAACAGCGGCTTCGGTGCGGCGTTCACCCGCGCCGTGCTCGCGGCCGGCGACGAGGTGGTCGCGGCTGTGCGCCGACCCGAGACGATGGCCGAGCTCGCTGCCGCACAGCCGGACCGGGTGCGGGTCGTGCCGCTGGACGTGCGGGATCCGGCGGCCGCCGAGCGCGCGGTGAAGGAGGCCGGGCGCGTGGACGTGCTGGTCAACAACGCCGGTTACGGCGTCGTCGGCGCGATCGAGGAAACCGATGAGGCCGATGAGCGCGCCGCCATGGATGTCATGTTCCACGCCCCGCTGCGACTGACCCGCTTGGTGCTGCCCCAGATGCGGGAACGCCGATCGGGCGCGATCGTGCAGGTGACGAGCATGGGCGGGTTCATGTCCTTCGCGGGCGTCGGCATCTACAGCGCCGCCAAGGGCGCGCTGGAACTGGCCAGCGAAGCCCTTGCCCAGGAGGTCGAGCCGCTGGGCATTCAGGTGCTCATCGTCGAGCCCGGCGCGTTCCGCACCGGTTTCGCCAAACCCGCCGCGCTGGCCGTCAGCGCCGCGATCCCCGACTACGCCGCCACCGCCGGCGTGGTCCGCGACGGGTTGCCCGAGTCCGATCAGCAGCAGGAAGGCGACCCCGACAAAGCCGCCGCCGCGGTCTTGGCCACCGTCGGCCGGCCCGGCGCACCGCTGCGCCTGGCACTTGGCCCGGATGCCGTCCAAGGCATCCGGGGCAAGCTGGCTCGAGTCGCCGCCGAGCTGGATGCGACCGCCGAGCTCGGGTTGAACACCGGCTTCGATTCCTGAAACCACACGCGAACCACCAAGTGGTCGCGTTCGGAGGCGCCCGCACACAGCGGGTGCCCCTCCGACGGCCGTGCCGACTATTTCCCGGCCGACCCGGTGGCGGCCGACAGCGCCTCGAATTCCTTGTCGGTCAATTCGATTCGCGCGGCGGCGATGTTCTCTTCGACGTGCGCGACGCTGGAGGTGCCCGGGATCGGCAGCACGACGGGGGAGCGGCGTAGCAGCCAGGCCAGGGCGAGCTGGGCGGGGGTCGCGCCGTGCCCGGCGGAGATGGCCGCCAGCGGACCGCCTGGGGCGGCGAGTTCGCCCGTGGCGATGGGGAACCACGGGATGAAGCCGATGTTCTCCCGCTCGGCGTAGTTCAGCACATCCTCGTCGGCGCGGTTGGCGAGGTTGTACAGGTTCTGCACCGAGACGATGGTGGCGAGTTCGCGCGCCTGCCGCAGCTGTTCGACGGTCACCTGGGAGAGGCCGATGTGCCGGATCTTGCCCTCCTGCTGGAGCGCCACGAGTTCACCGAGCTGATCGGCCAGCGGCACCTGCGGGTCGATGCGGTGCAGCTGGTAGAGGTCGATCCGGTCGACGCGGAGATGGCGCAGGCTGAGTTCGGCTTGCTGACGCAGGTATTCGGGTCGCGCGACCGGACGCCACTCGTTGGGACCCTGCCGGGTGAGACCGGCCTTGGTGGCGATCACCAGGCCCTCCGGATACGGGTGCAGGGCCTTGCGGATCAGTTTCTCGCTGACGAACGGGCCGTAGGAGTCGGCGGTATCGATGAAATTCACGCCGAGTTCCACCGCGCGGCGCAGCACCCGCACCGCCTCGTCGGGGTCCTTGGGATCACCCCATACGCCGGGGCCGGTCAGCTGCATCGCGCCGTACCCCAGCCGATGCACCGGTAGATCGCCGCCGATGGCGAAGGTTCCGGAGGCCGCGGCGGGTTGCGCGTCGAGATCTGTGCTCATGGATTCGTCCTTCCGAAGTCGGAAAACTACATCGATGCTCTACGAACGCCGCGCCGGTCGGGCCGCGCGCTCTTCCTGCCCCAACAGCGCTGTCGGCGGCTCGATTCCCGCCGCGCTGTTCGCCGGCGGCGTAAACCGCCCGCATCCTCGAGCCGGCCGAGGGCCTGCGCCCGAAGTCCGGCCTACCGGCAACGCCCAAGTAGCCGGCACGAGTCCCACCGTACTTCGGACGCGATGACCGAGCACCCCGAGCGACCGGCACCTGAACGCCGCGACCCCACCCGGACCGCCTCCCGGCGGGTACGTCCGGCCTCCCGTGCGCCGGGCTGGTCGACGTCGGTGGAGTGACACACCGTCGCGGGCCGCACTCGCGATTCGCCGCATCCATGTGCCACTCGCGGTGGACGCGCTGTGATGGGCTCAGCCGGTGCGTCACCGCCTCCGTCCGTGGATCGGTGGACGTCGCCGTGGAGCGTCGCGCTAGTGCGCTGGGCGGCCGAAGAGGATCACTTGCATCAGGCGGATGACGCGCCGGGGGGAGCAGGCCGGGTCGGTGGAGCCGAAGCGTTCGCCCAGGTCGACTACCAGGGCGAAGGCGGCGTGGACCAGTAGCCGCGCCTCGGCGGCGGACAGCTCGGGCCGCACATCGGCCAGTAGTTTGGCCCATTCCTCCACGTTGAGGCGCTGGATATTGCGCAGGACGGTGCGCTCATCCGGCGGCACGTTGCTGATCTCGGCGTAGTAGACGAAGGTGAGCTCGCGCTCGGCGAACGAGCCCGCCACATACAACTCGATCAGCGTGTCGAGCGCTTGTTCGGGCGTCTCGGCCGCGGAGACGGCAGGGCCGATGGCGGCCGACACCCGTTCCGCCGCGCGGCGGAACGCCGCCGTGAGGATGTCGCCCTTGCCCCGGTAGAACCGGTACACCGCCGAGGAGGCGGGCAGTCCGGCTGCGGTGGCGATGTCCTCCACGCTGACGTTCGGGTACCCGCGCTGGTGGAACAGTTCGACCGCGCGCATCAGCAGCAGCTCGTGTTTGAAGGTCAGCGGGATCTCGGTCGCGGTGAAGCGCTCGGCTTCGGCGCTGCCGGGCGGCGGCAGCTCGCACGCGGCAAGCGCCTGGCAGGCCGCGGTCAGTCGTGTGGTGAGTGTCCGTACCGGGATCGACACGTGGTGATCGCCGATGCTGCTGAGCACGCTCAGCTCCGCCGCGGCGAGCACGGCGCGGTCGGCCTTGGACAGCGCGGGCCTGGTCTCGGCGAGCAGGGAGGTGAGCGTCGCGTTCACGCCCGCGAGCTGATCGGCCAGCGTCGCCGCGTCCTGTTCCTCCAGGTAGCGCCGCTGCCAGCGCAGCAGTGCGGCGCTGCGCCGGTTGGCGATCGCGGCCTCGATCAGGGCGTCGAGCACCCGCGCAAGGCGTTGCTCGGCGGGCAGCTCGGTGGCATCGGGCAGCCGGACCGCTTCCGCGCTGACCGTGCCCAACCGGAGCACTTCCTCGCGGAACAGCGCGTATTTGCTCGGATAGTGGCGGTACAGCGCCGCGGAGCTGATGTCGAGCCGCGAGGCGATGTCGTCCATGCTGACGCCGTGGTAGCCCAGAGCCCCGAACGCCTCGGCCGACGCCGCCGCGATCTGGGCTCGGCGGTCGCGTGGTCGGCGCCGGATCACCCGTGCCGGTGTCCCGTCGGCCGCCTTGTCCGCCGCGTGGCGATCCTGGGCACCCATGCCGCGATGGTAGCCCACCACAGCGTTCGGTACGCCAACGCTACCCTGTGCCGAGAAGAAATGAATGGTAGATCACAAAAATCCTGTGATCAGCCTGCCAGGTCGCACTATGCGGCCAGAAGAACGTGAATATCGGCTAACTTATAGCGCTATCGCGCGGGCCGTCCGAACAGCACCAGCTGCATCAGCAGCCGCACCCGGTCCTGGGCGGCCAGTGGTTCGTCGCCGAACGCGCGGCCCAGGTCGACGACCACCGCGAAGGCCGCGTGCACGAGGATGCGCGCCTCCGCCGGAGCCAGTTCCGGACGCACCTCGCGCAGCAACCGGGCCCACTCCTCGACGCTGAGCCGCTGGATATTGCGCAGCACCGTGCGTTCTTCGGCGGGCACGTGCTGGAATTCGGTGTAATACACGAAGGTCAGAGCGCGCTCGGCGAACGACCCCGCGACGTATTGCGTGATCAGCGCGGTGAGCGCGTCCTCGGAATCGGTGGCGGCTGCCACGGCCGGGCCGACGGCGCCGGACACCCGTTCGGCGGCACGGCGGAACGCGGCGGCCAGGATGTCGCTCTTGCCCCGGTAGAACCGGTACACCGCCGAGGCCGCCGAAAGCCCTGCGGCGGTGGCGATGTCCTCCACGCTGACGTTGGGATAGCCGCGCTCGTGGAACAACTCGACCGCTTTGCGCAGCAGCAGTTCGTGTTTGAACGAATTCGGAATCTCCACCACCGCGACCGGCTCCACCGCGCCCGTCGCGGGCAGCTTCGCGTGCGCCACCGCCCAGCATGCCGAATGCAGCAGGCGCGCAAGGGCTTTCGCCGGGAGGGCGGCATGGTGGTCGGCGATGCTGGTGATCGTGCTGAGCAGCGCGGCGCGCAGCACGCGCACGTCTTCGTCGGAGAGTTCCGGGCGCAGCGCGGCCAGCTGGCCGCCCAGCGCGCCGAGCACCGTTGCCTGCTGTTCGTTGAGCGTGACCTGGTCGTCGGGCTCGAGGTACCTGACCTCCCAGCGCACCAGCGTGACGGTGGGGCGGTTGTCGATGGTGACCGCGATGAGCGCGTCGAGCACGTGCCGCAACCGCTGCTCGGCAGTCCACTCGGCCGCCGCCTCGGGCAACTCGACCGATTCGGTCATCGCCTGGCCGACGCGCAGCAGTTCCTCCCGGAACAGCGCGTACTTGCTCGGATAGTGGCGATACAACGCCGCCGAGCTGATGCCGAGCCCGGAGGCGATGTCGTCCATGCTCACGCCGTGGTAGCCGAGCGCGCCGAACGCGGCGGCCGACGCCGCGGCGATCTGGGCACGGCGGTTCTTCGGCCTGCGCCGGATCTCGCGGGGTGCCGAGTCGCCGGTGCTCGCCTTCCGCGCCGTACGGCGATTGTCGACACTCATGACGAACATCGTAACGACCTGGCCGTATGGCCGGGCCCGCCGTGTCACGGGATACGGCTCCCGGGGATGAGCGGCCCCCGGGAGCTGTACCTGTTCTCCGGTGTGCGCCGGCGCGCGACAAGGCGGGATGCGCGCGCCGGCGCGTCCGGAGGTCGACGACCGGACTCGGCCGAAGCGCGGGGCACCGTGCGCGCCGTGCCGTGGTTCGGTCTGTCGAACAGAGACCAACTTACACGAATATAGATCCAGTACAAGAGCTGCACTGGCAAAGAATCATTGTTCACATACTGGTTGGCTGCCGGTCGACCACCACCCGCGCCCTGCCGCGCGGCACGGTGGTGATGTTGCGGATCTTGCCGCGCTCCGGCGCGCTTCCCGCGGGGAGCGAAAGGTTGTGGCGGACGAGGATTTCCCGCAGCACCGTGGTGCCTTCGAGCAGTGAGAACCCCGCGCCGATGCACCGCCGCACGCCGCCGCCGAACGGTAGCCAGGTGTTCGGCGCCACTTCGCCGTCGAGGAAACGGGCCGGGCGGAAGACGGCGACGTCGGGGTAGGCCTCGGTACGCCGGTGTGCGAGGACTATCGAGGTGGCGACCACGGTGCCGGCCGGAAGCCGCTGCCCGCCGATCGTCATGTCTCTGGTCAGTTTTCGATTGGTGCCGGAGATGATGGTGCGCAGCCGCATGGCCTCCTTGAGCACCGCGTCCAGATATCGCTCGTCGCCGGTGCGCGCCGCCTCCGCCGCCTGCCGCTGGATCCCGGGATCGGCGGCGAGTTCGTAGAGTGCCCAGGACAGCGCCGACGCGGTGGTCTCGTGCCCGGCCAGCAGCAAGGTGATGAGCTGATCGCGGAGTTCGGCGTCGGTGAGCGGCGCGTCGCCGTCGTCGACTTGGAGCAGGCGCGAGAGCACGTCGGTACGCCCGGCCAGATCGGCCGCCCGCCGCCGATCGGCGATTTCCGCGTAGAGCAAGGCGTCCACCGCCGCGAGGTTCTCGGCGAAGCTCTTCCATGGCCCGATCCGGCGCAATCGGTCGCTTTTGAACCCGAGGAAGACCAGCGGGTTCAGGTGGACGATCCGGTTCAGGCGCGGGTTCAGCTCGGCCCTGATCCGCTCGTCGGTGACGCCGAAGACCACTCGGGTGATCACCTCGAGGGTGAGCGCGTTCATCCGGTCCAGCATGCGCACCGTGGATCCGGCCGCCCAGCTGCCGGCCTCCGCGGCCGCGATCTCGGTGATCAGCGCCCGGTAGCCGCGCAGCGCCGCACCGTTGAACGCGGGCATGAGCAACCTGCGCGCCCGCGCGTGCTCGGCCTCGTCGGTCAGCAAGAGCGAGTGCGGACCCATGATCGTTCCGAGGATCTGGTTGCCCTCGCCCGCGTGCAAGTCGCGCGGATCGCCCGCGAAGATCTCCTTGATGTGTTCCGGCCGCGAGTACACCACGACGTGGTCGGCGAACGGCGGGATCCGCAGCGTGAAGACGTCACCGTAGCGGCGGGTCATCGCGGTGAGGAAGCGGGCCCGGTCCCGCTGGAACAACGCGCTCTGCACGAGCGGCGGCAGCGCCGGTCCCGGCGGAAAGCCCGCGGGCCCGGTGCGTTCTCGGACGTCCTGTGCGGCCACGATGCCACCTCCACGCGGATGTCGAACCATCTGTCGCTTCCACGCTAGGAGAAACCCGGACGCCGGTCCATGCCACCTGCGAAAGCCGGATCGCCATCCGGCGCTCTCGTGCGTCCGGACGCGGCGAATCAGATGCCCGTGCCGGAGCGCCACCGCTCGATTCAGTCGAATTCGCCTGTACCGGTGCGTCTTTCTGGTAAGGAGTTCGTCATGGCGTTGGCTTTGCGCCCGGTGGACCCCATACCGGTGCTCGGCGCCGTGATCGCCGCGATACGGCGGATCACGGCGCGCTATCGGCTCACCCCACAGGAGAAGCGCAACCTGGAAGCCGCCCGCGGCGCACGTGCGGCGGTCTTCACCGCGTCCATCGGCGGCCGCGCCTACCGCGGATAAGACCCTGCGCCGCAGCCGAACTCGTAACAGCCCGGAAGCCTCACGTTCGGCATCCCAATTCGGTCCAGGTCGGGCGGGTAGTCGTGCGCAGCCCACCCGCACGCACCGTGACCGTGCACTTCCCGCGCCGGGTGCGACCACGCCGGTGCGAAAGTATTGCTGCCAAGGTTTCGCTGGATATATCCTTGCATATATGAAGACGATGATCGATCTCAACGACGAAGCTCTAGCCTTAGCCGCCAAGGAGTTGGGCACCACCACCAAGAAGGACACGGTCAACGCGGCGCTGGAATTCGTCGCCGACCGGCGCCGCCGGATCGAGCAAGTGTTGACCGACCCGTACGGGTTCGGAGTCGGCCCTGACATAGGTGACGCGGACGTCATGCGCGAGGCCCGCCGTTGACCGAGACCACTCCGCTCCGTTTGCATCTGGTGGACACCTCCGCGAGCGCCAGGCTCGCGTATGAGCCGGTACGCACGGTCATCGCCGGCCTGATCGCCGACCGTGCGGCCGCGACCTGCGTGACGGTGGACTTGGAGGCCGGTTACTCGGGGCGCAACCTCGCCGACGTGCAGAACGTCGCACAACGACGGCGCTCCCTCTACGTCAACCTCCCGATCAATGAGACGATCGCCGACCGTGCGCGCGAAGTTCAACAATTGATGGCGCGCAAAGGTCACCATCGAGCCGCGGGGATCGTGGATCTGCTCACCGCCGCGGTGGCCGAGTTCCACGGGGCCGTACTGGTCCACTATGACGCGGATTTCGAACACATCGCGTCGGTGACGAGGCAGCCCCATGTCTGGGTGGTGCCACAGGGCAGCCTCAACCAGGAAGTCGCCGTACGTGGTCCCGGACGCGCGCCGTCGTAGTCACCCGCGCACGCTGGGCCGGATGGTGGCGTACCAGTCGAGCAGGTCCGGGTTGTCCACGGCGCTGCGTTCGACGACGCGGCTCGGGTCGGCGCCCTGGAACAGTTTCTTGATCGGTACCTCGAGCTTCTTGCCGGTGCGGGTGTGCGGGATGCCGGGGGCCAGGATTATCTCGTCGGGCACGTGGCGGGGGGATACCTCGGTGCGAATCGTGCCGGCGACGCGCGCTTTCAGCTCGTCGGTGAGTTCCGCGCCGGGCGCCAGGGTGACGAACAGCGGCATCCAATATCCGCCGTCGGGTTGCTCGGCGCCGATCACCAGCGCTTCGGCGATCTCCGGGAGCCGTTCGACGGACTGGTAGATGTCGGCGCTGCCCATCCGGATGCCGTGCCGGTTGAGCGTGGAGTCCGAGCGTCCGTGCACGATCACGCTGTGGTGGTCGGTGATGGTGATCCAGTCGCCGTGCCGCCACACGCCGGGGAACATGTCGAAATACGCGTCGTGATAACGCTTGCCGTCCTCGTCGCGCCAGAAGGAGACCGGCATGGACGGCATCGGCGCGGTGACGACGAGTTCGCCCACCTCGCCGCGCACCGGCTGCCCCGCCGGGTCGTAGGCGTCCAGCGCGACGCCGAGGTAGGGCGCGGACAGCTCGCCCGGCCACACGGGCACGGTGCGCACGCCGCCGATGAACGCCGACACCACGTCGGTGCCGCCGCTGATGGACGAGACCTGGACGTGCTCGCCGACGTTCTCGCCCAGCCACAGCGCCGAGGAGGTGGGCAGCGAGGAACCGGTGATGCCGACGGTGCGCAGCGCCGACAGGTCGTGGTCGGCACGCGGCGCCGAGCCCGCCTTGATGCAGGCCAGGACGTAGCCGGGACTCGCGCCGAGCACGGTGGCGCCGACCTCGGCGGCGATCCGCCACAGCGCGTCCGGCGCCGGCGCGGTGGGGCTGCCGTCGTAGGTCACGATGGTCGCCCCGGTCAGCAGGCCCGCGATCTGGAAGTTCCACATCATCCAGCTCGGGCTGGTGTACCAGAAGAAGGTGTCCTCGGGGCCGATGTCCGATTGCAGGGCAACGGCTTTGAGGTGTTCCAGCAGCACGCCGCCGTGGCCGTGCACGATGCCCTTCGGCAGGCCCGTGGTGCCGGAGGAGAACACGATCCACAGCGGATGGTCGAAGTCGACCGACTCCGTGGTGATCACCGGAGGCGGCGAGTCCGTGGTGGTCACCGCCTCGTCCCAGGAGGTCGTGCCCGGCACGTCGAGCCCGAGCCGGGAGACCGCGATCGTGCCCTTCAGCGAGTCCAGGCCCGCTCGCAACGCGGCGATGTCGTCGCGCTTGTCGTGCGCCTTGCCGCCGAAGCGGTAGCCGTCGGCGGTGACCAGGACGGTGGGCTCCAGCTGTCCGAGCCGGTCCAGCGCGGCTTTCGGCGAGTAGTCCTGTCCGCAGGCGCTCCAGACCGCGCCGATGCTCGCGGTGGCGAGGAACGCGATCACCGCCTCCGGGATGTTGGGCAGGTAACCCGCCACCCGGTCGCCCGGCCGCACGCCCAGCGAACGCAGCGTGCGCGCGAAAGCGGCGGTGTGGTCGATCAGTTCGGCCCAGGACACCTCCCGGATCGGTGCGTCCTCGCTGACCGCCTTGATCGCGGGCCGGTCGGTGCGCAGCTGCCGGATCACCTGGTCCACATAGTTCAGCCGGGTGCCGGGGAACCACTGCGCGCCGGGCATCCGCGCGCTCGCCAGCACTTCGCCCGCGATGTCGCCGAGTTCGAAGTAGTCCCACAGCGCGTGCCAGAACCCGGCGAGATCATCGACCGACCACTGCCACAGCGCGTGATAGTCGGCCGCGCGCACACCGGTGCGCTCGGCCACGAAACGTGCGAAGTCGGTGATCCTCGCCGCGGCGATGTCCGCTTCGGTCGGCACCCATTGTGGTTGCATCGCGGTCCTCCTGACTGTGGAAACTCGGTGCTCAGGCGCGGTCGGCGCGCCGCACGATCTGCTCGGCGTGCCGGAACACGGGGCCATCGACCATCCTGCCCTCGAAGGCGAAGACGCCGCGGTGGTTCGGCGCTTCCGCCAGCACCCGGCGGGCCCAGGCGACCTCTTCTTCGGAGGGTGCGTAGGCGGCCCGCAACACCGGCACCTGGCGCGGGTGGATCGCGACCTTGGCGTCGAATCCGACGGCGACCGCGTCCTCGGCTTCGGTGCGCAGCCCGTCCAGATCGCGAATGTCCAGGTACACCGAGTCGAGCGCGAACTTGCCGTACGCCTTGGCGGCCAGCAGCGCGGTGGAGCGCACGTGCCGGGCCACGTCTCGATAGCCGCCGTCGGCGTGCCTGCTCGCGGTGCCGCCGAGCCCGGCGACCAGATCCTCCGCGCCCCACATGACGCCGATCGCGTTGCGCGCCGTCATCGCCGCGCCGACGGCGAGCGCGCCGAGCGGCGACTCGATCAGCGCGATCACCTCGTAGTCCGCCAACGTCGTCACCTGTTCGGCCGCTTCGCATTTCGGCAGCATGAGCCTTCGATAGGAGGTTTCGGCGATGGCCGCCAGATCGAGCGCGTGGTCATCGGTGCCCGCGGCGTTGACCCGCACCACCGTGGTCTCCGGATCCATGGGGGTATCCAGCAGCGCCTTCCGTGCCGCGGCCTTGTCGTGCGCGGCGACGCCGTCCTCCAAATCGAGGATCACCACATCGGCCGCGTCCGCTGCCTTCGCGAAGCGCTCCGGGCGGTCGGCGGGGCAGAACAACCACGCCGGGCCCGCCATCTCCCAGCTCACGCGGCATCACCTCCGGCATGCGCGCGGCACTGCCATCCCGAGGTCCGAAACCTCATGCCAGGGTGATCATGGGTACGTGCGCAGCCCGTGCCGACGCCGCGCTGTCGCCCACCCGGCCCCCTCATGCGCCGCCCTCCGGCGCCTTGCGCACCAGCGTCTTGCGCACCGCGGTCGCGACGATGTCGCCGTGCTGGTTGCGCGCCGTGTGCGCGAAGGTCACGATGCCCTCGCCGGGACGGCTCTTCGACTCGCGCGTGCCGGTGACCACGGTCTCGGCGTACATGGTGTCGCCGTGGAACAGCGGCTTGGGGAACGCGACTTCCGAGAAGCCGAGATTGGCCACGATGGTGCCCTGGGTCAGCTGCGCCACCGAGAGCCCGATCAAGGTGGACAGGGTGAACATCGAGTTCACCAGCCGCTGGTTGAACGGGGGCAACCGCTCGCTGAACGCCGCGTCCAGATGCAGCGCCTGGGTGTTCATGGTCAGCGTGGTGAACAGGACGTTGTCCGCCTCGGTGATGGTGCGGCCGGGCCGGTGCTCGTAGACCACCTCGGTGTCGAACTCCTCGAACCACAGGCCGCGCTGCACGACCGTCCGCCGGGTCACAGGCCCAGCTCCCGTCCGATCAGCATCAGCTGCACCTCCGTCGTCCCCTCGCCGATTTCCAGGATCTTGCTGTCGCGATAGTGCCGGGCGACGGCGTACTCGTTCATGAACCCGTAGCCGCCGAAGATCTGTGTCGCGTCGCGGGCGTTGTCCATGGCGGCCTCGCTGGCCACCAGCTTGGCGATCGACGCCTGCTTCTTGAACGGCTTGCCCGCCAGCATCAGCGCCGCCGCGTCGTAGTAGGCCGTGCGCGCCGCGTGCGCCCGCGCCTCCATCCTGGCGATCTTGAACGCGATGGCCTGATTGCGCCCGATGACCTGGCCGAACGCCTCGCGCTCCTTGGCGTAGCGCACGCTCTCGTCGACGCAGCCCTGCGCGGCCCCGACCGCGAGCGCGGCGATGGCGATGCGGCCCTCGTCGAGGATGCGCAAGAAGTTCGCGTAGCCGCGCCCGCGTTCACCGAGCAGGTTCTCCTCGGGCACGCGAACGTCGGTGAAGCTGAGCGGATGGGTGTCGGAGGCGTTCCAGCCGACCTTGTTGTAGGCGGGCTCGGCGACGAAACCGGGCGTGTCGGTGGGCACCAGGATGGTCGAGATCTCCTTCTTGCCGCCGGTGGTCCCGGTCACCGCGGTCACCGTGACCAGCTTGGTGATGTCGGTGCCGGAGTTGGTGATGAACTGCTTGCTGCCGTTGATGATCCATTCGCCGCCGTCGGCGACCGCGGTGGTCCTGGTGCCGCCCGCGTCGCTGCCTGCGCCCGGCTCGGTGAGCCCGAACGCGGCGAGGTTGCGGCCGCTGGTCAGCTGCGGCAGCCATTCCTGCTTCTGCTTGTCGTTGCCGAAGCGATAGATCGGCATCGCGCCCAGCGAAACGCCCGCCTCCAGCGTGATCGCCACGCTCTGGTCGACCTTGCCCAGTTCCTCCAGCGCCAGGCACAGCGCGAAGTAGTCGCCGCCCATGCCGCCGTACTCCTCCGGGAACGGCAGCCCGAACAGGCCCATCTCGGCCATCCCCGCGACCACCTCGTACGGGAAGGTGTGGTTCGCGTCGTGCTCGGCCGCCACCGGAGCGACCACCGACCGCGCGAAGTCGCGCACGGTCAGCGCGAGATCGCGGTACTCCTCCGGCAGCGTGCCGGTGGACAGGAAGTCGGTCATGCGGAAATTCCTTCTCGTTCGGGGTGATTCGTTGCGTCCTGCGCGACGATGCGCGCCAGCACTTGGTCCAGGCGCACTTGGGCGCCCGGTTCGACCAGTAGTTCGACGGTTCCCGCGACCGGCGCGGTGAGCGAGTGCTCCATCTTCATCGCCTCCACGATGACCACCGGATCGCCCGCGGCGACGGTGGCGCCGGAGGCGACCGGCGCCGCGATCACCGAGCCGGGCATGGGGGAGCGGATCTCGGCGTCGCCCACGTGCTCGTCGCCGCCGCGCACGTTGACTTCCGCCACTTCGCGCAGCGCCGCGATGCCGGAGGGCCCCGCCACCCACAGCAGGCCGTCCTGCTCGGCGACCCGGTAGGTGCGGCGCAGGCCGTCCAGCGTGAGCGTGAGAACGCCCGCGCCCCGATCGCCGGATGCGGTGAACGATGCGGTCAGCGAACGACTTTCGCCGTCGTCGACCCGTACCGTGCCGTCGTCCGGGGTGCCGGAGAGATAGACGTGCTCGATCCGTTCGCCGCCCGCGAGCCGGATCGGCGTGGGCGCGTCGGCCCCGATCCGCCAGCCGGACGGGATCTCCCACGGATCGCGCGGCGCGGCGGGCCAGCGGCGCAGCCAGTGCCAGGCCGCCGCGGCGGCGAACTCGTCGTCGCCTACTGCGGCGGGCCGGAAGTCGGTGACGCGCCGGTCCAGCAGGCCGGTGTCCAGCCGTCCCTCGGCCACGTCCTGGTCGTCGAGCAGGAAGCGCAGGAATTCGATGTTGCTGGTCACGCCGAGCAGCACGGTGTCGGCCAGCGCCCGATCGAGTTTCGCGAGCGCGGCCGAGCGGTCGGCGGCGTGCGCGATGACCTTCGACAGCATCGGGTCGTAGTCGCTGCCGACGCGCGTGCCGATCCGCAGACCGGAATCGACCCGGACGCCGGGACCCTCCGGCTCGTCGAGGTCGAGCACCGTACCGCCGGTGGGCAGAAACCCGCGACCGGGATCCTCGGCGTACACCCTGGCCTCGATCGCGTGCCCGACCATGCGGATGTCGTCCTGCGCCACCGCCAGTTTCTGCCCCGCCGCCACCCGGACCTGGCATTCCACCAGGTCGACGCCGGTGACCAGCTCGGTGACCGGATGCTCGACCTGCAGGCGGGTGTTCATCTCCATGAAGAAGAACTCGTCGGGCCGGTCGGCGGAGACGATGAACTCCACGGTGCCCGCGCCGACGTAGTCCACGCTGCGCGCGGTGTTGCAGGCGGCCGCGCCGATCCTGGCCCTGGTGGCCGCGTCCAGCAACGGTGACGGCGCTTCTTCGATCACCTTCTGGTGGCGGCGCTGCAAGCTGCATTCGCGCTCGCCCAGGTGCAGCACGTTGCCGAACTGGTCGGCGAGGATCTGCACTTCGATGTGGCGCGGCTGGGTGACGAACCGTTCCAGAAACAGCGTGTCGTCGCCGAACGCGGCGGCGGCCTCGCGCCGGGCGCTGCGCAGCGCCTCCGGCAGCCGGGCCGGATCGTCCACCCGGCGCATGCCCTTGCCTCCGCCGCCCGCGGACGGCTTGACCAGCACCGGATAACCGACTTCGGCGGCCGCGGCGATCAGGTCGTCATCGGTCAGGCCGGGTGTGGCGATGCCTGGCACCACCGGGACGCCGAACGCGGCCACGGTGTTCTTCGCGGTGATCTTGTCGCCCATCACCTCGATGGCGCGGGCGGGCGGGCCGAGGAACACGATCCCCGCCTCGGCCAGCGCGGCGGCGAAAGCGGCGTTCTCCGAGAGGAATCCGTAGCCGGGGTGCACCGCTTGCGCGCCGGTGCGCACGGCGGCGGCCACCACCCGGTCGATGTCGAGGTAGCTCTCCCGTGCCGGGGCCGGGCCGAGGCGCACCGCCGTGTCGGCTTCGTGGACGTGGCGGGCGTCGGCGTCGGCGTCGCTGTAGACGGCCACCGAGCGGATGCCCAACGCGCGCAATGTGCGGATCACCCGCACCGCGATCTCGCCGCGGTTGGCGACGAGCACGGTGTCGAACCCCACGGGAACGGATTTGTTCAGCATCGTCATCACATCCGGAAAACGCCGTAGGAGACGGGTTCGAGCGGAGCTTGCGCGCACACCGACAGCGCCAGCCCGAGCACGGTTCTGGTGTCGGCGGGATCGATCACTCCGTCGTCCCACAACCTGGCCGTCGAGTAATAGGGATTGCCCTGGCTCTCGTATTGCTCCCGGATCGGTGCCTTGAACGCCTCCTCGTCCTCGGGCGACCAGGGCCGCCCGCTGCTGTCGAGCTGGTCGCCGCGCACCGTCGCCAGCACCGACGCCGCCTGCTCGCCGCCCATCACCGAGATCCGCGCGTTCGGCCACATCCACAGAAACCGCGGCGAATACGCGCGCCCGCACATCGAGTAGTTGCCCGCGCCGTAGGAACCGCCGATGACGACGGTGAGCTTGGGCACCTGCGCGCAGGCGACCGCGGTGACCATCTTCGCGCCGTGCTTGGCGATGCCGCCCGCTTCGTAGTCGCGGCCGACCATGAAGCCGGTGATGTTCTGCAGGAACAGCAGGGGGATGCTGCGCTTGTCGCACAGCTCGATGAAATGCGCGCCCTTCATGGCGGATTCGCTGAACAGCACGCCGTTGTTGGCGACGATGCCGACCGGATGTCCGTGGATGCGCGCGAACCCGGTGACCAAGGTCTTGCCGTATTCGGCCTTGAACTCATGGAAACCGCTCTCGCCCTCGGCCGTGCCGTCGACCAGGCGGTGGATCACTTCGCGCACGTCGTAGGGGGTGCGCAGGTCGACAGGAACCACGTCGTAGAGCTCGGATTCCGGCGCGGCGGGCGCGATGACCGGCCGCACGTCCCACGGAACGGGGGTGCGCGGGCCGAGCGTGGCCACGATCCGGCGCACGATGCGCAGCGCGTCCTGATCGTCCTCGGCCAAGTGGTCGGTGACGCCGGAGGTGCGCGAGTGCAGCTCGCCGCCGCCGAGTTCCTCGGCCGTGACCACCTCGCCGGTCGCGGCCTTCACCAGCGGCGGGCCGCCGAGGAAGATGGTGCCCTGGTTACGGACGATCACGGCCTCGTCGCTCATCGCGGGCACGTAGGCGCCGCCCGCCGTGCACGAGCCGAGCACCGCGGCGATCTGCGGAATCCCCTTGGCGCTCATGGTCGCCTGGTTGTAGAAGATGCGCCCGAAATGCTCCCGGTCGGGGAACACTTCGTCCTGATGCGGCAGGTACGCGCCGCCCGAGTCGACCAGGTAGACGCACGGCAGCTGGTTCTGCAACGCGATCTCCTGCGCGCGCAGATGCTTCTTCACCGTCATGGGGTAGTAGGTGCCGCCCTTGACCGTCGCGTCGTTGGCCACGATCACGCATTCCCGCCCGGAGACCCGGCCGATCCCGGTGATGATCCCGGCGCCGGGGGACTCGTCGCCGTACATCCCGGTCGCGGCCAGCGGGGACAGTTCGAGGAACGGGCTTCCCGGGTCCAGCAGTTGGTCCACGCGCTGCCTCGGCAACAGCTTGCCGCGCGCGACGTGCCGATCGCGCGCCTTCTGGGGTCCGCCCAACGCCGCGGCGGCCAGCCGGGCGCGCAGGTCGTCGACCAACGCCGCGTGCGCGGCGCGGTTCCCGACGGCCTCTTCGGTAACGGTCATCACGCCATCCTGTCGTCCAGTTAGTCGACGATAACTGGAATTCAGGTTAGTGTTGATTAACCGAGTTGTCCAGATCGGCGGAAAGGACCGCGTGTGACCAGTGCCGAATCCGTCGCGCCCACGCGTCGTGAGCAGTTGAAGGCGCAGCGAAGGGCGCAACTGCTGGAAGCGGGAGCGCGCTTGATCGCCGACCGAGGCTTCCTCGGCATGCGCCTGGACGACCTCGGCGCCGCCGTCGGCATCAGCGGTCCCGCCGTCTACCGGCACTTCCCGAACAAGGAGGCGCTGCTGGTCGAGCTGCTGGTAGGGGTGAGCCAGCGCCTGCTCGACGGCGGCAAGAAGGTGGTCGCGGGCACCGATTCCGCCGAGCAGGCGCTGGCCGGACTGGTCGATCACCACCTGGACTTCGCGCTCGGCGAGCCGGAGCTGATCCGCATCCAGGACCGCGACCTGGACAACGTGCCCGCCCCCGCCCGCCGCGAGATCCGCCGCACCCAGCGCCAATACGTGGAGATCTGGGTGGGCGTGCTGCGCGAGCTGCATCCGGACCTACCCGAGGAGGCGGCGCGGGTGCAGGCCCACGCCGCCTTCGGACTGATCAACTCCACCCCGCACAGCGCTAGCGAGGCGACCGCGGCGCGGGCCCGGCCGGTGCTGCGCAGGATGGCGCTGACCGCGCTGGGGTGAGCGCGCCCTCATCGCGCGCTCCACCCGCCGTCCATCGTGTAGGCCGCGCCGTTCACCATGCCCGCCTCCGTCGACGCGAGCCAGGCCACCAGCGAGGCGACCTCCTCCGGCTCGACGAGCCGCTTGATCGCGCTCTCGGTGAGCAGGATCTTCTCCACCACCTCCTGCTCGGGCACGCCGTGCGCCCTGGCCTGATCGGCGATCTGCTTGTCCACCAGCGGCGTGCGCACATAGCCCGGGTTCACGCAATTGCTGGTGACGCCGTGCGGGCCGCCCTCCAGCGCGGTGACCTTCGACAGGCCCTCGAGCCCGTGCTTGGCCGTAACGTAGGCGACTTTGTATTCGGAGGCGCGCAGGCCGTGGATCGAGGAGATGTTGACGATCCGTCCCCAGCCCTGCCGGTACATGTGCGGCAGCGCCGCGCGCACCAGCAGGAACGGGGCTTCGACCATCAGCGTGAGCAGATCGCGGAAGCGCTGCGGCGCGAAGTCCTGGATCGGGCTGACGTGCTGCACCCCGGCGTTGTTCACCAGGATGTCGGCCTCGAGTTCCAGCGTCTCCAGCGCCGCGACGTCGAGCAGGTCCACCGCCCACGATTTCCCGCCCAGTTCCCCGGCCACGGTCTTCGCGCCGGCCTCGTCGACGTCGGCCACCGTGACGGTGGCGCCGCGCGCCGCGAGCGCGCGGGCGCATGCCGCGCCGATGCCGCTCGCGCCGCCGGTGACCAGGGCGCTGCGCCCCGCCAGATCGCTCATCGCACGGTCACTTCGGCGCGCGCGCCGACGGTCTCGGCGTCGGCGTGGTCGATGCTCTCCAAGGTCAGCCCCTTCGTCTCTCGTGCGACGAGCACGGCGATCGCGCTCACCGCCGCCGCGCCCGCCAGGTACCAGGCGATCGGCACCGCGGAGTGGTAGGTGTTCAGCAGCCGGACGGCGATGATCGGCGCCAGCGAACCGGCCACGATCGAGGTCACCTGATAGCCCAGGGACACACCGGAATAGCGCATCCGGGTGGGGAACATCTCGGCCATGATGGCGGGCTGCCCGGCGTACATGAAGGCGTGGAAGATCAGGCCGATGATGATGGCGGACATGATGACCGCGTTGTGGCCGCTGTCCATCATCGGGAAGGCGAAGAAGCCCCAGGTGCCCGCGGTGAGCGCGCCGATCAGATAGACCGGTCGCCTGCCGATGCGGTCGGACAGGCCTCCCACCAGCGGGATCACCGCGAAGTGCACGGCGTGCGCGGCCAGCAGCCACCACAGGATCACTTGGGTGTCGGCGTGCACCTGCGTCTTCAAGTAGGTGATGGTGAACGTGACCACCAGGTAGTACATGACGTTCTCGCCGAAGCGCAGCCCCATCGCGGTGAGCACTCCGCGCGGGTAACGGCGCAGCACTTCCACCACGCTCAGGGAGGTCGCCTTGATCTGCTCGGCTTCCCGCTGCGCCGCGACGAAGATGGGCGCGTCCGTGATCTTGGTGCGGATGTAGTAGCCGATCAGCACCACCACCGCCGAGAGCCAGAACGCGACTCGCCAGCCCCAGCCGAGGAACGCCTCGTCCGACAGCGTGGAGGTGAGCACCAGCAGCACCACCGTCGCCAGCAGGTTGCCCGCGGGCACGCCTGCCTGCGGCCAGCTCGCCCAGAAGCCGCGACCGCGGCTCGGGCTGTGCTCGGCCACCAGCAGCACCGCGCCGCCCCACTCGCCGCCGACGGCGAAGCCCTGGATGAATCGCAGGGCGACCAGCAGCGCGGGCGCCCAGTAGCCGATCTGCCCGAAGGTGGGCAGGCAGCCCATCAGGAACGTCGCGCTGCCCACCAGTACCAGGCTGAACTGGAGCAGCTTCTTGCGGCCGTACTTGTCACCGAAATGCCCGAACACCACGCCGCCGAGCGGCCGCGCCGCGAAACCGACCGCGTAGGTGACGAACGCGGCCAGAATGGCGTCCAGGTCGCTGGTGCCCTTGGCGAAGAACACCTTGCTGAACACCAGCGTGGCGGCGGTGCCGTACAGGAAGAACTCGTACCACTCCACCACCGTGCCCGCCATCGACGCGGCCACCACGCGGCGTAGACCGCTGGTCGTCGCGCCCGAATCCGCCGCTACGGCGTCGTGCTCCCTCATCGCACTTCTCCTTCGTGCCCGGGGCCACACTTCGGATCCCGATGTGACGGCCCCCACAATGCTTGGCTGCACCGAGTATTGGTGCAGAGGAATCGTGCCGCAATGACCATTTGTGCAGTGCGTCTCTGCAAAGATGCAGATATGCGCCCGGCCTCTCCCGGTCGTCCCAGCGCGGACGACCTTCTCGTCCTCCTGGCCGTCGGGCGCTCCGGCCGATTCGTGACGGCGGCCGAGGAACTCGGGATCAACCACACCACCATCTCCCGGCGCATCGCCGCCTTGGAACACACGCTCGGCGGCCGGGTGCTCACCCGGGTGACCGGCGGCTGGGAACTGACCGATCTCGGCAGGGAGGCGCTGGCCGCGGCCGAGGCGGTGGAGGCGGCGGTGAAATCACTGGCCGCGGACGCCGAAGGCAACCGGGTGCTGGAGGGGGTGGTCCGGCTCTCGGCGACCGACGGCTTCAGCGCCTACATCGCCGCGCCGGCGGCGGCGGAGGTGCAGCGGCGGCATCCGAAGATCTCGGTGGAGATCGTGGCGATCACCCGGCGCGCCTCGCAACAGCGCTCGGGGCTCGATCTCGAGATCGTGGTGGGCGAGCCGCAAGTGCACCGCGCCACCGCCACCCACCTGGCCGACTACTGTCTCGGCCTCTACGGTTCCCGCGAATACCTGCGTGAGCACGGCGCGCCCGCGACGATCGACGACCTGTCCCGGTATCCGCTGGTCTACTTCATCGATTCCATGCTCCAAGTGGACGACCTCGACCTGGCCTCCAGCTTCGTGCCCGCGATGCGGGAATCGGTCACGTCCACCAACGTTTTCGTACACGTGGAAGCCACCCGCGCGTCAGCGGGCCTTGGGCTGCTGCCCTGCTTCATGGCCGATCGCCACCCCGATCTCGTTCGGGTGCTGGCCGATTCGGTGACCGTCACCCTCGGCTATTGGCTCGTCGCCCGCACCGAAACGTTGCGCCGCCCGGAAGTGGCCGCCGTCGTGACGGCGATCCGGGCCGTGGTCGCCGATCAGCGCGACATCCTCCTCGGTCGTCTGTGATCCGAGCTGCTTCGGCTGAGTCGGGTTTCAGCCGCGATATTGACATTGCCAGTGATTTCAGTGAAGACTGAAATGACTAGCAACGACGGGAGATTTGATGGATCTCGAGATCGAGCATGTGACGTTCAACAGCCTTGGCACCGCGTGTGCGGGCGATCTGTATCTGCCCGCGGCGGACGGCTCGGCCCCCGGTCTGGTGCTGGGGCACTCGGGGGTGATGGTGAAGGAGGCGTTGCGGGTCTTCGCACCGTATTTCGTGCGGGCGGGGTTCGCGGTATTGGCGATCGACTATCGCACGGTCGGTGCCAGCGCGGGGGAACCTCGCGGCCAGGACTACCCGCAGCGACAGGCAGAGGATTTCCGTAGCGCGGTGTCGTATCTGCAAACCCGCGCGGAGGTGGACCCGGATCGAATCGGAGTCTGGGGGGTCAGCATCGGGGGGTCGGTGGCGACGCAGGCCGCGGTCTTGGACCGGCGCGTGAAATGTGTTGTGGTGCAGAGCCCGAGCGTGTGGAACGGGTGGCGGTATCTGGAGCGGCTGCTCGGCAGGGAGGGCGTGGGCGGGCTGCGGGATCGGTTGGACGAGGACTGGCAGCGCCGATATGCCGGCCACGAGAGCGCTCGGGTGCCGCACCTGACGCTGCAAGGCGAAAACGTCGAGAGCACACCGGATCTCGCCGCCGAGATGTTCCCGAACTATCGGAACGAGAAGACCCTCGATTCCGCCGAACATCTCCTGACCTTCGCGCCGGAGGACCTCATTCACCGCCTGGCGCCGACCCCGCTGCTGATGATCGCCAACGGCGGCTGGGACCCATACCACATGCTCGAGGAAGCACACAGCGCCTTCGCCAAGGCCGGTGAGCCGAAACGCCTCGAGATCCTGCCTTACGACGTGCTCGGTCTCTACACCGGTCCCGGGCTCGATGAGGCCATGGCTCTGGCCGTCGAGTGGTTCGACCGGTATCTGCGCCGGACCCGCCTCGTCGCTCCCACCCCGGCGCCTACCTGGGAGTCGGTGACCGCTGTGCCACAGTAATCCAGCCGAACACAGCGCAGGAGGACACAGCATGCCGGACACGGACCGACAGGACGCCACGCTGAAGTGGGTCGAGCGAGTCGCTACCTTCTGCGTCGAGGAATGGGGACTGCCCCCCATCACCGGCCGCATCCTCGGACTCCTGATGATCTGCGATCCGCCGGAGCAGTCCGCAGGCCGGATCGCCGAGGCGATCCGTGCCAGCCGCGCCTCGCTGACCTCCAACATGCGCCTGCTGACCACGATCGGCCTCGTCCGCAAGGTGCGGATCCCCGGTGACCGCACCGCCTACTACCGCATCGAGGACGACGCCTGGGAGAAGGTCATCGAGCGCAAGATCGCCGGCCTCGGCGCCTTCGGCGACATCGCCGAGGACGGACTCGCCTTGGTCGGGGGCGCCGATCCCGCGCTCACCGAGCGCATCCGGGCCGCTCAGCAGGCATTGACCTGGCTGCGCGACCTCGCCGCCCGACCCAGGGACACCACCACATGAAGGACCGATCGTGCTTCGAATCCGACCCGACCTGAACCCGATCCAGGAAACCCTGCTGCTCACCCTGCGAGCCCGAGCGCTGGACGCGACCACGCGCACCCCGATCCTGGACGACACCCACCAGGCCGAGCTGGCCGACCGGATCGACTACGACTACACCAAACTGAAGCTGAAACCCAGCCTCATCTGCGGAACGGCGCTACGCGCGAAGAAACTCGACGACGCGGTGCGGGCGTTCACCGCGACGCACCGAAATGCGGTGGTAATCGATCTCGGCTGCGGCCTGGACACCCGCATGCTGCGATGCGATCCCTCCGCCGATGTCGACTGGTACGACATCGATTACCCGGAAGTCGTCGAAATGCGCGGGCAATTGCTTCCGCACAGCTCCCATCTGTTGGGCGTCGATCTCACCCAGCCGGGCTGGACCGAGCAGCTGCCCGCCGATCGACCAGCCATGATCGTCGCCGAGGGCCTGCTGCCTTTCCTGCCCGGCGACACCTTCCACACCCTGATCCGCGAGGCGACCACGCATTTCCCGACCGGTGAACTCGCCCTCAACGGCTACACCCGTTTCGCCGCCTGGGCCATGAAGTACCACCCCTCGATCAAAGCCCTCGGCATCAGCGCCGCCCAAGGATTCGACGACCCCCACGAACCCGAAACCTGGGGCGCTGGCCTGAAATTGATCGAAGAACAACTCCTCACCCGAGCCCCCGAAGTCGCCCTCTTCCCCCAACCGCTACGCGCCACAACCCGCGCCACAGCCCTCAGCCCAGCACTGTCCCGGCAAGCCAACCGCATACTTCGATACGCCTTCTAACGTCTCGAATCGTTGGTCAGCGCCGTGGGAGGGAGTGTCGGCTGCGCCGCAACCTCACAGATCCGGTCGAACCCAGGTCACGCCGTGTGGGCGAGCGCGTCGAAGCGGTGGCGGAAGTGTTCGGCGTCGTCGCCTCGGGTGTGGGTGGCGGCGACGCGGACAGGGCGTAGTTCGGCCAGGAGGCGTGGGGAGTTGACCGGGCCTTCCAGCAGGGTGATTGCGGTGTGGGCTTCGGTGATGGCGGAGGGGGTATCGCCGAGGCCGGTGAGGGCGGCGGCGTAGTAGGCGCGGTAGGACGCTTCGTCGCGGGGGAAGCAATTCCGCTGGCCGACGCTCTCGCTGTACAGCTGAACCGCCCGGTTGTGGTGGCCCAGCATGCGGAGTCCGCGCGCCTCGTGGGCGCGCAACTCGGCCTCGTTGACGTGCTCCAACCATGCCGGGTCGTCCGGGTCGTCGAGGCCGCGGTCGGCTTCACGCCAGACGCGCGCCATCGCGCGGGTGAATTCCCGCTCGTCGCCGACGGCCGCATAAGCCGTTGCTTCCTCCGCGGCCTTCAACGCGTTCATGCGCGCCGACGGCATTCCCCTGACGAGTTCTGTCGAGCGCCGGGCGAGGCGCACGGGCTCGGCTGAGGAAGCAGGTGAGGAGGCGGCGAGGTTCGCGAGATCTCCGAGGGCGGCGGCCAATAAGGTGGTGTCACCGCATTGTTCGGCAAGCAGGATCGATTCTGTGAGGTGCCGCCGGGATGTGCCAGGGCGATTACTGTCCCGCGCCAGCCATGCGACGGTATTCGACAGCCACCCGGTGGCGCTGACCAATTCGACGCCGATGCGGTCGCCGTAGGTTCGGGAGTCGAGTAGCCGCCGTATGGACGCGTATTGCCTTGCCGCGTAATCGAATATCGCGCCGCTGCCGCGATGATGGTCATGCTCCCACAGCCGCTCTGTGAGCATGCGGATATATGTGACGTGCCCGGAGCCGACTCGAATCGGTTCCGCGGCCCTGGTCGGCGGTATGGAGACGCCCGTAAACGCCGTCATCGTCGCTGCCAGGCCGAATTGTCTGCGGTCCACGTCATCGACTCCTTCGCAGGCTCCGTTGTCGATGGTCCCCGTCTCGGGGGTCGCGAGCAAGAGGGGCAGCAATGCCGTGCGTGGCACCCCGAGTGCGTCGGCGGCGCGGACCAGTTCACGGATGTCGAAGATGGTCCCGACTTCCCCACGCTCCACGCGCCCGGCGTGGGTTCGGTCCCAGTGCAGGAGCGCGCCGAAATCGGCTTGAGACAGTCCCATTTTCTTGCGAACGAGCGCGAGGGCCTGACCTGGACGTCCCTCGCCGAGCAACTTACGAAAGTGCGGCGACTGCCATACGCGGTCGATTTCGCTGTTCGCCACATCCGCCCCCTGCGTCGAAGTCATTGTGCCGCCGCACTTTAGCGCCATGGCGCTGGCCCCGACGGACAACCGCAGATGTCGCACACCTGGTCGCGCGCGCTTGACAGCGTCGCGGTGGACCCTTCGTTGCTCGAGGCTGTGTCGTGCGCGCGCCGCCGGGGTGATGCCGTGCCGGGCACGGCACTTCGGACGCGGTGAGCCGCGGACGGGGGCGAGAGCCCCCGGCGGCGGGCGCTCCCATCGAACGAGAGGTGATGATGAAGCCGAAAGTGGTCGGATATCTGCGCCGCGATATCTCCGGACGCCGCGCGCGCAGGCATGAAATGGAAATTCGCGCGCTGGCGAAGGCGTCGGGGTTCGATCTGGCGCGGACCCTGGTCGCCGGGCCGACCGCGCCCGCTTCGCTCGCGGCGCTGCGCACCGTCGTGGTTCGCGTCGGCGCGGTCGCGGTGATCACGCCGACGCTGGAACATGTGGAATTCCGAGCGGACGAGATCATGGCGGTATGTGCGCTGATCACGCTCGGATCCCGGCACATCCCGCCGCGGGGGACGACACCCGGCCCGCCGCGTGATCCTTCGGGCCCGCACCGGCGATCGGACGGACGACTGAGGTGGTCACCGTGACTTGGCCGCTGGATCGGCCGAGCGCATGGATGCCGTCGCCGATCGTGCCCACCGGGTCCCGAGTAGCGCTGGAGGATGGGGTTTCCCGCGCTGCCGATCGGTCAACTAACGAGGCGGCGGACCGCGGGCCGGGAGCGCGGGCGCCGAGGAGCAGGTCTCGTTGCCCGGCATTCCAAGTGCGCCGGATCATGGCGCAGAAGGAGGACAGAAGTGCGTTCCATCCGAGCCGGTCTCATCGCCGTCACACTCGCCGCCGCCACCGTGGTCGGCGCGAGCGCGGCGCACGCCGAGGACACCCTGCCCGGCGCACCCGAGGACGAGATCATCTCGGTCGATATCAACCTGCTCGGCTGCTCGCTCGGAGCCGGACTCGGCCTCGACCTCCTGCTGGCCCTCACCGCAGGCAACGGTTCCAGCACCACCATCGGCTCCGGTCTGGCGACCCGCTTGCGCCTCGCGGGTTGCCTGCCCTGGCAGCGCTGACACCCGTGCCGGATACAGCGGCCGCCGGGTGAGATCCGGCCGTTCGGATCTATCCGGCCTGTGGGTGCGGGCGCCGTTCGATCGTGTTCCGCGCCCGTGCCCACACTTCCTCCGCTTCGAACTTCGCGGCCTGCCACGAGTCGGTGGCCAGACCGACTCGGCCGCGCCATTTCCGCATGATGTCGGCGTGCACCGGCCAGCGCACGAACCGTCGCATGTCGTGCTCGGTCTCCCACACCGAGATCGAGCCGCCGCGCGCCTCCGACGGCCGAGCCCACAGCCACAGGCCGACCGCGCCCTGCATCACCGGCCAGTTCCGTCCCAGGCGCATCCCGGTCTTGTAGATCGCCTGCACGTCCGCTTCCGAGGCGGCCAGGAAGTCGGTCACGCTGACGAACACCGCGCCTCCGGTGTCATGCAGCGGCCCCGCTTGCCAGGGCATCAGCACGGTCCCGTCGGAAAAGGGCTGCTGAACAGGCTCGCTGGGGTTGTCGTCGGATCGGTTGGCCAGGCTATTGGTAAGCATCCGCAGATGATATGCGCTCGCTTATCGAATAGCCAACCTTGTCCGTCGCTACAGGGCCTCGCGCGGCATGGCCGTGTGGCCGGGTACGGCAGGCGATGACTGATAAGGCCGGGCGGATTCGTGATCCGCCCGGCCTGTGCCGACACTTGGATGGGATTCCTCCCCGATCGATCAGAACGGTGTGAAGAAGAAGCCGAACCAGGCTCCGACGGCAGCGCCGACCGCGCAGCCGATGACGGCGCCGACCACGAAGAACCAGATGCCGATGGCGATGCCGATCGCGCAACCGATCGCCGCGCCCACCAAGGCGCCACCGAACAGGGCATCATGCATCAGGCCCTGCAATTCGGGTGTGACCGCGGCGGGCGACGGAACACCTGCCGCCGGCGTGAGCGTCAGCGTCCTTGCCGACGGGTCTACCGACGGTATGACGCTGAAGTTCTGGCCGGTCTCCATACGCAGCGTCGTCGGGATCGTACCGACGATCGCGCCGTCCTCGGACAGCACGTCGACCGCTGCCGGTGTCACCTCGAACCGTCCCGAAGCAAGATCGACCGTAGCGGTGCGGTGATCCGCCGCGAGGGTCGTCGTGTAGGAGATCGGTCCATCCACCCCGTTCATCGTGAGGTCTGCCAGGGTGCCCTCACCGTGTGCCGTGGCCATCGCTATGCCCGTCGACGCGACGGCCAAAAGGGCGGTAGCCACCAATTTCTTGATAAACATCGGAAGTCCAATCATCGGACGATGGTGTTGGAATTCCCCCGGACGGGCGACATCGACCGTCAATAGTTGATCCTTCTCCTTTGCCCTGGACAATGTCGATAGGTGATCGGTATGGGTAAATTTCGGAATTTCGGTCGGAAATTAACTCCCGCCCGCCGATCACGTTGTAGCGGCGGCATTCACCCCACCGGTAAAACGCCGCGATCGGGGTCGAACGGCGGATTATCGGTCGGAGCGGTTTCGGGTGCGAGGCGCCCGTCGACCATGCGGTAGACGGCGTCCATCCGGTGTAGATGGGAGCGGTCATGGGTGACCAAGAGGGTGGCGGTCGCGTGGTCGCGGGCGACCGACAGGATCAGGTCGATCACCGCCGCGCCGCGTTCGGTGTCCAGTGCGCTGGTGGGTTCGTCGATCAGCAGCAGGGCCGGGTCGTTCATCAGGGCGCGGGCGATGTTCACTCGTTGGCGCTGGCCGCCGGACAGTTGTGCGGGGCGTTTGTTCCGCTGCTCGGCGAGCCCGACCGAGTCCAGCAGGGCCAGGGCGCGGGCGCGCGTCGTGCGGCGCTGCCGGCGTGACGTGGCGATTCGCTGCCCGAGGCGGGCCATCGCCTCGAGGTGCTCGACGGCGGTGAGCGCCGGGATCAGGTTCGGTTGCTGGAAGACCACGCCGATCGACGAGCGGCGCAGCGCCGCGGCTTCGCGACGGCTCGCGGTGGCTAGATCGACTGAGAAATAAGGCGTTTGAAGTCCGATCCGTCCGGCGTCCGGGCGGATCAGGGTGGCGGTCACGGCCAGCAGGCTGGATTTGCCCGAGCCGGAAGGGCCGGTGATGGCGGCGATCTCGCCGCCGGCGACCCGCAGATTCACTCGGTCCAGTGCGGTGAGGCGGCCCGCGCCGTCCGGGTAGGTGAGCGTTACGTCCGCGAGGGTGAGTGTGGTCATGGGCAACTCCGGTGGCGTGGGCGGGCAGGCGGCGCGGGTGCTCGCAGGGCGAGTGTTACGGCCGCGGTCGACGGTCGGACGGCGTAGTTCAGCGGTTCACACCGAGTGCGGTGAGTGGGTCGGCGGTGAACACGAAGCGCAGGGCGAATGCCGCGCCGAGCAGGCCGAGGAGGATGAGAGCGGCCGAAGGGAGCAGCGTGGTGGCCGGGCTCAGCACGAACGGCACCGCGTCGCCGAGCAACGCCGCCGTCGCGGTGGTGATCCCGAGGCCGGTCGCTATACCGGCCGCGAGCACGATCGCGGCTTGGCCGAGTGCGTCGCGCACGAGTGAGCCCGAAGTCGCCCCCAACGCTTTCAGAATGGCGATGTCGGGCATCCGCTGAATCGTCCACACGGTGAAGAACGCGCCGATCACAAGCGCCGACACGGCGAACAGCAGCACGGTCATCATGGTGAGCGAGCCGTTCTCGGCGCGGTAGGAGCCGATCGCCGAACGCGCTCCGGGCACGTCGGTGGTCCGGGTGTGCGCGGTGGCGTTCACCGCGTCCGGATCGGTCGCGCCCGACACGGCGAGCACGGTGGCCGCGCCGGAACGAGGGTTGAGCGCCTGCCAATCCGCGAGCGTCATCCAGACCACGGGCGTGTGGCTGTACCAGTCGTCGCCGCGCACCGCCGACACGGTGAAGGCGCGTCCGCCGATCGCGACGGAATCACCCGGCACGGCACCGAGACCGGCGGCCGCGCCGGTACTGAGCAGCACCGTGCCCGCTTCGGTCGCCGAGTGATCGCCGAATGCCGTGTCCGTGCCGAACAGAGCGACCTGCGCGGGCGCGCGGCCGTCACCGGCCGCTTTGCCGCGGGCTATGCCGACCGGTGTCACGCCGTCGGCGGCGGCGCGCCAGGCCGCGAGCTGGTCCTCGGTCAGCACCGAGCCGTCGAACGAGGGAGCGCCGCCGGTGTCGGCGAAGACCACGGTGTCGCCGGGCATCGACTCGACGGCCGAGACGTTCTGATGCGCGAGCCCGGCCGTGAGCCCGCTGAGGAAGCTGACCAGCACCGCCACCAGCGTGACGACGAGTGTGATCAGTGCGAACCGGCCGCGGGCGGCGCGAAGGTCTCGGAGTGCGACGAACATGTTCCCACCTTCGCGCCGCGCCGGGGCGTCTCCATCGCACCGGGGGAGGAAGTGCGGATGAGCGAAAGTCGGCGACAGTTTTCCACCTTTCGATGGATGCCCGTGCGACAGCGGTCCATAAGCTGGCACCGTGCACTCGTCCCCGCTGACCCCGGTTTTCACCACGTTGCGGCTCGGGCTGCACGTGCTGATGACCGGCTTGGCGGCGGTGGTCGGGGTGCGCGCGGTGCTGCCGGGGGCCGCGCATCCGGCGGCGACCGTGAGTCTCGCCGCGGCCTTCCTCGCGACCTACTTCGCGGGCGCCGCGTTCGCCGGAGAACGACGCGCGATCCCGGCGTGGCTCGGCGCGCTGACGGCGCTGTGGCTCGGGCTCGTCGTGCTCGCGCCCGACGCCGGCTACCTCGCGTTCGGCCTGTTCTTCCTGTACCTGCACTTGTTGCCGCGCGTGTGGAACCTCTGCGCCGTCGCCGCCGCGACCGCCGTTGCGGTAGTGGGCTTCGGCCTGCATCGGGGCTGGTCGGCGGCCGGTGTCGTCGGGCCGGTCATCGGTGCGGCCGTCGCCGTCGGCATCGGGCTCGGTTATCAGGCGTTGTTCCGCGAGGCCGCCGACCGGCAACGCCTGATCGACGAATTGCTCAGCACCAGAGCGGTATTGGCCGAACGGGAACGCACGGCGGGCAAGCTCGCCGAGCGGGAGCGGCTGGCCGCCGAGATCCACGACACGGTGGCGCAGGGGCTCAGCTCCATTCAACTGCTGCTGCACGCCGTCGAACAGGAAGCGCCGGATCACCCCGCGCTGCGACGGATCCGGCTGGCCAGAGAGGCGGCCGCGGAGAACCTCGCCGAGACCAGGCGCCTGGTCGCCGAACTGGCTCCCGTCGCGCTGGACGGGCAGTCGCTGGCCGATGCGCTGGAGCGGATCACCCAGCGCGCCGCACCGCCCGGTCTGGACGCCCGGTTCGCGGTGGAGGGTCGGCCGGAGCGGCTGCCCATGCCGATCGAGGCCGCGCTGGTCCGAATCGCGCAGGGCGCGGTCTCGAACGTGGTCCGGCACGCCGGTGCGAGCCGGATGCGCGTGACGCTCACCTACGCGCACGACGCGATCCATCTCGACGTGGTCGACGACGGCGTGGGCATCGCTCCCGAACTGCTCGAGCGCAGCCCGTCGGGATCGTTCGGGCTGGCCGCCATGCGGTCGCGGGTACACGAGCAGGGCGGCGCCATGGCGGTCGAGTCCGAGCCGGGGCACACGGCGGTCACCGTGTCGTTCCCGCTCGACACGGTCCCGGCGGGCGAACGCGGCGCGGTGTCGCCCGGCTTGGCGCAGCCGCCGCGCACGGAACCGGCCGCCTGGACGGAATCGGCTGCGCCGAACCCCGGCGGGCCGGTCTCCGGCAATCACGGTAGATCCGAATCCGCTGCCGACCAGGGCAGGGCGGACACGCAGCCGCGCGACCCGGGCACGGAGGAGCAGGAGTGATCCGCCTGCTGCTCGCCGATGACCACGCGATCGTCCGCGCCGGGTTGCGCGCACTGCTGGATGTCGCCGACGACATCACCGTCGTGGGTGCGGCGGCCACCGCGGAAGCCGCCGTCGCGTTCTGCGCGACCACGCCGGTCGATCTCGTGCTGATGGACCTGAGTTTCGGGTCGGGCCGGTCGGGAGTCGAGGCGACCGCGCGGCTGCGTGAACTGGCGATGCCGCCGAACGTCCTCGTGGTGACCAACTACGACACCGACGCCGACATCCTCGGCGCCGTCGAGGCGGGCGCGTGCGGTTACATCCTCAAGGACACGCCGCCCGCCGAACTGCTGGCCGCGGTCCGGGCGGCCGCGGCGGGGGACAGCGTGCTCTCGCCCGCGGTGGCCTCCAAGCTCATGACCAGGGTTCGCCGCGCCGACACCACACTGAGCAGGCGCGAGATCGAGGTTTTGCGGCTGGTCTCCGACGGACGCTCCAACCGCGAGATCGCCAGACAGCTGTTCCTCAGCGAGACCACCGTCAAGTCCCACCTGGTGCATATATACGGAAAACTCGGCGTGCGCTCGCGCACCTCCGCGGTGGCGCGGGCCCGTGAGCGCGGCATGCTGTGAGGCCGAGCGCGACCGAGTTCGCCATGCCACCGTTCGGGCGGATCGCCGCGCGAAGAGGTCATCACTCGGCCACTCGTCGCGTGCCCGATCAACTACTGTGACCGGCATCGGATTCTCTATCTCTGGGGGTTTCACATGCTGATCTGGGGCTGGCAGAAGCGTGTCCACACGCTCGCCATGATCACCTTGATCTGCGGTCGCTGCGGCAACCCCGCCGCACACGCGCTGCGCAAACTCGTCACCAAGTTCACGCTCTTCTTCATCCCGCTTTTCCCGATCAGCACCAAGCACCACTTGGATTGCACCTGGTGCGGCGCGTCGTCGCCGATCGCAGGACCGCAGGTCGCCGACCTGCTCGCCCGCGCAGGCGCCGAGAACGCCCAGTACCAGCACCCCGCTCCGGGCGCGCAGTGGCCCCAGCCGCCGGCCCCCAACCCGACCGACACCAATTGGCAGCGCTGACCCGGCGTACGCGCGACACCGAGGCATCCCGCGCATCGACCGCCAGGCTTCGCCTACGGGCCCTTACCGCGTCGAGGCAGCTCATCCGCGGTCCGCGGCGGATCGAACGACCCCCCATCAGCCGAACGGTGCCGATCTGATCAACCGTGCCGAGCGATCGCGAAGCGACACCTAGGGTGAGCGGATGGCTTCTCTTTCCGATCCCGAAGTGCGCGAGTTTCTCACCCACGGCACCCGCACCGGCAAGGTGGCGTTCGTGGCCGCCGACGGCACGCCGATGGTGACGCCGGTGTGGTTCGTCGTCGAGGGGGACGACCTGGTCTTCAACACCGGCAAGTCCACCGTGAAGGGCAAGGCGTTCGCCAGGGACGGGCGCGTCGCGGTGTGTGTCGACCTGGAAGAGCCGCCCTACGCGTCGGTCCAGCTGCGGGGCACGGTCACCCTCTCGGAAGACCCGGACGAACTGCTGCGCACCGCCACCGAGATCGGCGGCCGCTACATGGGTGCCGACCGCGCCGAGGAATTCGGCAAGCGCAACGGCGTGCCGGGCGAACTCGTCGTCCGCCTCCGCCCGGACAAGGTGATCGCCCACTTCGACGCCACCGCCTGACCGGCGCGTCCGCGCGACGCTCGATTGCCGGGCCTCCTGAGCGCTGACGCGCTGGAACGGGGTGGGGCGAGAAGATCGACTGGGCTGCGGGTGAGACCGCCGCGCCCACCGGACATCGGCTTCCGGTGTTCCCGCCGCTCCGGAGGGATCGGGCGCACTCCGGCGCTCGGTCGCCGAAGGAGCGATGCCCGGTGGTCAATACACTCGCGCCCATGACCGTGCACTTCATCGGGGCCGGGCCGGGCGCGGCCGATTTGTTGACGGTGCGCGCGGTCGAGTTGCTGCGCGCGTCGCCGGTGTGCCTGTACGCGGGGACGTATCTGGATCCGGACGTGCTGGCGTACTGCGCGCCGGACGCAGAGCTGGTGGATACCCAGCACTTGGACCTCGACCAGATCACCGAGCATCTGCTGCGGGCGCACCGGGACGGCCGGGACGCGGCCCGCCTGTGCTCGGGCGACCCGTCGCTGTATTCGGCGCTGACCGAGCAGACCCGCAGGCTGGACGCGCTCGGGGTTCCTTGGGACGTCACACCGGGCGTGCCCGCCTATGCCGCCGCGGCGGCGGTGCTCGGTGCGGAGCTGACGGTGCCGGAGCTGGTCCAGTCGGTCGTGCTGACCCGCGCGCAGGCACGCTCCACCGCGATGCCCGAGTCCGAAGCGCTGGCGAACTTCGCGGCCACCGGCGCCACGCTCGCGCTGCACCTGGCTATCACCCGCATCCGCGTCTTGGCCGCCGAACTGGCCGCCGATTACGGGCCGGACTGCCCGGTCGCCGTCGTCTACCGGGCCAGCCAGCCCGAGCAGCTGATACTGCGCGGCACCCTGAACGACATCGCCGACCAGGTCGAGGCCGCCGGACTGCGGCAGGCCGCGGTGATCCTGGTGGGCCGCGCGCTCACGCCCGCGGTGTCGTGCGCGCAGTCCCACCTCTACGACCCGGCGCGCGTGCGTGGGCCGGCGGGCGCATCGCGCGATTAGTCGTGGCGGCCGCCCATCTGCCCTGGTCGGCGGGCAGCAGTCGGCGGGGCAGTGCGGTCGGAGTAGTGCGGTCGGCGGGGCAGTGCGGTCGGAGCAGTGCGGTCGGCGGGGCAGTGCGGTCGGAGTAGTGCGGTCGGCGGGGCAGTGCGGTCGGAGTAGTGCGGTCGGCGGGCAGGGCGGACAGCGTGGTCGGTGGGCAGGGGGTCGTCGCGGGATCGGCTGGGTAGGCGTGGCTCGGGAACCCAGGCGGCGGCGCGCGGCGATCCTGGTCCACGGTGCCCCCGTCCGGTGACGGCAGCTGCCGTAGGCGCCCGCCTCCCTCGGCGCGAAAGTGCCGGTTTGATACGCGGGTGACTCATGTGAGAACCGCAACATCCTCCTGGCAAACCTTTTCCAGGGCGGTAACCAGCACTGATGTTTATCGGCTATGACCGTTGGTTGGTTGCCCGCCGGGGGCGACGGTAGATTGATCCGGTGATTCGCAAAGAAGGTCCCGGCGGAGCCGGTCGGTGGGTGCTGGGCGCGGTCGAGCCCATGTAACGAGCCCGGCCGGTTGGACAGATAGTTCAAATGAACATTTTTTGCCTGATTTGATGTGAGAACTGAACCTGGAGACGCAGGCGCCACGCTCGGATAGGTGGGCGCCCTCTCCGGGTGTGGTCGGGGAGCGCTTGCGTGGTGTTCCGGAAGCGAGGTTACGGTTGGACCGGCTGGATTTCGGCGGAAACGGCGAAACTGGTGGCGAACGGACGGACGCTGGTGCAGGGGTTGACCCCGGCTTGTCCGGCGCTTTCCCGTTGTCCCCTGCTCAGCTGGGTATCTGGTACGCGCAGCATGTCGACCCGCAGGTGCCGGTCAACATCGCGCAGTACGTCGACCTGCGCGGGGAGCTGGACGTCGAGCTGCTCAACCGGGCCAGCATCGACGCCTCGCACGAGCTGGGTTCGGGTTTCCTGCGGATCGTCGAGCGTGACGGCGAGCCGTTGCAGTTCGTCGACCACTCGATCGCCGACTACGACCGGGTCGAGTACGTCGATCTGCGCGCGGAGGCCGATCCGGAGGCCGCCGCGCTGGCGTGGATGCGCGCGGAATACAGCCGCCCGCTCGATCTGACCACCGACCGCCTGATCAAGGCGGCCGCGCTGCAACTGGCCGACGATCACTGGTACTGGTACAGCCGCTCGCACCACATCGCGCTCGACGGCTTCGGCGCCATGACGAACGTCAACCGGATCGCCGAGCTGTACACCGCGTACGCCGAGGGCGTCGAGCCCGCGCCGTCGAAGGCGACGGACCTGCGCACGCTGTTCGAGCAGGAGATCGCCTACCGGGAGAGCTCGCGCTTCACCTCCGACAAGGAGTACTGGGCCCAGCGGGTGGCGGGGCTGGAGGAAGGCACCAGCCTGACCGGCCGCTCCGCGCCGCCCGCGGCGATCAACGGCATCGCCAGCGCGGCGCTGTCGGACGAGCAGAACGCCGCGCTGGACGCGGCGGTCGCGCGACACGATTCCTCGCCCGCCGGGCTGCTGCTGGCCGGCTTCGCGGCGTATCTGGCGCAGTGGAACGGCGTCGAGGACGTCATCCTGAGCCTGCCGGTGACCGCGCGCACCACCGCGGCGATGCGCCGCTCGGGTGGCGCGTCGTCGAACATCGTGCCGCTGCGGTTGCGCGTCGGCCACGACACGACGGTGGCTGAGCTGCTCAAGCAGGTGCAGGTCGAGGTGTCCGGCGCGCTGCGGCACCAGCGCTACCGGCACGAGGACATCCGCCGCGACGCGGCCGGTGACGGCGTGGTGACCACGGAGTTCTTCGGTCCGTGGGTCAACATCATGCTGTTCCACGACGAGATCGCGCTCGGCTCGGTGGTCGGCCAGATGCACGTGCTGTCCACCGGCAGCATCGAGGATCTGGGCGTCAACTTCTACCAGTCGGTCGCGGGCACCCGCTCGCACATCGATTTCGAGACCAACCCCAACCTCTACACCGAGGACGAGGCGCGTCGTCACCACGGCCGCTTCCTGGAGTTCTTCGATCGCTTCCTCGCCGCGGAAGCGGACGCCACGGTATGGGCGCTTCCGGTCACCACCGCCGACGAGCGCGAGCGGACGCTGCTGGAGTGGAACGACTCCGAGCAGGATGTCCCGGACACCACGCTCGCCGCGCTGCTGGACGCGCAGATGGCGCTGACCCCGGACAACGTCGCGCTCGATTTCGAGGGCGCCACGCTCACCTACGCGGAGTTCGACGCGCGGGTCAACCGGCTGGCCCGCTTCCTGATCGCCGACGGCGTCGGCCCCGAGTCGCTGGTCGCGCTGGGCATGCGCCGTTCGCTGGAACTGGTGATCGGCATGCACGCCGTGCTGAAGGCCGGTGGCGCGTACGTGCCGATCGATCCGGACCATCCGGCCGAGCGCACCGCCTACATCCTCGACAGCGCCGCGCCGGTGTGCGTGCTGACGCTGTCGGCCGACGAGCTGGAGCTGCCGGATTCGGTGCGACGGGTGGAGATCGACACCCTGGACACCTCGGCGTACTCCGCCGACCCGGTGACCGACGCCGACCGCCTCGCGCCGTTGCGCCCGGACAACACCGCCTACGTCATCTACACCTCGGGTTCGACCGGTCGCCCCAAGGGCGTCGCGGTCACCCATCACGCGATCGTCAACCAGCAGCTGTGGATGCTCGACGAGTACCGGCTGACCGCGGCGGACGTGTATCTGCAGAAGACCGCGACCACGTTCGACGTGTCGCTGTGGGGCTACTTCCTGCCGTTGCTGGTGGGCGCGAAGCTGGTCATCGCCTCGCCCGACGGGCACCGCGACCCGCTGTACGTGGCGGAGATGATCCAGCGGCACGGGGTGACCGTCACCGACTTCGTCCCGTCCATGCTCACGGTGTTCGTCGCGCACGCCACGCGGGCCCAATGCGCCACGCTGCGGGCGGTTTTCGTGATCGGCGAGGCGTTGCCGCCGGAGACCGCGGCTGGTTTCCGCGCGATCACCGACGCGGGGCTGCACAACCTGTACGGCCCGACCGAGGCCGCGGTCTCGGTGACCTACTGGGAGGCGACGGCCGCCGACACGGTGACCGTGCCGATCGGTATCCCGGAGTGGAACGTCCAGGTCTACGTGCTGGATTCGCGGCTGC
Organism: Nocardia sp. NPDC003726; assembly: GCF_053586955.1. Classification (NCBI taxonomy): domain Bacteria; kingdom Bacillati; phylum Actinomycetota; class Actinomycetes; order Mycobacteriales; family Nocardiaceae; genus Nocardia; species Nocardia sp. NPDC003726. Next base: position 197,712 of record NZ_JBSFNF010000004.1, on the reverse strand, counting down.
GCCCGGCCGCGATCGGCGCGCCGGGCGAACTGTACCTCGGCGGGCGTCAGCTCGCGCGGGGTTACCGCGGCCGTCCCGACCTGACTTCCGACCGCTTCGTCGCGAACCCGCTGTCGACCACCGGTGAGCGGATGTACCGCACCGGCGACCTCGTGCGCTGGAACGAGGCGGGCACGCTGGAATACATCGGCCGCACCGACTTCCAGGTGAAGTTCCGCGGCCAGCGCATCGAGCTCGGCGAGATCGAGACCGATCTGCTCGCCCATCCCGCGGTCAGCCAGGCCGTGGTGCTGGTGGTGGACACCGCGACCGGTCAGCAGTTGGTGGCCTACGTCGTGCCCGCTCCCGGCCATACCGTCGAGCCGGTCGAGCTGACCAGGTTCGCCGCCGAGCAGCTGCCCAGCTACATGGTGCCCGCATCGATCATGGTGCTGGACGCCTTCCCGCTCAACACCAGCGGCAAGCTGGACCGCAAGGCCCTGCCGGAGCCGGTGTTCAGCGCCGACGCCGGTGACTTCCGCGCGCCGCGCACCCAGGCCGAGCAGATCGTGGCGGGCATCTTCGCCGACGTGCTCAGCCAGGACCGCATCGGCATCGACGACAACTTCTTCGACCTCGGCGGCAACTCGCTGGTCGCCACCCAGGTGGTGGCGCGCATCGGCGCCGCGTTCGGCACCCAGATCGGGGTGCGCGCGCTGTTCGAGACCCCGACCGTCGCCGGTATCGCCGCGCGCGCCGAGAACGCCGCTCCCGTGGGCGAATCGCGTCCGCCGCTGGTGGCCCAGCAGTTGCCGGAGCGGGTGCCGCTGTCGCTGGCGCAGCAGCGCATGTGGTTCATCAACCAGTTCGACCCGACCGTGCCGACCTACAACCTGCCGTTCGTGGTGCGGTTGCGCGGTCAGGTGGACCTGGACGCGTTGCAGTCGGCGCTGCTGGACGTGGTGGAGCGACAGCAGTCGCTGCGCACGGTCTTCCCCGAGTCCGGCGACGGCGGCTACCAGCAGGTGCTGCCGGTGGATCAGGTCGATCTCGGCATCGAGGTGCAGCCGATCGACGAGGCCGAACTGCACGGCGCGCTGGCCGAATTCGCCGCGCGCGGGTTCGACGTCTCGCGCGAGCTGCCGATCCGGGTGCGGGTCTTCGCGGTCACCGGCGGGCGCGGCAACGGCGCGGCCGACTACGCGGTGGCGTTCGTGGTGCACCACATCGCGGCCGACGGCTTCTCCTTCGGACCGCTCGCGCGCGACGTGGCCGCCGCCTACCTGTCCCGCGCCGCGGGCGAGGCGCCGAGCTGGGCGCCGCTGCCGGTGCAGTACCAGGACTTCAGCGTCTGGCAGCGTGAACTGCTCGGCGCGGAATCCGATCCCGCGTCCATGGCGGCGCGCGAGATCGCCTACTGGCGCAGGGCGCTGGCGGGCCTGCCGGATCAGCTCGACCTGCCCGCGGACCGCCCGCGTCCGCCGGTGCAGAGCTTCCACGGCAGCCGGGTGAGCTTCGACATCGACGCCGAGCTGCACCGGCGGCTGGTCGCGCTGGCCCGCGCGCAGGGCGTCAGCCTGTTCATGGTCATGCACGCCTCGCTGGCCGTGCTGCTGGCCCGGTTGTCCGGCACCAGCGACATCGCGATCGGCACGCCGGTGGCCGGGCGCGGCGAGCAGGCGCTCGACGACCTGATCGGCATGTTCGTCAACACCCTCGTGCTGCGCTCGGAGGTGGACGGCAGCGAGTCGTTCGCCGAATTCCTCGGCCGCACCAGGGAAACCGACCTCGCCGCGTTCGCGTTCGCGGACGTGCCGTTCGAGCGGCTGGTCGAGGTGCTCAACCCGACCCGCTCGCAGGCGCGCCACCCGCTGTTCCAGGTGATGCTGTCGTTCCAGGAGATGTCGCACGCGACGCTGGAACTGCCCGGTCTCTCGGTCACCGCCGACGAGCTCGAGGTGGACATCGCCAAATTCGACCTGCAGTGGACGGTCACCGAGGAGCGCGGCGCGAACGGCGAGCCCGCGGGCATGGGCGCGGTCATCTCCTTCGCCACCGACCTGTTCGACGCGCCCACCGTCGCCGAATTCGGCCGCCGCTACCTGCGTGTGCTGGAAGCCGCGGTCGCCGCGCCGGGAACCACGGTGCGCGACATCGAGATCCTCGACGAGGCCGAGCGCGCCCGGGTGCTGACCGAGTGGAACCACACTCGCCACGACGTGCCCGCCGCCACCGTGCTCGACCTGTTCGAAGAGCAGGTGCGGGGCAGGCCGGACGATCCGGCCGTGGTGTTCGACGGCGGCTCCCGCGGCGCGGAGGAGTTCGGCGCGCCGGTCGAGCTGACCTACGCCGAGTTCGCCGCGCGAGTGAACAGCCTGGCGCGCAAGCTGATCGAAGCGGGCGTCGGCCCGGAGACGTTGGTCGCCGTCGGCATCCGCCGCTCGGTGGACATGCTGGTGGCGATCTACGCCACGCTGACCGCGGGCGGCGGCTACGTGCCGATCGACCCCGACCACCCGGCCGAGCGCACCGAGTACGTGCTCGACAGTTCCTCGCCGGTGTGCGTGCTTACCACCACCGCCGACAACGTCACCGCCGCGGACATCCCGGTGCTGACGCTGGACACCCTCGACCTGAGCGGGTTCGACGAGGGCCCGGTCACCGACGCGGAGCGCCGCGCCCCGCTGCGCCCGGCGAACACCGCGTACGTGCTCTACACCTCCGGTTCCACCGGCCGCCCCAAGGGCGTCGCGGTCAGCCACGCGTCGGTGGTCAACCAGATCGCCTGGATCACCGCCGAATACCGGATCGGCCCGGCCGACGTGATTCTGCAGAAGACGCCGGTCACCTTCGACGTGTCGGTGTGGGAGCTGTTCGGCACGCTGGCCGTCGGCGCCCGCATGCTGATCGCCGCGCCGGACGGTCATCGCGATCCGATCTACCTCTCGGAGATCATCGGTCGGCACCGGGTCACCATGACCTCGTTCGTGCCGTCCATGCTCTCGGTGTTCGCTGGCGCCGCGGACACCGCCGAATGCGCTTCGCTGCGTGCGGTTCTCGTCGCCGGTGAGGCGCTGCCGCCCGCGACCGTCACCGCGTTCCGGCAGTTCTCCACCGCCGCGGTGCACAACCTGTACGGTCCGACCGAGTTCACCGTGCACGCCACCGCCTGGCACCTCAACGAGGTCGCGCCGACGTCGGTGCCGATCGGCCGCCCGGTGTGGAACGCGCAGACCTACGTGCTCGACGAGGGCCTTGCTCCGGTGCCGGTCGGCGTGCCCGGCGAGTTGTACCTCGGCGGCGTGCAGACCGCCCGCGGTTACCACGGCCGCGCCGACCTGTCCGCGGAACGCTTCGTCGCCGACCCGTTCGGCCCGCCCGGCTCCCGCCTGTACCGCACCGGCGACCTGGTGCGCTGGGTGCGGCCGCGCGATCCCGAAGTGGGCAGCGCCGGTGTGCTGGAGTACATCGGCCGCACCGACTTCCAGGTGAAGTTCCGCGGTCAGCGCATCGAGCTCGGCGAGATCGAGACCGCCCTGCTCGACCACCCGGCCGTCACCCAGGCCGTGGTGCTGGTCATGGAGACCGTCGCGGGTGATCAGCTGGTCGCCTACGTGGTGAGCACCGGCGGCCCGGTCGACATCGACAACATCAAGAACGCCCTGCACCGCACGCTGCCCGCGTACATGGTGCCCTCGGCCATCGTGGTGCTCGAGGCGTTCCCGCTGAACGCCTCCGGCAAGCTGGACCGCAAGGCGCTGCCCGCGCCGGTGTTCGAGGTGCGCGAATTCCGCGCGCCCACCACGCCGATCGAGGAGATCGTCGCGCAGATCTTCGGCGAGGTGCTCGGCATCTCCCGCGTCGGCGTCGACGACGACTTCTTCGAGCTGGGCGGCAACTCGCTGATCGCCACCCAGGTGGCCTCCCGCCTCGGCATCGCGCTGGACACCAGGGTGCCGGTGCGCATGCTGTTCGAGGCGTCCACGGTCGAGGCGCTGGCCGCGCGGGTGGAGTCGCACGCCGGTGACGGCGCGCGCAAGGCGCTGGTCGCCAGGCAGCGCCCGGAGCAGGTGCCGCTGTCGCTGGCGCAGCAGCGCATGTGGTTCCTCAACCGGTTCGACACCTCGTCGGCGGTCAACAACATCCCGGTCGCGATCCGGTTGTCCGGCGATCTGGACATCGCCGCGTTGCAGGTCGCGGTCATCGACGTGATCGACAGGCACGAGTCGCTGCGGACGGTGTTCCCGGAGACCAAGACCGGCCCGGTGCAGGTGGTGCTGGACGCGGCGCAGATCGTGCCGGACCTGACCCCGGTGCCGGTGACCGAGCACAACCTGATCGATCACTTGGTCGAGCTGGCGTCGATGGCGTTCGACGTGACCAGCGAAGTGCCGCTGCACGCGCGGCTGTTCGAGATCAGCGAGACCGAGTACGTGCTCGGCATGGTGGTGCACCACATCTCGGCCGACGGCTGGTCGATGGGCCCGCTGGCCCGCGACGTGATGGTGGCCTACGCCGCGCGCACGTCGTGGGAGGCGCCCGCCTGGTCGGCGCTGCCGGTGCAGTACGCCGACTACGCGCTGTGGCAGCGCGAGGTGCTCGGCTCCGAGGACGACCCGAGTTCGCTGATCTCCAATCAGATCCGGTACTGGACGCGCGAACTGGCCGACCTGCCCGACGAATTGACGCTGCCGTCGGATCGGCCGCGCCCCGCCGTGGCGTCCTACCGCGGCGGCACCTACCCGTTCGTGATCTCCGGCGAGACCCAGCGCGCGCTGATCGAGCTGGGCCGCAAGCACAACGCCTCGCTGTTCATGGTGCTGCACAGCGCGCTGGCGGTGCTGCTGGCGCGCGCGAGCGGCACCAGCGACATCGCGATCGGCACCCCGGTCGCCGGTCGCGGTGAAGCCGCGCTGGACGACCTGATCGGCATGTTCGTCAACACCCTGGTGCTGCGCACCGAGGTGGACGGCGCGATGAGCTTCGCCGACCTGCTCGCCCGCGCCCGCGAGACCGACCTGCACGCGTTCGCGCACGCCGACGTGCCGTTCGAGCGTCTGGTCGAGGTGCTCAACCCGGCGCGCTCGCAGGCGCGCCACCCGCTGTTCCAGGTCATGCTGACCTTCCAGAACACCAGGCAGGCCAGCCTGGAGCTGCCCGGTCTCTCCGTCAACGGCATCGACTACGACGCGCGGCTGGCCAAGTTCGACCTGCAGCTGACGCTGTCGGAGACCCAGGACGAGCAAGGCGATTCGGCGGGCATGTCGGCCGAGTTCTCCTACGCCCTCGATCTTTTCGACGAGCCCACCGTCGCGGCGTTCGCCCGGCGCCTCGACCGCATCCTCGCGGCCGTGACCGCCGACCCGGACGTCCCGATCGGCGACATCGAGTTGCTGGCGTCCGAGGAACGCGCTCGGGTGCTGGTCGATTGGAACGACACCGGACACCCGGTGGATCAGGTCGCGACGCTGGTCTCGCTGTTCGACGCGCAGGCGGCGGCGACGCCGGACGCGATCGCGCTGGACTTCGAGGGCGAGCGGCTGACCTACCGTCAGTTCCAGGAGCGGGCCAACCGCATCGCCCGCCAGCTCATCGGCGCGGGCGTCGGCCCGGAATCGCTGGTGGCGCTGGCGCTGCGGCGTTCCACCGAACTGGTGGTCGCGATGTACGCGGTGGTGCAGACCGGCGCGGCCTATGTGCCGCTGGACCCGGACCAGCCCGCCGAGCGGATCAACTACATCATCGAGACCGCGCGCCCGCGGATGATCCTGTACCGCTCGGCGGACGGATTCGGCCTCGACCCGCAGCCGGAAGTGACCGCGCTGTCGGTGGAGGGCATCGAGGGCGTGCCCGGGTTCGCCGAGACCAGCGGCGCGCCGATCACCGACGCCGAGCGCACGCGCCCGCTGCGGCCGGAGAACACCGCGTACGTGATCTTCACCTCCGGTTCCACCGGTCGTCCGAAGGGCGTGGCGGTCAGCCACGCCGCGATCGTGAACCGGCTGCTGTGGATGCAGCACGAGTATCCGATCGGCCGCGACGACGCGGTGCTGCAGAAGACGCCCGCCACGTTCGACGTGTCGGTGTGGGAGTTCTTCTGGCCGTTGCAGACCGGCGCAAGGCTGGTCGTCGCGCGCCCGGACGGTCACCGCGACCCGGTGTACCTGTCCCAGATCATCGCCGAGAAGCAGATCACCACGGCGCATTTCGTGCCGTCCATGCTGTCGGTGTTCGTCTCCACGCTGGGCAACGAGAACGGCGACGGACTGCCGTCGCCGCGGCTGCGGCAGGTCTTCGCCTCCGGCGAGGCGCTGCCCGCGCAGACCGCGCAGCGTTTGCGCGAGCTGACCGGCGCGCGCCTGCACAACTTGTACGGCCCGACCGAGGCCGCCGTCGACGTGACCTATCACGAGGCGACGGACGCCGACACGGTGTCGGTGCCGATCGGACGCCCGGTGTGGAACACCCGCGTCTTCGTGCTCGACAGCCGCCTGCACCCGGTCGCGCCGGGTGTCGCGGGTGAGCTGTATCTCGCGGGCGAACAGCTGGCGCTGGGCTACCTCGGCCGCACCGACCTGACCGCCGACCGGTTCGTGGCCAACCCCTACGGCGCGCCGGGCGAGCGGATGTACCGCACCGGCGACCTGGTGGCCTGGACGCCGCACGGCGAGCTGGACTACCTGGGCCGCACCGACTTCCAGGTGAAGCTGCGCGGTCTGCGCATCGAGCTGGGCGAGATCGAGGCCGCGCTGCTGGCGCAGCCCGGGATCGCGCAGGCGGTGGTCGTGCTGCGCTCCGACGCGCACGCCGGCGACCAGCTGGTGGGTTACCTGGTCTGCGAACCGTATGTGGCCGTCGACATCGACGAGGTGAAGACCGCGCTGGCCGGGGCGCTGCCCGGCTACATGGTCCCGGCCGCGCTGGTCGTGCTGGACGCCTTCCCGGTCAACGCCTCCGGCAAGCTGGATCGCAAGGCGCTGCCCGCGCCGGTGTTCGAGGCCAGGGTGTTCCGCGCGCCGTCGACTCCGATCGAGGAGATCGTCGCGGAGATCTTCGCCGACCTGCTCGGCGTGCCGCGCGTCGGCGTGGACGACGACTTCTTCGAGCTCGGCGGCAACTCGCTGGTCGCAACGCAGGTGGTCGCCCGGGTCAGCGCCGCGCTGAACACCGAGGTCGGCGTGCGTGTGCTGTTCGAGGCGCCGACCGTCGGCGCGCTCGCCGCGCGGATCGAGTCGCACGCGGGAAGCGGTGCGCGCCAGGCGCTCACGGCACAGGTGCGTCCCGAGCACCCGCCGCTGTCGCTGGCGCAGCAGCGCATGTGGTTCCTCAACCGCTTCGACGCCGACTCCGCCGCGAACAATATCCCGGCCGCGGTGCGGCTGGAAGGCGCGCTGGATCTGGACGCGCTGCGCGGAGCGATCGCCGACGTGGTCGGCCGCCACGAATCGCTGCGGACCATCTACCCGTCCCGCGACGGTGTGGCCTACCAGCGCGTGCTGAACGCCACCAGGGCGATCCCCGAACTCGACGTGGTCGAGGTGGCCGAGGGCCAATTGCTGGGCGTGCTCTACGAGTTCGTCGAGCGCGGTTTCGACGTGACCACCCAGCCGCCGGTGCGCCTGCGCGCCTACCGGCTCGCCCCCGACGACTACGTGCTGGTCGTCGTGGTGCACCACATCGCCGCGGACGGCTTCTCCATGCGTCCGCTGGTCCGCGACCTGATGACCGCCTACGTGGCGCGCACCTCCGCGGCCGAGCCCGGCTGGCCGCCGCTGGCGGTGCAGTACGTGGACTTCGCGCTGTGGCAGCGCGACACGCTCGGCTCCGAGGAGGACCCGACCTCGCTGATCTCCGAGCAGCTCGACTACTGGCGCGAAACGCTGGCCGGACTGCCCGACGAACTGCGCCTGGCCGGTCGCCCGCGCCCCGCGGTCGCCTCCTACGGTGCGGGCACCTACCGGTTCCGCGTGCCGGGCGAGCTGATCGAGGACCTGAACCGGGTCGCGCAGACGCACGGCAGCACGCTGTTCATGGTGGTGCACGGCGCGTTCGCCGCCCTGCTGGCGCGGTTGAGCGGCTCCGAGGACATCGCCATCGGCATCCCGGTCGCCGGTCGTGGCGAGCAGGCGCTCGACGATCTGGTCGGCATGTTCGTCAACACCTTGGTGCTGCGCGCTCAGGTGGACACCGCCGAGTCGTTCGCCGAGCTGCTCGGCCGGGTCCGCGAACGCGACCTGCAGGCGTTCGCGCACGCCGACGTGCCGTTCGAGCGGCTGGTCGAGGTGCTCAACCCGGCGCGCTCGCAGGCGCGCCACCCGCTGTTCCAGGTGATGCTGTCGTTCCAGAACCTCGGCCGCACCGCGCTGGAGCTGCCCGGTCTCACCGTCTCCGAGCTGGGCATCGACCAGCCGACGGCGAAGTTCGACCTGCAGCTCACGCTCAGCGAGGTCCCCGGCGCGGAGACGGCGATGGACGCCGAACTCGTCTACGCCACCGATCTTTTCGACGGGGTGTTCGCCGGGACGTTCGCCGAGCGCTTCGTGCGCGTGCTGCGCGGCATCGCCGCCGATCCGTCGGTCACCGTCGGCGACATCGATCTGCTCGACGACGCCGAGCGGGCCCTGGTCATCGAGCGGTGGAACGCCACCGAATTCGCGGTCGACGCCGCGCTCACCTCGCCGGTCGGCGACGCCGCCGCGACGCTGGTCTCGCTGTTCGAAGCCCAGGTCGCGCGGACCCCGGACAGTCCCGCCGTGACGTTCGAGGGGACAAGTCTCTCCTACGCCGAGTTCGCCCGCCGGGTCCACCAGCTTGCGCGCTGGCTGAAGGTCAACGGCGTCGGGCCGGAATCGTATGTGGCGCTGGGCATGCGCCGCTCGATCGACCTGGTGGTCGGCATGTACGCGGTGAACGCCGCGGGCGGCGCGTACGTGCCGCTGGATCCGGACCATCCGGCCGAGCGCATCGACTACATCCTGGAGACCGCGCGCCCGGTGTGCGTGCTGACCTCCGGTTCCGATCTGGAGACCACCGTCTCCCGCCAGGTGCGCATCGATCAGCTCGACCTGTCGGAGTTCTCCGACCAGCCGCTGACCGACGCCGACCGGCACAAGCCGCTGCGTCCGGCCAACACCGCGTACGTGATCTTCACCTCCGGTTCGACCGGCCGCCCGAAGGGCGTCGCGGTCTCGCACGCCGCGATCGTCAACCGTCTGGTGTGGATGCACGCCGAGTACGGCTTGGCGGCCTACGACGTGGTGTTGCAGAAGACGCCCGCGACCTTCGACGTGTCGGTGTGGGAGTTCTTCTGGCCGTTGCAGGTCGGCGCGCGCCTGGTGGTGGCCAAGCCGGACGGGCATCGCGATCCCGCGTACCTGGCGCGGCTGATCGTCGACGAGCAGGTCACCACGGTGCACTTCGTGCCGTCGATGCTGTCGGTGTTCGTCGCCGAGGAGCGTGCGGCCGAATGCACCAGCCTGCGCAACGTTTTCGCCTCCGGTGAGGCGCTGCCCGCGGTGACCGCGCAGAAGCTGCGCGAGCTGACCGGCGCGCGGCTGCACAACCTGTACGGCCCCACCGAGGCCGCGGTCGATGTCACCTTCCACGAGGTGACCGACCACGACACCGTGTCGGTGCCGATCGGCGCCCCGGTGTTCAACACCCAGGTGTACGTGCTGGATTCGCGGCTGCGGCCGGTTCCGGTCGGCGTGCCCGGCGAGCTGTACCTCGCGGGCGCGCAGCTGGCGCACGGCTATGTGGGCCGCCCCGACCTGACCACCGAACGTTTCGTGGCCAACCCGTTCGGCGACGCCGAGCGGATGTACCGCACCGGCGACCTGGTGGCCTGGACCGAAGACGGTGAGCTGGAGTACCTGGGCCGCACCGACTTCCAGGTGAAGGTGCGCGGTCTGCGCATCGAGCTCGGCGAGATCGAGTCGGCGCTCACGGCGCTGGATTCGGTGGCGCAAGCGGTGGTCGTGGTGCGCACCGACGAGCGGACGGGTGACCAACTGGTCGCCTACTTGGTGACGGACCCGGACCGGGTGGTGGACGTCGAGTCGGTCAAGGCCGAACTCGGCGCGCGGCTGCCCGGGTACATGGTGCCCGCGGCCTACGTGGTGCTCGACGAGTTCCCGCTGAACGCTTCCGGCAAGCTGGATCGCAAGGCGCTGCCGGAGCCGGTGTTCGAGGCCAAGGTGTTCCGCGCGGCCACGACGCCGGTGCAGGAGATCGTGGCCGAGACCTTCGCCGAGGTGCTCGGCGTGGAGCGGGTCGGCCTGGACGACGACTTCTTCGAACTCGGCGGCAACTCGCTGGTCGCCACCCAGGTGGCGGCGCGGCTGGGCGAGGCGCTGAACACGCAGGTCCCGGTGCGCACACTGTTCGAGGCGTCGACCGTGGCCGCGCTGGCGGCGAAGGTGGAATCCGTCGCGGACGAGGGCGGCCGCACGCCGCTGGTGGCGCGGGAGCGGCCCGAGCTGGTGCCGTTGTCGCTCGCGCAGCAGCGGATGTGGTTCCTCAACCGGTTCGACAACCGCACCGCGGTGAACAACATCCCGGTCGCGCTGCGGCTGACCGGTGCGCTGGACGTCGCCGCGCTGGGCGCGGCCATCGGTGACGTGCTCGCGCGGCACGAGGCGCTGCGCACCATCTACCCCGAGGTGGAGGGCACCGGGTATCAGCGCGTGCTCCCGGCAGGCGAGGTCGGCTTCGACCTGGTCGCCGAGCCGGTCGCCGCGGAGGAACTGCCCGCGCGGATCGTCGAGCTGGCGAGCGTCGGTTTCGACGTGACCGCCGAGATCCCGTTCCGAGCGAGCCTGCTGTCGCTGTCGGCGACCGAGCACGTCGCGGTGCTGGTGATGCATCACATCAGCGCGGACGGCTTCTCGCTGCGGCCGTTGCTGCGCGATGTCGTGCTCGCCTACACCGAGCGCGCTCGCGGCGAGGTTCCCTCGTGGGCCCCGCTGGAGGTGCAGTACGCCGACTACGCGCTGTGGCAGCGCGAGGTGCTCGGCGCCGAGGACGACGCGGACTCCGTGGCGGCCAGGCAGATCGCCTACTGGACCGAGCAGCTGCGTGACCTGCCCGACCAGATCGAGCTGCCCGCCGATCGGCCCCGGCCCGAGATCGCCTCGAACGCAGGCGGCACGCACGACTTCGCGGTGGACGCGCAGGTGCACGAAGCGCTGGCGGAGCTGGCGCGCGCTCGCGGCGTGACGCTGTTCATGGTGGTGCACGCCGCGCTGGCGGTGTGGGCGGGCCGGTTGTCGGGCAGCACCGACATCGCGATCGGCACGCCGATCGCGGGCCGTGGTGAACGCGCGCTCGACGACGTGGTGGGCATGTTCGTCAACACGCTCGTGCTGCGCAGCCAGGTGGAGCCGGGCGCGGGCTTCGACGAGCTGCTCGAGCAGGTGCGCCGCACCGATCTGGCCGCGTTCGCCAACGCCGACGTGCCGTTCGAGCGGCTGGTGGACGTGCTCAGCCCGGCGCGCTCGCAGGCGCACCATCCGCTGTTCCAGGTCGCGCTGACCTTCGAGGCGGCCTCGGCGGCCGATCTGGGTGCGGTCGCGCTGCCCGGCGGCCTCGAGGTCGCCGCGGTCGAATTCGACCCCGGGACCGCGAAATTCGATGTGCAGCTCACCGTGGGCGAGGCCGCCGACGGCGGGCTGACGCTGTCGTGGAACTACGCCACCGAACTGTTCGATCCCGAGACGGTGGCCGCGTTCGCCGATCGTTTCGTGCGCATCCTGCGCGGCGTCGCCGAGGATCCGCGAGTCGTGATCGGCGACATCGATCTGCTCGGCGAGGGCGAGCGGCTGGACGTCGCCCAGCGCTGGGTGTCGTCGGGCTCCGAGAGCGTCGCGGGCCTGTTCGCCGATCCGGACATCACCCTGGTCGGATTGTTCGACGCGGCCGTGGCCGCGCACCCGCACCGCGTGGCCGCCCGCTTCGGCGTGGAGACGCTGACCTACGCCGAGCTGGACCGGCGCGCGAATGTGCTGGCGCGCAGGCTGATCAGCGACGGCGCCGGGCCGGAGACGCTGGTCGCGGTGATCCTGCCGCGCTCGCTGGACCTGGTGGTCGCGCTGCTGGCCGTGGTGAAGACCGGCGCGGGTTACGTGCCGGTCGACCCGACCTACCCGGCCGAGCGCATCGCCTACGTGCTCGCCGATTCCCGGCCGACCAGCGTGGTGCTCGACTCCACGGTGCAGGTCGAGGTGCCCGCCGGGCTGCCGTCGGTCGTGCTGGACGGGTTCGCGGTGGAGACCGGCAACATCGAGGACGCCGACGACGCCCCGATCACCAACGCCGACCGCAACTCCGCGCTCACGCCGGACAACGTCGCGTACGTGATCTACACCTCCGGCTCGACCGGCCGCCCGAAGGGCGTCGCGGTCGCGCACCGGAACGTGGTGCGGCTGTTCGCCAACACCGACCGCGACTTCGGTTTCGGCCCCGAGGACGTGTGGACGCTGTTCCACAGCTACGCCTTCGACTTCTCGGTGTGGGAGCTGTGGGGTCCGCTGCTGTTCGGCGGCACCCTCGTGGTGGTCGACTACTACACCTCGCGCTCGCCGGAGCAGTTCCTGGAACTGCTGCGCGCCGAACGCGTCACGGTGCTCAACCAGACCCCGTCGGCGTTCTACCAGCTGGCCGAAGCCGACCGGAACGCCGCGGCCGACGCCGCGCCGCTGGCGCTGCGGTACGTGGTGTTCGGCGGTGAGGCGCTGGAGCTGCGCAGGCTGTCGGAGTGGGTGGCGCGCCACGGCGACGGCACCGGTGCCTCCACCGGGCCGCTGCTGGTCAACATGTACGGCATCACCGAGACCACGGTGCACGTGTCCTACCGCGCGCTGGACGCCGCGACCATCGCCGCCGCCTCCGGCAGCGTGGTCGGCCGCGCCATCGCCGGGCTGCGGGTGTACGTGCTCGACAGCAGGCTGCGCCCGGTGCCGGTCGGCGTCGCGGGTGAGATGTACGTGGCAGGCCCGCAATTGGCGCGCGGCTACCTCGGACGCCCCGACCTGTCGGCGACCCGTTTCGTCGCCGACCCGATGGGCGACACGCCGGGTGGGCGACTGTATCGCTCCGGCGACCTCGCCCGCTGGAACCGCTTCGGCGAGCTCGAGTACCTGGGCCGCGCCGACGATCAGGTGAAGGTGCGCGGTTTCCGCATCGAGCTCGGCGAGATCGAATCCGCGATCCTGGCCCAGCCCGGCATCGCCCAGGCCGCGGTCATCGTGCGCGAGGACCAGCCCGGCGATCAGCGGATCGTCGCGTACGTGGTGTCCGAGCCGGGCGCCGAGCCCGCGCTGGACGCGGTGCGCGACGGCGCGGCCGCGCAGCTGCCCGCCTACATGGTGCCCTCGGCCGTGGTGCGGCTGGAGTGGATCCCGCTGACGGTCAACGGGAAACTGGACCGTCGTGCGCTGCCCGCCCCGACCGCGCAGTCCCGTGCGTTCCGCGCGCCGGTCACCCCGGTGCAGGAGACCGTGGCGGCGGTGTTCGCCGACGTGCTCGGCCTGGACCGGGTCGGCGTGGACGACGACTTCTTCGACCTCGGCGGCAACTCGCTGATCGCCACCAGGGTCGTCGCCCGCATCGGCTCCGCGCTCGGCACGACCGTCGCGGTGCGCACCCTGTTCGAGGCCTCGACGGTGGAAGCGCTCGCCGCGCGGGTGGAATCGCACGCCGACGGCGCGGCGCGGGCTCGTCTCGTCGCCCGCGAGCGCGCGGCGGGCGAACTGGTGCCGCTGTCGTTCGCGCAGCAGCGCATGTGGTTCCTGAACAAATACGACACCTCCTCGGCGGCCTACAACCTGCCGATCGCCATCCGGCTCACCGGCGCGCTGGACGTGGAGGCGCTGCGGTTGGCGGTGGCCGATGTGGTGCGCAGGCACGAATCGCTGCGCACCCGCTACCCCGAGCACGGCGGCACCCCGGTCCAGGTGATCGTGCCCGCCGAGGACATCGCGCTGGATCTGCATCCCGAGCCGGTCGATCCGGCGCGGCTGATCGAGACCGTCACCGAGTTCGTCACCACCGGCTTCGATGTGGCCGAACAGGTTCCGCTGCGCACCCGGCTCTACGCGGCCGGCCCGGACGAGCACGTGCTCGTCGTCGTGGTGCACCACATCGCGGCCGACGGCTTCTCGATGGGCCCGCTGACCCGCGACGTGATGGCCGCCTACACCGCGCGCAGCACCGGCAGCGCCCCCGGTTGGGCGCCACTGGCGGTGCAGTACGCCGACTTCGCGGTCTGGCAGCGCGAGATCCTGGGCTCGGAAGACGATCCCGATTCGCTGCTGGCGAAGCAGGTCGCCTACTGGCGGCACGCCCTCGACGACATCCCCGACGAGCTGGCCCTGCCCACCGACCGCCCGCGGCCTGCCGTCGCCTCGCACCGCGGCGCGACGCTGCACCGCGAGCTGTCCGGTGACCTGGTCGCCGCGCTGGAGGAGATCGCGCGGCAGCGCGGCGCGTCGCTGTTCATGGTGATGCACGGCGCGCTGGCGGTGCTGCTGGCGCGGCTGTCCGGCAGCGACGACGTCGCGGTCGGCACGCCGGTCGCAGGACGTGGCGAGGCCGCGCTGGACGACCTGGTCGGCATGTTCGTCAACACGCTGGTACTGCGCACGGGCATCGCGCCGGGCGAGTCGTTCGCCGATCTGCTCGACCGGGTGCGCCGCACCGACCTGGACGCCTACGGCAACGCCGACGTGCCGTTCGAGCGGCTGGTGGAACTGCTCGCGCCGGAGCGCTCGCAGGCCCGCAACCCGCTGTTCCAGGTGATGCTGGCGTTCCAGAACCTGGAGCGCACCACCCTCGAGCTGCCCGGCCTCTCGGTGTCCGCGCTGGACCTGGAAGAGAACGTCGCGCGCTTCGACTTGCAGTTCACCCTCGCCGAGCGCGGCGAAACCGGTTCCGGCGCCATGGCGCTGGCGCTGACCTACGCCACCGAGCTGTTCGACGAGACCACAGCGGCGGCCATCGTGGACCGCTGGGAGCGTGTGCTCGCGGCGGTGGCGGCCGATCCGTCGGTGACCGTCGGCGCGATCGACGTGCTCGACGCCGCCGAGCGCGCCGACCTGGTCGCGCGCACCGGCGCCCCCGCCACACCCGCGCGGACGCTGCCCGACCTGATCGCCGAGGCCGCCGCCATGAATCCCGAAGCGCCCGCCGTGGTGTTCCAGGGGAGAAGTGTGTCCTACGGCGAGCTGGACGCGCGGTCGAACCGCCTGGCCCGCTTGCTGATCGAGCGCGGCATCGGCACCGAGGATCTGGTGGCGGTCGCCGTGCCGCGATCGGACGAGTCGTACTTCGCCGAGTGGGCGGTGTCGAAGTCCGGTGGCGCGTTCGTGCCGATCGACCCGACCTATCCGGCCGACCGCATCGCGCACATGGTCACCGACTCCGGCTCCCCGATCGGTCTGACCGTGGCGTCGGTGCGCGCCGAGCTGCCCGAGTCGGTCGAGTGGCTGGTGCTCGACGAGCTGGATCTCGACGGGTTCGACGCCGCCGCGATCACCGACGCCGACCGGGTGCGCCCGGTGCGGCCGGAGCACCCGGCCTACGTCATCTACACCTCCGGTTCCACCGGCGTGCCCAAGGGCGTCGTGGTCACCCACGCGGGCCTTGCCAACTTCCGCGACGAGCAGAACGAGCGCTACGACGTCGATTCCGACACGCGCGCACTGCATTTCGCCTCGCCCAGCTTCGACGCATCGATCCTGGAATTCCTGCTGGCGATCGGTCGCGGCGGCGCGCTCGTGGTCTGCCCGCCCGGCGTGTACGGCGGCGAGGAACTGTCCGAGCTGATCCGCGCCGAGCGGGTCACGCACGCCTTCATCACCCCATCGGTGCTCGCCTCGCTGGATTCGGCCGCGCTGGCCGGGATGCGGGTGATCGTTGCGGGCGGCGAGGCGGTGCCCGCCGATCTGGTCGCCAAGTGGGGTGGCGCTCCCGACGGTTCTGGCCGCCGTTTCCACAACGGTTACGGTCCGACCGAGACCACGATCATGACCAACATCAGCGACGCGCTCACGCCGGGCGACCGGGTCACCATCGGTGGCCCGACCCGTGGCATGCAGTCGCTGATCCTGGACGCCCAGCTCAGGCCCGTTCCGGTGGGTGTCGCAGGTGAGCTGTATCTGTCGGGCGTCCAGCTGGCGCGCGGCTACCACGCCCGCCCCGGCCTGTCGGCGGAGCGTTTCGTCGCCAACCCGTACGTGCCCGGAGCGCGGATGTACCGCACCGGTGACGTGGTGCGCTGGACCCGGGTCGGGCACTCCGCAGGCTCCGCGCCCGTTGGAGGAGTCGAGTCGCTTGTCGTCGAATACGTAGGCCGCTCCGACTTCCAGGTGAAGGTCCGCGGTTTCCGCATCGAACTCGGCGAGATCGACGCCGCGCTGGCCTCGCACGAGACCGTCGACTTCGCCGTCACCGTCGGCCACAAGAGCGCCGCGGGCGCGGTGTCGCTGGTGTCGTACGTCGTTGCCGCGCAAGGACAGTCGATCGACGTGGCGGCGCTGACCGCGCACGTCGAGGAGCGCCTGCCCGCCTACATGGTGCCCTCGTCGATCATGGTGATCGACCACGTGCCGCTCACCCCGGTGGGCAAGCTGGACCGCAAGGCGTTGCCGGAGCCGGTGTTCGCGACCGAGGTCGTGTTCCGCGCGGCGCGCACCCCGCTCGAGCAGACCATCGCGGAAGTGTTCGCCGAGGTGCTTGGCGTGGAGCGGGTCGGCGTGGACGACTCCTTCTTCGCGCTCGGCGGCGACAGCATCGTCTCCATCCAGCTGGTGTCGCGGGCCAAGGCGCGCGGCGTGGTGTTCACCCCGCGGCACGTCTTCGAGCAGCGCACGGTGGCGGGTCTGGCGTCGGTCGCCGAGACCACCGAGGCGGCCGAGGCGTCGGCGACGACGCTGGCCGAGCCGCCGGGCGGAGGCGTCGGCGTCATGCCGCTGACGCCGGTGGTGCGGTTCATGGCCGAGCGGCGCGGCTCGTTCGGCCGGTTCAACCAGACGCTGGCGCTGGAACTGCCGGTCGGCATCGACCGCGCGGGCATCGCCGCGACGGTCGGCGCTGTCATCGATCGCCACGACATGCTGCGCGCGAGCCTGCGCCGCGACGGTGACGACTGGGTCGTCGAGACCGCCGCGCCGGGCACGGTCGAGGTGGATGCGCTGATCGACCGCACCGAGTTCGCCGCGGGCGTCACCGACGTCGAACTGGTCGAGATCGCCTCGGCCGCGCTGGACGAGTCGCTGGACCGGCTCGATCCGGCCGCCGGCGTGGTCATCCGGTTCGTCTGGCTCGAGCCCGACTCCGCCGAGCGCGCCGGACGCCTGATCGTCGTCGCCCACCACTTGGTGGTGGACGGCGTCTCCTGGCGCATCCTGGTGCCGGACTTCGTCACCGCGTGGGGGCAGCGCACCGCCGGGCAGACGCCCGAGCTGGTGGCTCCGGCCACGTCGATGCGCGCCTGGGCGCACGCGCTGGAGCGCGAGGCGGCCAGCCCGGAGCGGGTGGCCGAACTCGACTACTGGCGTTCGGTGGTCGCTACCGCCGATCCGCTGCTGACCGAGCGTCCGATGGACCCGGCCGTCGACACCTCCGGCGTCATCGCCAAGCATCAGGTCGAGGTGTCCGCCGAGGTCACCAAGGCGCTGCTCACCACGGTTCCGGCGCTGTTCCACGGCGGTGTGAACGACGGTCTGCTCACCGCGCTGGCGCTGGCCACCGCCAAGTGGCGGGCGCGCCGGGTGGCCGCGGACGCCGGGGACGCGCTGCTGCTGCGCCTAGAGGGTCACGGCCGCGAGGAAGACGTGGTGCCCGGTGCGGATCTGTCGCGCACCGTCGGCTGGTTCACCGCGATCTACCCGGTCGCCTTCGACCTGTCCGGCATCGACGTGGACGCCGCGTTCACCGGCGGCCCCGCGCTGGGCGCGACCCTGAAGGCGGTCAAGGAACAACTGCTCGCGGTGCCGGACAAAGGCATCGGCTACGGACTGCTGCGCTACCTGAACGCCGAGACCGCGGCCGAGCTGCCGCGCGAACTGCCCGGTCAGGTGAGCTTCAACTACCTCGGTCGCGTCTCCGAGGGCGACGTGCCGGAGTCGCTGCGCGGCTTCGGCTGGATTCCCGCGCCGGAACTCGGCGCGCTGGGCGGCGCCTACGACGCGGACATGCCCGCGATGGCGCCGCTGGACGTGAACGCGATCGTGGTGGGCGACAAGCTGACCGCGAACATCGGCTACCCGTCCACCCTGCTGTCGGCCGACGACGTGCGCGAGTTCGGCGAGCTGTGGACCGCCGCGCTGGAAGCCGTGGCCCGGCATGCCAATTCGGCGGGCGTGGGTGGGCACACCCCGTCGGACTTCACGCTCGTGCGCAGCACCCAGCGGGATATCGACGTCTGGGAGCGGCGCTTCCCGGCGCTGGCCGACGTGTGGCCGCTGTCGGCGCTGCAGGCCGGTCTGCTGTTCCACGCCCGCCTCGCGGCGAGCTCGGTGGATGTGTACACCGCCCAGGCGGTGCTGACGCTCACCGGCCGGGTGGACGCCGCCCGGTTGCGCGCGGCCGCGCAGGCGCTGGTGGACCGCTATGAGAACCTACGCACCGCGTTCGTCACCGACCACGACGGCAACCCGGTGCAGATCGTGCTGGACAGCGTCCGGGTGGCGTGGGCCGAGCACGACCGGATCGAATCCGGTTCGGCCGAAGACCTGATCGAGGCCGACCGCATGCGCCGGTTCGACCTGGCCGAGCCGCCGCTGATCCGCTTCACGCTGATCCAGGTGGCAGACTCTTCGGCGGAAGGAGGGGCCCGCTGGCAGTTCGTGGTGTCCAACCACCACATCCTGCTCGACGGCTGGTCGATGCCGCTGCTCATGCGGGATCTGCTGGTGCTCTACGCCGCGCACGCGGACGTCTCCGCGCTGCCCGCGGTGCGGTCCTACCGCCACTTCCTGGACTGGACCCGGCAGCAGGATCACGCGGCGTCGCTGGCCGCGTGGGCGCGCGCGCTGCGTGGCGTCGGCGAGCCGACCCTGCTGGCGCGGCCGGACGCCGGTCGCGAGATCACCTCGCTGTCCGGCGAGTACTTCTTCGAGCTGGACGAGGCGACCACCGCGCGGCTGACCGCGCTGGCCGGCTCGCTGGGCGTCACGCCGAACACGGTGCTGCAGACCGCCTGGGGCATCCTCGTCGGCCGCATGACCAGCCGTGACGACGTGCTGTTCGGCACCACCGTCTCCGGTCGTCCCGCGCAGCTGTCCGGCGTGGAGGCGATGGTCGGCCTGTTCATCAACACCGTGCCGGTGCGGGTGCGTTTCGACTCGTCGGAATCGGTGCGCGACCTGCTGACGCGGACCCAGGGCGAGCAGGCCGATCTGCTCGACCACCACTACGTGGGCCTGGCCGACATCCAAGCGGTCGCGGGCATCGGCGGCCTGTTCGACACCCTGGTGGTGTTCGAGTCCTACCCGGTCGACGCCGCGGGCTTGCAGGCGCAGGCGGCGGATATCGACGGCATGGCCGTGGTCGGCCTGGACGCGGCCGACGCCACGCACTACCCGCTGACCTTGATCGCGCAGCTGGATTCGCGGTTGCGGGTGCGCGCGGGCTACCTGCGCGACCTGTTCGACGAGCAAACGGTGCGCCGCATCGCCGACCGCCTGATCCGGGTGCTGACCGCGATCACCGCCGAGCCCGACGCGGTCGTCGGCGACATCGAGTTGCTGGATGCCGCCGAGCGCGAGCTGGTGGTGTCGGGCTGGAACGACACCGCGCACCCGGTGGACAACACCGGCGCGACTCTGGTCTCGATGTTCTACGACCAGGTCGAACGCACTCCGGACGCGACCGCGATCACGTTCGAGGGGACAAGTCTGTCCTACGCCGAGTTCTCCTGGCGGGTGAACCAGCTGGCGCGCTGGCTGATCGCGCGCGGCGTCGGCGCGGAATCGTATGTGGCGCTGGGTATGCGCCGCTCGATCGATCTGGTGGTCGGCATGTACGCCGTCGCCGTGGCCGGTGGCTCGTACGTGCCGCTGGACCCGGATCACCCGGCCGAGCGCACCGAGTACATCCTCGCCACGGCCGATCCGGTGTGTGTGCTGACCTCCGGCAGCGATCTGGACATCGATACCGCGCAGGTGCGGATCGATCTGCTCGATCTGAAGGGCCTGTCCGAGGCGCCGGTCACCGACGCGGACCGTCGTGCGCCGCTGCGTCCGTCGAATACCGCCTACGTGATCTTCACGTCGGGTTCGACGGGTCGTCCGAAGGGTGTCGCGGTTCCGCATTCGGCGATCGTCAACCGCCTGGTGTGGATGCAGACTGCCTACCGGTTGACCGGTGCTGATGTGGTGTTGCAGAAGACGCCCGCGACGTTCGATGTGTCGGTGTGGGAGTTCTTCTGGCCGTTGCAGATCGGTGCGCGGTTGGTGGTGGCGAAGCCGGATGGGCATCGTGACCCGGCCTATCTGGCTGAGGTCATCAGCGCCGAGCGGGTGACGGTCACCCATTTCGTGCCGTCGATGCTGGCGGTGTTCGTCGCGGATGCCGCTGCGGCGCAGTGTGGTTCGTTGCGGTTGGTGTTCGCTTCGGGTGAGGCGTTGCCGCCCAAGCCCGCGCATCGTTTGCGGGAGTTGACCGGTGCGTCCTTGCACAACTTGTACGGTCCGACCGAAGCGGCGGTCGACGTCACTTTCCACGAGGTCGTGGATGCCGATGTCGAGACGGTGCCGATCGGTGCTCCGGTGTTCAACACGCAGGTGTTCGTGCTGGATGCGCGGTTGCGCCCGGTTCCCGTGGGTGTCGCGGGTGAGCTGTACCTCGCGGGCGTTCAGCTCGCCCGTGGCTATGTCGCGCGCCCGGATCTGACGAGTGACCGGTTCGTCGCGAACCCGTTCGGTGAGCCGGGTGCGCGGATGTACCGCACGGGTGACTTGGTGGCGTGGACCGAGCACGGTGAGCTCGAGTACTTGGGCCGTACCGATTTCCAGGTGAAGTTGCGTGGTCTGCGTATCGAGCTCGGCGAGATCGAACAGGCGCTGACCGGCTTGGACGAAATCGCTCAAGCCGTCGTCGTGGTGCGCTCCGACCCGCACGCGGGCGACCAGCTGGTGGCCTACGTCATCCCCGCGCCGGACGCCGCGCTGGACACCGACCTGGTCCGCGAGGACCTGGGCCGTCAGCTGCCCGCCTACATGGTGCCGTCGATCGTGATGACGCTCGACGAATTCCCGCTCAACGCCTCCGGCAAGCTGGACCGCAAGGCGCTGCCCGCGCCGGTGTTCGAGGCCGCGGTGTTCCGCGCCCCGACCACGCCGGTCGAGGAGATCGTCGCCGCCACCTTCGCCGACGTGCTCGGCCTCGAGCGGGTCGGCCTGGACGACGATTTCTTCGCCCTCGGCGGCAACTCGCTGTCGGCCACCCAGGTCGCGGCCAGGCTGTCGGCCGCGCTGGACACCGATCTCGGCGTGCGCGAGCTGTTCGAGGCCTCCACCGTGGTCGCGCTGGCGGCGCGCGCGGAGACCAAGGCGGGCGCGGGCGGCCGTGCGCCGCTGGCGCCGCAGCAGCGGCCCGAGCTGGTGCCGCTGTCGCTTGCCCAGCAGCGCATGTGGTTCCTCAACCGCTTCGACCCCGACTCGGCGGTGGACAACATCCCGGCCGCGGTGCGGCTGTCGGGCCTGCTGGACCGGCAGGCGCTGCAGATCGCCGTCGCCGACGTGCTGGCCCGCCACGAGTCGCTGCGCACCTTCTACCCCGAGGTGGACGGCGCCGCGCATCAGCAGATCGTGGCCACGGCCAAGGTCATCCCGGACCTGACGCCGATCGACGTCACCGAAGCCGAACTGCCCGAGCGCCTTTCGCAGCTGATCGGCACGGCCTTCGACGTCACCGCCGAGGTGCCCTTCCGCGCCAGGCTGTTCGAGATCAGCCCCACCGAGCACGTGCTCGCCCTGGTGGTGCACCACATCTCGGCCGACGGTTTCTCCATGGGCCCGCTGACCCGCGACGTGATGACCGCCTACGGCGCCCGCGTCGACGGCGGCGAACCGGCCTGGCGTCCGCTGGAGGTCCAGTACGCCGACTTCGCGCTGTGGCAGCGCCAAGTGCTCGGCGCCGAGGACGATCCGGCTTCGGTGATCTCCGAACAGATCTCGTTCTGGTCGGACACGCTGCGCGGGGTGCCCGAGCAGCTGGACCTGCCGTCGGACCGGCCGCGTCCCGCGGTGGCCTCCGGCCGCGGCGCCACGCACGTCTTCGAGATCGACGCGCAGACCCACGCCCAGCTCACCGAACTCGCCCGCACCAGGGGCGCGACGCTGTTCATGGTCGCGCACACCGCGCTGGCCGTGCTGCTGTCGCGGCTGTCCGGCGAGGAGGACATCGCGATCGGCACGCCGGTCGCCGGACGCGGTGAGCGCGCGCTCGACGATCTGATCGGCATGTTCGTCAACACCCTCGTGCTGCGGACCCCGATCGAGTCCGGTGCGACGTTCACCGAACTGCTGCGTGCGGTGCGCGCCACCGACATCGCCGCCTTCGGGCACGCGGACCTGCCGTTCGAGCGGCTGGTGGAGATCCTGAACCCGGCGCGTTCGCAGGCGCGGCATCCGCTGTTCCAGGTGATGCTGTCGTTCCAGAACACCGGCCAGAACAGCTTGGAGCTGCCCGGCCTGACGGTGAGCGGTGTCGAGCTGCCCATCGACGTCGCCAAGTTCGACCTGCAACTGGTGCTCTCCGAACGCGACGCCGAAACCGGCGCAGGCTCGGCTCCCGCGGGCATCGCGGCCGAGCTGATCTACGCCACCGACCTGTTCGACCCGGCCACCATGGCCGAGTTCGGGCGGCGCTTCGGCCGGCTGCTGAAGGCCGTCGTCGCCGCGCCGGACCGGCCGATCGGCGATATCGTCCTGCTGGACGAGCCGGAGACCGAGCAGGCGCTGCGCGGCTGGAACGACACCGCGCGCGACCTCGGCCCGGCGAGCACGCTGGTCGACGAGTTCGCCGCGCAGGCCGCGGCCACGCCGGACGCGGTCGCGGTGATCGACCCGGCCACCGGGACGCACCTGACCTACGCCGAATTCGCCGCCCGCGTGCGGCGGCTCGCGCGTCGCCTCATCGAGGCGGGCGTCGGCCCGGAGACCCTGGTCGCCCTGGGCCTGCGCCGCTCGGTGGACCTGGTCGTGGCCGCCTACGCGGTGCACGCGGCGGGCGGCGGTTATGTGCCGCTGGATCTGGACCAGCCCGCCGACCGCGTGCACTACGTGCTCGACTCGGCCGACCCGGTCTGCGTGCTGACCACCGCGCGCGACGCGTTCGACGGCGCTGGCCGCCCGACGCTGCGCATCGACGAGCTGGAGCTGTCCGGCTACGCGGACGCCCCGGTCACCGACGCCGAGCGCATCGCGCCGTTGCGCCCGCAGCACCCGGCGTACGTGATCTTCACCTCCGGCTCCACCGGACGCCCCAAGGGCGTCGCGGTGCCGCATTCGGCGGTCGTCAACCAGATCCGCTGGATCACCGGTGAATACGGCATCGGCTCGGGTGACGTGGTGCTGTTCAAGACCCCCGCCACCTTCGACGTGTCGGTGTGGGAGCTGTTCGGCCCGCTGAGCACCGGCGGGCGGATCGTGGTCGCGAGCCCGGACGGGCACCGCGACCCGCAGTACCTGGCCGAGGTGATCGCGGCCGAGCGGGTCACCATGACCTCGTTCGTGCCGTCGATGCTGACCGTCTTCGCCGGCGCCATCGACCCGGCCGACGCCGACGCGCTCGCCTCGCTGCGCACGCTGTTCGTCGCCGGTGAGGCGTTCACCGCCGACGCAGTGGTCGCGATCCGCCGCGTCAGCGACGCCGCGCTGTACAACCTGTACGGCCCCACCGAGTTCACCGTGCACGCCACGCACGGTCCGGTCGCCGACCAGGTGGACGGTGCTGTCCCGATCGGCCTTCCGGTGTGGAACGCGCAGGCGTACGTGCTGGATTCGCGGCTGCACCCCGTACCGGCGAACGTCGCGGGCGAGCTGCACCTCGCGGGCGACCAGCTGGCGCGCGGCTACTTCGGCCGCGCCGACCTGACCGCCGACCGCTTCGTGGCCAACCCGTACGGCGCGCCGGGTGCGCGGATGTACCGCACCGGCGACTTGGTGCGCCGGGACGCAACTGGCGCCATCGAGTACTTGGGCCGCACCGACTTCCAGGTGAAGCTGCGCGGTCTGCGCATCGAGCTCGGCGAGATCGAGACCGCGCTCACGGCGCACGAATCGGTCGCCCAGTCGGTCGCGCTGGTGCGTTCCGACGCGCGCACCGGCGACCAGTTGGTGGGTTACGTGGTGCCCGCGAACGGCGCGACCGTGGACGTCGAGGCGTTGCGCGCGCACCTGGCCGCGCAGCTGCCGTCGTACATGGTGCCCGCCGCGATCGTGGTGCTCGACGCCATGCCGCTGAACCCGAACGGCAAGCTGGATCGCCGCGCGCTGCCCGAACCGGTCTTCGAGGCGCGGGAATTCCGCGCGCCTTCGACGCCGGTGGAGGAGATCGTCGCCGACGTCTTCGCCGAAGTGCTCGGCCTGGCAACGGCCGAACGCGCCGTCGGCCTGGACGACGACTTCTTCGACCTGGGCGGCAATTCGCTGATCGCCACCCAGGTGGTGGCCCGCCTCGGCGCCGCGCTGGACACCAGGATCCCGGTGCGCACGCTGTTCGAGGCGCCGACCGTGGCCGCGCTGGCCGCGCGGGTGGAGACGCACCAGGGCACCGGCCGCCGCCGCGAGCTGGTCGCCGGACCGCGCCCGCCGAAGATCCCGCTGTCGCTGGCCCAGCAGCGCATGTGGTTCCTGAACCGGTTCGACAACCAGACCGCGGTGAACAACATCCCGCTCGCGGTCCGGCTCACCGGCACCCTGGACACCGAGGCGCTGCGCCAAGCTGTCGCCGACGTGGTCGACCGGCACGAGGTGCTGCGAACGGTCTACCCGGAGACCGCCGACGGCCAAGGCGTGCAGGTGGTGCTGCCCGCCGGGCACAGCGCCATCGATCTCACCCCGATCGAGGTGTCCGAGGCCGAGATCTCCGATCGGATCAGCGAACTGGTGCTGACCGGCTTCGACGTCACCGCCGAGGTCCCGGTGCGCGCACAGCTGTTCCGCATCGCGGGCTCGATGGACGGCTCCCAGCCCGACACCCACGTGCTGGTGTTCGTGGTGCACCACATCTCCGGCGACGGCTGGTCGGTGCGCCCGCTGGCGCGTGACGTGATGGTGGCCTACTCGGCGCGTTCGCGCGGCGAGGCGCCCGCGTGGGCTCCGCTGCCGGTGCAGTACGCCGACTACGCGCTGTGGCAGCGCGAAACCCTCGGCTCCGAGGGCGATCCCGCCTCGCTGATCGCCCAGCAGGTCGCGTTCTGGTCCGACACCCTGGCCGGGCTGCCCGACCAGCTGGACCTGCCGTCGGACCGCTCGCGTCCGGCGGTGGCGTCCAACCGCGGCGGCGTGTACGAGTTCTCGCTCGACGCTCAGCTGTTGCGGGAGCTGAACGCGCTGGCCCGCGCGAACGGCGCCAGCCTGTTCATGGTGGTGCACGCCGCGTTCGCCGCGCTGCTGGCGCGGTTGTCCGGCAGCGACGACATCGCCATCGGCACCGCGGTCGCCGGCCGCGGCGAGGCGGTGCTCGACGACGCCATCGGCATGTTCGTCAACACTCTGGTGCTGCGCAGCGCGGTCGATCCCGCCCTCGCGTTCACCGAACTGCTCGCGCGCACCAAGGACACCGACCTCGCGGCGTTCGCGCACGCGGACCTGCCGTTCGAGCGGCTGGTGGAGATCCTGAACCCGGCGCGTTCGCAGGCGCGGCATCCGCTGTTCCAGGTGATGCTGTCGTTCCAGAACACCGGCGAGGCCACCTTCGAGCTGCCCGGCCTGGAAGTGGCCGGGGTGCCGCTGGACGTGGTGACCGCCAAGTTCGACCTGCACCTCAACCTCGCCGACCGGTTCGACGCCTCGGGCTCGGCCGACGGCATGACCGCCGAATTCGCCTACGCCACCGACATGTTCGACCCCGACACCATCGCGGGCGTCGCGGCGCGGCTGGTGCGGCTGCTGACCGCGATCGCCGCCGATCCGTCGGTGGCCATCGGCGATGTCGAGCTGCTCGACAGCGTCGAGCGCACCGAGGTGCTGGAGCGGTGGAACGACACCGCGCACCTGGTCGACCCGGACGCCACCCTGGTGTCGATGTTCGCCGCGCAGCTGGCGCGGACTCCGGACGCGACCGCGGTGACGTTCGAGGGGACGAGTCTGTCCTACGCCGAGTTCGCTGCCAGGGTGAACCGCCTCGCCCGCCATCTGATCTCGCTGGGCGTCGGCCCGGACTCGATGGTCGCGCTCGGCATGCGCCGCTCGATCGACCTGGTGGTCGGCATGTACGCGGTGAGCGTCGCCGGTGGCGCGTACGTGCCGCTGGATCCGGACCATCCGGCCGACCGCACCCGCTACGTGCTCGACACCGCACAGCCGGTGTGCGTGCTCACCACCTCGCGCGACGGGTTCGACGCGGGCGCGACCAAGGCCGTCGAGATCGATGTGGTCTCGCTGGCCGGCTACTCCGACGAACCGGTCACCGACGCGGACCGCCGTGCGCCGCTGCGCCCGTCGAACACCGCCTACGTGATCTTCACCTCCGGTTCGACCGGCCGCCCGAAAGGCGTGGCGGTCTCGCACGCCGCGATCGTCAACCGCCTGGTGTGGATGCAGGACGAATACGGCTTGGACGACACCGACGTGGTGTTGCAGAAGACCCCGGCCACGTTCGACGTGTCGGTGTGGGAGTTCTTCTGGCCGTTGCAGGTCGGCGCGCGCCTGGTGGTCGCGAAGCCGGACGGGCATCGCGACCCGGCCTACCTCGTGCAGGTCATCACCGGCGAGCGGGTCACCACGGCGCACTTCGTGCCGTCGATGCTGTCGGTGTTCGTCGCCGAGGAACGCGCCGACGAGTGCACCAGCCTGCGCAACGTCTTCGCCTCCGGTGAGGCGCTGCCCGCGCAGACGGCGCAGAAGCTCGTCGAGCTGACCGGCGCGCGCCTGCACAACCTGTACGGCCCGACCGAGGCCGCCGTCGACGTCACCTATCACGAGGTGACCGAGGACGACGCGGTGTCGGTGCCGATCGGCGCTCCGGTGTTCAACACGCAGGTGTACGTGCTGGATTCGCGCCTGCACCCGGTGCCGGTGGGTGTCGCGGGTGAGCTGTATCTCGCGGGCGTCCAACTGGCCCGCGGCTACGTCGCGCGCCCCGACCTGACCGCCGACCGGTTCGTGGCCAACCCGTTCGGCCGGCCGGGCGAGCGGATGTACCGCACCGGCGACCTCGTCTCCTGGACCGACAAGGGCGAGCTGGAATATCTGGGCCGCACCGACTTCCAGGTGAAGCTGCGCGGTCTGCGCATCGAGCTCGGCGAGATCGAGTCGGCGCTCACCGCGCTGGACTCGATCGCCCAGGCCGTGGTGGTGGTGCGTTCGGACGAGCGGCTTGGCGATCAGCTGGTCGCGTACGTCATCGCGACGGCGGGACGCTCGGTGGACATCGAGGGCGTGCGCGCGGAACTCGGCGGCGAACTGCCCGCGTACATGGTGCCGTCGGCGTTCGTCGTGCTGGACGCGTTCCCGTTGAACGCCTCCGGCAAGCTGGACCGCAAGGCGCTGCCCGCTCCGGTGTTCGAGGCCAAGGTGTTCCGGGCGCCGTCCACCCCGATCGAGGAGATCGTGGCGGGCACCTTCGGCGACGTGCTCGGCGTCGCGCGGGTCGGCTTGGACGACGACTTCTTCGAACTCGGCGGCAACTCGCTGCTGGCCACCCAGGTGACCGCGCGGCTCGGCGCCGCGCTGGACACCCAGCTGGCGGTGCGCGACCTGTTCGAGGCGTCCACCGTGACGGCGCTGGCCGCCCGGGTGGAGCGCAACGCCGGGTCCGGCCGGGCCCGGCCGCGCCTGGAGGCGGGGGAGCGCCCGGAGCGCATTCCGCTGTCGCCCGCGCAGCAGCGGTACTGGTTCCTCAACCAGTTCGACACGGCCACCTCGGCGGTGGACAACATCCCGCTGGCCGTCCGGTTGTCCGGCACGCTCGACGTGGCCGCGCTGGAGCAGGCCATCGGCGACGTGTTCGCCCGCCACGAGGTGCTGCGCACCACCTACCCGCGCTCGGCGGAGGGCCCGCATCAGGTGATTCGGCCCGCCGACCGGTCCGCGGCGGCGCTCACCCCGATCGACGTCACCGAGGACGACCTGCTCGGCGCCGTCATCGGGTTCGCGCTCACCACCTTCGACGTCACCGTGGAGGTGCCGTTGGCGGTGGCGCTGTTCCGGATCGCCGACAACGAACATGTGCTGGCGTTCACCGTGCATCACGTAGCGGCCGACGGCTCGTCGATGGGCCCGCTGGCCCGCGACGTGATGGCCGCGTACGTGGCCCGCGTGCAGGGCGAGGCGCCGCAGTGGCAGCCGTTGCCGGTGCAGTACGCCGACTACGCGCTGTGGCAGCGCGCGGTGCTCGGGTCGGAGGACGATCCGGAATCGCTGGCCGCCCAGCAGGTGGCGTACTGGAAGCAGGCGCTGGCCGGCCTGCCCGATCAGCTGGAACTGCCCGCCGACCGGCCGCGCCCGCCGGCGCAGTCGTTCCAGGGCAAGGCGATCCGCTTCGAGATCGACCCGCAGCGGCACGCCCGCCTGCACGAGCTGGCGCGCGCGCACAACGCGTCGCTGTTCATGGTGGTGCACGCGGCGCTCGCGGTGCTGCTGTCGCGGTTGTCGGGTACCGACGACATCGCGGTCGGCACCCCGATCGCCGGTCGCGGCGAGCGCGAACTCGACGACCTGATCGGCATGTTCGTCAACACCCTGGTGTTCCGGACCGAAGTGAAGGCCGGTGACTCGTTCGCCGCTCTGCTCGGCGACGTCAAGGAACGCGACCTGGAGGCGTTCGCCAACGCCGACGTGCCGTTCGAGCGCCTGGTCGAGGTGCTCAACCCGGTGCGCTCGACCGCGCGCAACCCGCTTTTCCAGGTGGGCCTGTCGTTCCAGAACCTGGCCGAGACCACCTTCGAGCTGCCCGGCCTGACGGTGAGCGCGGTCAACTTCGACTCGCAGCTGGCCAAGACCGACCTGCACGTCACGCTCTACGACCGGTACGCCGAGGACGGCACGCCCGCCGAGATCATCACCGAATTCGGCTACGCCACCGACCTGTTCGACGAGGACACGGTGCAGGGCTTCGCCGACCGGTTCCTGCGGGTGCTCGACGCCGTGCTGGCCGACGCCACGGTGCGGGTCGGCGAGATCGATCTGCTCGCGGCCGAGGAGAGCGAGCGCATCCTCACCGCGTGGAACGCCACCGAGCACGAGGTGGACACGACCGCGACGCTGGTGTCCCTGCTGGATGCCACGGTGGCCGCGACCCCGGCGGCGGTGGCGCTGGTCGCCGACGAGCCGACCGGCCGCCGCGAGCTGACCTACGCCGGGCTGGACGCCCGGGTCAACCGCCTGGCCCGGTACCTGATCGGCCGCGGCGTCGGCCCGGAGGACCGGGTCGCGCTGGCGATCCGCCGCAGCAGCGATCTCGTGATCGCCATGTACGCGGTCGCCAAGGCCGGTGCCGCCTACGTGCCGATCGATCCGGATCAGCCCGCGGAGCGCACCGACTACATCCTCGGCACCGCCGCGCCGGTGTGCGTGCTGACCACCGGCCGCGACGGGTTCCACACCGCGGCGGCCGACGTCGTGCAGATCGACGCCATCGACCTGACCGACCACCCGACCGCCCCGGTGACCGCTGCCGAGCGCAGGGGCGCGCTGACCCCGGCGAACACCGCGTACGTGATCTTCACGTCCGGTTCCACCGGCCAGCCGAAGGGCGTCGCGGTCCCGCACGCCGCGATCGCCAACCAGTTGCAGTGGGAGACCTCCGTCTTCGAGCTCGGCGCGGCCGACGCGGTGCTGCTGAAGACGGCGGCGACCTTCGACCTCTCGGTCTGGGAGTTCTGGTCGGCCGCGGTCTCCGGTGGCCGCCTGGTGATCGCCTCCGCCGACGGACACCGCGACCCGGCGTACCTGAACGAGCTGATGCGTGCCACCGGCGTCACCACCCTGCATGTGGTGCCGTCCATGCTGGACGCGCTGCTCACCGAATCCGGTGGCCGCCTGTCGGATTCGCTGCGGCGAGTGCTGGCCATCGGCGAGGCGCTGCCCGCGGCGACCGCCCAGCGGTTGCGCCGCAACAACGCCGCCGAACTGCACAACCTCTACGGCCCGACCGAGGCGGCGGTGTCGATCACCAGCCACCTGGTCACCGACGCCGACGAGGCGTCGGTGTCGATCGGCGCGCCGGAGTGGAACAGCCGCGTCTACGTGCTCGACTCGCGCCTACGGCCGGTTCCGGTCGGCGTCTCGGGTGAGCTGTACCTGGCCGGTGCGCAGCTGGCGCGTGGATACTTCGGCCGCCCGGACCTGACCGCGGACCGGTTCGTCGCCGACCCGTTCGGCGCGCCGGGCCAGCGGATGTACCGCACCGGCGACCTGGTGGCCTGGAGCGCCACCGGCGAGCTGGACTACCGCGGCCGCACCGACTTCCAGGTGAAGATCCGTGGTTTCCGCATCGAACTCGGCGAGATCGAGGCCGCGCTGCTGCGGCAGGACGCGGTGAGCGCCGCTGCCGTCGTCGCGCACACGGATCCGAACATCGGTGACCGGCTGGTCGCCTACGTGGTGACCCGCACGGGCGCGCTCGACAAGCGCGCGCTGCAGTCCGCCCTGTCGGCCGAGCTGCCGTCGTACATGGTGCCGTCGATGCTGATCCAGCTGGACGCGTTGCCGCTCAACGCCAACGGCAAGCTGGACCGCAAGGCGCTGCCTGAGCCCACCTTCGAGAAGGCGGTGTTCCGCGCGCCGGTCACGCCGATCGAGCAGATCGTGGCGAACACCTTCGCCGAGGTGCTGCGGATCTCCGATCGCGACGGCGGCTCCGGCGGGTCCAAGCGGCTCGGTCTGGACGACGACTTCTTCGCGTGGGGCGGCAACTCGCTGCTGGCCACGCAGGTCGCCGCCCGGCTGGGCGAGGCGCTCAACACGCGGGTGCCGGTGCGCCTGCTGTTCGAGGCGTCCACCGTGGCCGCGCTGGCGGTGCGGGTGGAGCAGCACGCCGACATGGGCGGTCGCCGCGCGCTGACCGCGGGACCGCGTCCGGAGCACATCCCGCTGTCGCTGGCGCAGCAGCGCATGTGGTTCCTCAACCGGTTCGATACCCAGTCGGCGGCCTACAACGTGCCGATCGCGGTGCGCTTGTCCGGCGCGCTGGACGTGGCCGCGCTGCGTGCCGCGATCGCGGACCTGGTGAGCAGGCACGAGATCTTGCGGACGGTCTACCCGCAGACCGAGGCGGGGCCGGTGCAGGTCATCCTCCCGCCCGCCCAGGCCGTGCCGCGGCTGGAGGTGCGGGTGGTCGCGCCGTCGCAGATCGAGGCCGCCGTGGTGGCGCTGACCTCGACGATCTTCGACGTCACCACCGAGGTGCCGGTGAAGGTCGCGCTGTTCCAGGTCGCCGGGGATGGCGCGCAGACTCCGGCGGACGGGTCGGTGGACTACGTGCTGGCCATGGTCGTGCACCACATCTCCGGTGACGGCTCCTCGGTCGGCCCGCTGACCAGGGACCTGATGATCGCCTACGCCGCCAGGTCGGCCGGCGAGGCGCCGAACTGGGCGCCGCTGGAGGTCCAGTACGCGGACTACAGCATCTGGCAGCGCGAACTGCTCGGCGACGAGAACGATCCGGAATCGCTGGCCGCCAAGCAGGTCGCCTACTGGAAGCAGGCGTTGGCCGATCTGCCCGATCAGCTGGACCTGCCCTCGGATCGGCCGCGCCCCGCGGTGCAGTCGTTCGCGGGCGGCAAGGTCGAACTGCGGGTGGACGCGCAGACCCATCAGGCGCTGATCGAACTGGCGCGTGCCGAGGGCGCGACGCTGTTCATGGTCGTGCACACCGCGCTGGCGGTCCTGCTGGCCAGGTTGTCCGGCACCGACGACATCGCGATCGGCACGCCGATGGCGGGCCGTGGCGAGGCCGCGCTGGACGATCTGATCGGCATGTTCGTCAACACCCTGGTGTTCCGCACCCAGGTGGACGCGGGCGAGGCGTTCACCGATCTGCTCGGCCGTCAGCGCGAGATCGACATCCAGGCGTTCGCCAACGCCGACGTGCCGTTCGAGCGCCTGGTCGAGGTGCTCAACCCGGTGCGTTCGACCGCGCGGCACCCGCTGTTCCAGGTGGGTCTGTCGTTCCAGAACCTGGCGCAGTCGGCGCTGGAACTGCCCGGCCTGAGCGTGTCCGGTCTGGACATCGACACCGAGCTGTCCCAGTTCGACCTGCACCTGATCGCGACCGACCGCTACGACGACGCCGGCGCGCCCGAGGGCATCACCGGCTTCTTCACCTACGCGACCGACATGTTCGACCGCGCGACGGTGCAGGGCTTCGTGGACCGGTTCGCGCGCTTGCTCGGCGAGATCGTCGTCGCGCCGCGCACCCCGGTCGGCGACCTCGAGCTGCTCGACGCCGCCGAGCGGACCCAGCTGCTCACCGCGCGCAACGCGACCGACCAGCCGGTGGACACCTCCGCCACGCTGGTGTCGCTGCTGGACGCGACCGTGGCGGCCGGGCCGAAGGAAGTCGCGCTCGTCACCGAGGACGGCGAGTCGATCACCTACGCCGAACTCGATGTGCGGGTGAATCGTCTTGCGCGGCACCTGATTTCGTTGGGTGTTGGTCCGGAGTCGCGGGTGGCGCTGGCGTTGCGTCGGTCGGTGGATCTGGTTGTGGCGATGTATGCGGTGGCGAAGTCCGGTGGTGCGTATGTGCCGGTGGATCCGGATCAGGCTGCTGAGCGGACGAGCTACATTCTCGAGACGGCGGCACCGGTGTGTGTGTTGAGCAATGCCGAGGCGGAGTTCGGCACTGATGTCGCGCCGGTGGTGCGGATTGATGATCTGGATCTGTCGGGTGTGGATGCCACGCCGGTCACGGATGCCGATCGGGTCGCACCTCTGCGTCCGGAGAACACGGCGTATGTGATCTTCACGTCTGGTTCGACGGGTCGTCCGAAGGGTGTGGCGGTTCCGCATGGGGCGATCGCGAACCAGTTGCAGTGGAAGAGTGTCGAGTTCGGTTTGGATGCGGCGGATGCGATTCTGCTGAAGACGGCGGCGACGTTCGACTTGTCGGTGTGGGAGTTCTGGTCGGCCGCTGTCTGCGGCGGTCGCTTGGTGATCGCCTCCCCGGACGGTCACCGGGACCCGGCGTACCTCAACGAGTTGATGGCTCGCGAGTGGGTCACCACCCTGCATGTGGTGCCGTCCATGCTGGACGCGCTGCTGACCGCCGGTCTGCCGAACTCGCTGTGGCGGGTGCTCGCGATCGGTGAAGCCCTTCCGGGGTCGGTCGCCCAGCGGTTCCTGCGGGAACACCCGCGCACGGAGCTGTTCAACCTGTACGGTCCGACCGAGGCGGCGGTGTCGATCACCAGCCACCGGGTCACCCTCGCCGACGAGACCTCCGTGTCGATCGGCGCGCCCGAATGGAACAGCCAGGTCTACGTCCTCGACTCCCGGCTGCGGCCGGTGCCGGACGGCGTCTCCGGCGAGCTGTACCTCGCTGGTGCGCAGTTGGCGCGGGGCTACTTCGGTCGTGCGGATCTGACCGCGGATCGGTTCGTGGCCAATCCGTTCCAACCCGGTGAGCGGATGTACCGCACGGGTGACTTGGTCGCGTGGACCAGCACGGGTGAACTCGAGTACCGGGGTCGTACGGACTTCCAGGTGAAGATCCGAGGTTTCCGTATCGAGTTGGGTGAGATCGAGGCTGCGTTGCTGGCGCTGCCGCAGATCGCGCAGACAGCGGTGATCGCGAAGTCCGATCCCAAGACCGGCGACCGTTTGGTGGCCTATCTGGTGGCGAGTGATGCCGAGGCCGGTGTCGATGTGGCCCAGGTGAAGTCCGAACTCACCGCTGGGTTGCCGTCGTACATGGTGCCCGCGGCGTTCGTGGTCCTGGATGCGTTGCCGTTGAATGTCAACGGCAAGCTCGACCGTAAGGCGTTGCCGGAACCCGAGTTCGAGGTTCAGGCGTTCCGTGCGCCGTCGACGCCGATCGAGGAGATCGTGGCGAACGTGTTCGCCGAGGTGCTCGGTGTGGAGCGTGTCGGCGCGGACGACGATTTCTTCGCGCTCGGTGGTAACTCGCTGTTGGCGACGCAGGTCGCGGCGCGGATCGGCGCTGCGCTGGATGCTCGTGTGCCGGTGCGTGTGCTGTTCGAAGCCTCCACCGTCGCCGGACTGGCCGCGAAGGTCGAGCAGCACGCGGGCGCCGGTGGCCGCCGCGAACTGGTCGCCGGTCCGCGTCCGGAGCACATCCCGCTGTCGCTGGCCCAGCAGCGCATGTGGTTCCTCAACCAGTTCGACACCGCATCGGCGGTGAACAACATCCCGGTGGCCGTGCGGCTCACGGGCGAGCTGGATGTCGCAGCGCTGCAAGCAGCGGTCGGCGACGTCATCGCCAGGCACGAGACCCTGCGCACCGTCTACCCCGAACAGGACGGCGCCGCGCACCAGGTCATCGTGCCCGTCGAGCGGGCCATGCCCGACCTGCGGCCGGAAGCGGTTGCGCCCGAGGACATCCGGCACCGGATCATCGAGGTGATCTCCGCCGGATTCGACGTGACCACCGAGGTCCCGTTGCGGGCCAAGCTGTTCCGCGTCGCCCCGACCGAATACGTGCTCGTGTTCGTCGCGCACCACATCAGCGCCGACGGCTGGTCGATGGGCCCGCTGACCCGCGACGTGATGCTGGCCTACGCGGCCCGTTCGGCCGGTGTGGAACCGGGCTGGGCGCCGCTGCCGGTGCAGTACGCCGACTTCAGCCTGTGGCAGCGCGACGTGCTCGGCTCCGAGGACGACCCGGAGAGCCTGATCTCCCAGCAGGCCGAGTACTGGCGCACCGCGCTGGCCGGGCTGCCCGACGAGCTGAACCTGCCCGCCGACCGGCCGCGTCCGACGACGCAGTCCTTCGCGGGCGGGCGCGTGGTGTTCCCGATCTCCGGCGAGCTGCACGGCAAGCTCACCGAGATCGCCAGACAGCAGAACGCGACGCTGTTCATGGTCGTGCACGCCGCGCTGGCGCTGTTCCTTGCGCGCATGTCCGGCACCGACGACATCGCCGTCGGCACCCCCATCGCGGGCCGCGGCGAGGCCGAACTCGACGACGTGATCGGCATGTTCGTCAACACCCTGGTGCTGCGCTCGCACGTCGAGGGCGACCTGACCTTCGACCAGTTCCTGGCCCGCACCAAGGACGCCGACCTGCAGGCGTTCGCGCACGCGGACCTGCCGTTCGAGCGGCTGGTGGAACTGCTCAACCCGGAGCGCTCCACCGCGCGGCACCCGCTGTTCCAGGTGGCGCTGTCGTTCGAGAACCTGCCCGAGAGCAGCTTCGAATTGCCGGGGCTGCACGTGGGCGCGGTCGACTTCGACGTGGACACCGCCAAGTTCGACCTGTCGCTGACCATCCGCGAAGCCGGGGAGAACCCCGACGACGCGGGCATGTACGCGGAGTTCTCCTTCGCGCGCGACCTGTTCGACGACGAGACGGTGCGGGTGTTCGCCGAGCGGTTCACCAGGCTGCTCACCGCGATCGCCACCGACCGCGAGACCCCGATCGGCGACCTGCCGTTGCTGGACGCGGCCGAATACCACCTGCTCACGCACGTGGCAGGCGAGGACGTCATGGCCACCGGCCTGCTGCCGGACCTGCTGCAGCACGGCGCGCGGCTGGACCCGGACCAGATCGCGGTGCGTTACCAGGGCCGGTCGATCACCTACCGCGAACTGGACGAGTACTCCTCGCGCCTGGCACGGGTGCTCATCTCGCGCGGTGTCGGGCCGGAGCGCATCGTGGCGCTGTCGTTCCCGCGCTCCTACGAGATGGTCGCCGCGTTCTGGGCGGTGGCGAAGGCGGGCGGCGCGCACGTGCCGGTCGACCCGACCTACCCCGAAGACCGCATGCGGCACATGGTCAACGACTCCGGCGCGGTCATCGGCATCACCGCCAGCGAGTACGTCGACCGGTTGCCGCGCGACGTGGAGTGGCTGCGCATCGACGACCCGGCGCTCGGCGAGCTGATCGAGCGCGAGTCCGGCGAGCAGATCACCGATGCCGACCGCAACGCCGCGCTGGCGATGCGCCACCCGGCGTACGTCATCTACACCTCCGGCTCGACCGGTATGCCCAAGGGCGTCACCGTGACCCACGCGGGCATGGGCGGCCTGGTCGGCGTCGCGGCGGATCTGTACCAGCTGGAATCGCACCACCGGTTCCTGCACATCTGCTCGCCGAGCTTCGACCCGTCGGTGCTGGAATGGCTGTGCGCCGCCTACACCGGCGCGACGCTGGTGGTCGTGCCATCGACCATCATCGGCGGACCGGACCTGGCGGAGCTGCTGCGCACCGAGCGGGTCAGCCACACCATCATCACCCCCGCGGTGCTCGGCACGGTCGATCCGGAAGGCATGGAGGCGCTCGAAGTGGCCTCGGTCGGCGGTGACGTCACCACGCCGGAACTGCTGGCCAAGTGGTGGCCGGGCCGCAAGTACTTCAACGCCTACGGCCCGACCGAGACGACGATCATCTCGTCGTACGCCCAGCTCAGCCCGGGCAGGCACATCACCATCGGCCGTCCGGTGCGCGGCATGTCCGCGCTCGTGCTCGACAACCGGCTCAACCCGGTGCCGCCTGGCGTCGCGGGCGAGCTGTACCTGGCCGGTGGCGCGCTGGCGCGCGGCTACCACAACCGCCCCGACCTCACCGCGGAACGGTTCGTCGCCAACCCGTGGAGCGACGAGGGCGCGCGGATGTACCGCACCGGTGACGTGGTGCGCTGGTTCGCCGAACCGGGCGAGCGCGCGGGCAACGCCGCATTGCCTTCGGTGCCGTGGCAGCTCGACTACGTGGGCCGCTCGGACTTCCAGGTGAAGATCCGCGGCTTCCGTATCGAGCTCGGCGAGATCGACACCGTGCTGGCCGGCCACTCCGACGTCGAGTACGCGATCACCATCGGCCGCAAGACCGACGCGGGCGCGACGATCCTGGTGTCCTACGTGCTGGCCGCGCCGGGCCGGGAGATCGACACGGCGAGGCTGTCGGAGTACGCCTCGCGCACCCTGCCGCCGCACATGGTGCCGACGGCGATCGTGGTGATCGACGAGATCCCGCTGACCCCGGTCGGCAAGCTGGACCGCAAGGCGCTGCCCGAGCCCGAGCTGGCTCCGCGCGAGTTCCGCGCGCCGGCCAGCGAGGTCGAGGCCGTCATCGCCGAGGTGTTCGCCGAAGTGCTCGGCGTCGACCAGATCGGTCTGGACGACTCGTTCTTCGCGCTCGGCGGCGACTCCATCCTGTCGATCCAGCTGGTTTCGCGGGCCAAGGCGCGTGGCGTGCTGTTCACTCCGCGCGACGTGTTCGAGCGGCGCAGTGTGGCCGCGCTGGCCGAGGTCGCCGCGCTGGGCGCGGGCACGGAACAGACGCGGCTGGAGGAACTGCCCGGCGGCGGTGTCGGCGAGATCCCGCTGACCCCGATCATGCGGCAGATCCTCGCGAGCGGTTCGACCTACCAGCGGTTCTCGCAGACCATGGCGCTGCGGCTGCCCGAAGGCATCGACCGGGAGACCCTGGTCGCCACCATCGCGGCGGTGTTCGACCACCACGACGTGCTGCGGTCGCGCTTGCGCCGCACCGGCGCGGACTGGACGTTCGAAGCGCTGCCGCACGGCGCGGTCGACGTCGACGCCTTGGTGCGGCGGGTCGACCTGGCCGCCGACACCGACGAAGCGGAGCTGGCACGGGTTGCCACCGAAGCGCTCGACGGTGCGCTGGGCAGGCTCGATCCGGCGGAAGCGTCGATGGCGCAGTTCGTTTGGTTCGCCTTCGAGGGCGAGCGGCGGGACGTGCTGCTGATCGTCGCGCACCACTTCGTGGTCGACGGCGTGTCCTGGCGCATCCTGATCCCGGATCTGGCGGTGGCCTGGTCGCAGCTGGTCGCCGGTCAGCCGGTGACGCTGCCCGCCAACGGCACCTCCATGCGGCGCTGGGCGCACAGCCTGGTCGAGGCGGCGAGCGCGCCGGACCGGGTCGCGGAACTGCCGTTCTGGCAGCAGGTCACGGCCACGCCGGATCCGCTGCTGGGTGAGCGTCCGTTCGATCCGGCGGTGGACACGTTCGCCACCGTCGAGCGGGTCGAGGTCACCGTGCCCGCCGAGGTCACCGACGCGGTGCTCACCGCGATCCCCGGCCTCTACCGCGGCGGTGTGAACGACGGCCTGCTCACGGCGCTGGCCATGACGGTCGCCCGCTGGCGCGGCGACGGCCCGGATGCCGCCTTGATCAAGCTGGAAGGCCACGGCCGGGAAGAGGACGTCGTGCCGGGCGCGGACCTGTCGCGCACGGTCGGCTGGTTCACCTCGGCCTACCCGGTCCGGCTCGATCTGGCCGGCGCCGACCTCGCCGACGCGTTCGCCGGTGGCGCCGCGCTGGGCGAGATCGTGAAGTCGATCAAGGAGCAGTTGCTCGCGGTGCCCGACAAGGGTCTGGGCTACGGCCTGCTGCGGCAGCTGAATCCGGAGACCGCGCCGACCCTCGGCTCGTCCGGGCAGATCAGCTTCAACTACCTGGGCCGGATGTCGGCCGGGGAGATCCCCGAACAGCTCGCCGAGATCGGCTGGGTGCCGGTGGCCGACCTCGGTCAGCTGGATGTCGACATGGACCTCGACATGCCCGCCAACGCGACGATCGACATCAACGCGATCGTCACCGACTCCGACGAGGGTCCGCGGCTGGGCGCGTCGTTCGCCTTCCCGACCGGTCTGCTGACCAGGGAACGGGTCCAGGAGTTCGCCGACCTGTTCGTCGCCGCGCTCACCGCGCTGGCCACGCACGCGCGGCGGCCGGACGCGGGCGGTTTCACGCCGTCGGACATGCCGCTGGTGCGGGTGGGGCAGCAGGACATCGAGCAGTGGGAACAGGCATACCCGGCGCTGTCGGAAGTGTGGCCGCTGTCGCCGCTGCAGTCGGGTCTGCTGTTCCACGCGATGATGACCCAGTCCACCGTGGACGTGTACACCATGCAGGCCGTGGTGGACCTGGGCGGCACGCTGGACGTGGCGCGGCTGCGGGCGGCGGCCCAGGGCATCATCGACCGGTACCCGAACCTGCGCACCGCGTTCGTCACCGACGCCGACGGACAGGCCGTGCAGGTGGTGCTGGACCGGGTCGAAGCGCCGTGGCGCGAGGTGGATCTCACCGAGCTGCCCGCCGACGAGCGGACCGCCGAGCTGCGCAGGCAGGTCGCGGCCGATCAGGCGACGCACTTCGACATGGCCACCCCGCCGCTGATGCGGTTCACGCTGTTCCGCAGCGATGCCGCGCAATGGCACCTGGCCATCACCACCCACCACATCCTGCTGGACGGCTGGTCGATGCCGCTGCTCATGCGGGACCTGCTGGTGCTGTACGCGGTGCGCGGCGACCAAGCCGCGCTGCCGCGGGTGACCCCCTACCGCAACTTCCTCGGCTGGCTGGCCGGGCGGGACCGGGACGCGTCGCTGCGTGCCTGGGCGGCGGCGCTGGAAGGGGTCAACGAACCCACCCAGCTCGCGCCGCAGCCGCGCGGAGCGGAGACCTACGAGATCGGCAAGGTCGTCACCGAACTCGACGCCGACCGCACGCGCCGGATCACCAAGCACGCCGCCGAACTCGGCGTCACGGTGAACACGCTGGTACAGGCCGCGTGGGGCATCCTGCTCGGACGGCTCACCGGCCGCGGCGACGTGGTGTTCGGCGCGACGGTGTCCGGCCGCCCGGCCGAGCTGCCCGGCGTCGAGTCGATGGTGGGTCTGTTCATCAACACGCTGCCGGTGCGGCTGCGCATCGATGACCGCCAGAGCATCGGCGAACTGCTGGCGCGGTTGCAGGGTGACCAGGCGGGCCTGCTCGAGCACCACTACGTGGGCCTCACCGACATCCAGCGGGTGGCGGGCACCGGGTCGCTGTTCGACACGCTGCTGGTGTTCGAGTCGTATCCGATGGACAAGGAGGCGATCTCGGCCGCCAGTTCGATCGACGGCATGTCGGTGACCGGTGTCGGCGTCAACGACGCCACGCACTACCCGATGACGCTGCTGGTGATGTCCGAGGCCACCATCGAGCTGACCCTGAAGTACCTGGGCAGCCGGTTCACCGCCGAAGAGGTCGAGACGCTCGCCGAGCGGCTGGTCCGGGTGCTCGACGCGCTGCTCGGCGATCCGGACGCCTTGGTCGGGGACATCGACATCCTCGACGAAGGCGAACGCGCCCGCCTGCTGGCCGAATCCGGCGTCACGGCGGCGGCTGCCACGCCGGAGCCGGTGGGCCGGGTCGGCGCGCGCACGGTGGCCAAGGTGCTCGGCGAGGTCGTCGAAGAGGACCCGGAAGCGCCCGCGCTGCTGGCCGGCGAGGACGAGGTCGCCTTCCACGCGCTGGACCGGCGTTCCTCGCAGCTGGCCCGGGTGCTCATCGACCGCGGCGCCGGACCGGGCGACGTGGTGGCGGTGACGCTGCCGCGTTCGGTGGACGCGGTGGTCGCGGCCTGGGCGGTGCAGAAGGCCGGTGCGGCATGCCTGTTCGCGGGCGACCTCACCGCCGAGGCGCTGACCGCGGCCTGCGCCGCGTTCGGCATCGGGTCGCCGGTGGCCGACAGCGACATTCGCTGGCTGGCGCTCGACGACGCCCAGGTGCGGGCCGACATCGACGCGGCGGCCGCGCACCCGGTGTCCTACGCCGACCGGGTCCGCCCGCTCGGCGAGGAACATCCTGCGTTCGTCGTCACCACGGCGAACGGGGTCGTCGCGATCACCCAGTCCGAGGCGCTGGACGAGGCCGAACGCGTCCGCGAGGAGCACGAGATCGACTACGAGTCGACCACGTACACCACGGCACTGTCCGGCCGCCCCGCGATCATGGAGTTCCTGACCTCCGCCACCGCGGGAGCCCTGTCCGTCCTGCCGACCGGCGACCTGGAAACCGACCTCACTGAGGGCGAGGTCACCCACTGGTTCGCGGGTCCGGGCGAAGCGACCGACGCGGCGGGCGAGGAGATCACGATCGTGACCGCGGAGTAGGTCCCGGTTGAAACCGACGAGCCCCACCCAACGCGGGAGGGGCTCGTCGGTTCACGTGGACAGATATGATCGACCGTCGACACTCGGCCTGATCAGCCTGGTGGATGTGGGTCAGGTCGGTCCGCCCGACCGGCGACTGCCGTGTCGCCGTCGTTCGACGAAGTCGGGAGGTTCGACACGATGCCGGTTCCACGCGGCGACAGGTGGACGGCCGCCGATCTCGATCACATGCCCGAGAACGGTCTTCGTTACGAGGTCCTGAACGGTCAGCTTGTCGTGAATGCCGTGCCTACGCCAAGGCATCAGTGGTTGATAAAATCGCTCGTCCGGGCTCTGGATGCGGTATCGCCGCCAAACCATATCGTGCTAACCGGCATCGGGCTGCGTTCCGGCGACGACGAGCCGATACCGGACCTGGTGGTCGCGGTCGGCCCGATCGATCCGAACGGCAAGGGGATTCCCGCCGACCGGATAAAGCTCGCAGTCGAGGTGGTATCGAGATCTACGATGATGTCCGACAGGCTCGTCAAACCCATTCTTTATGCAGAGGCGGGCGTCAGAAACTATTGGCGCTTGGAGCCCGAACCGTTCCAAGGACAGCTACCGGGCGAGTCCTTCCCCGTTCTGTTCACGTACGAACTCGGTGCCGCCCGCAACTATGAGCTGACCCACAGGGTGTCCGCGGGCAACACGGTCACTCTGCGCAGTCCCTTCGACTTCACGTTCGACCCGGAGACGTTGCTGCCCTGACCTCGCTGTAGCGGAATCTCCGCAGTGTGGTGACGGGCGGTTCCTCTCGCCGCCGGGGGGCCATCAGCCGAGCCCGTGGTCCGGTCCGGCGCGAACTGCAATGATGTGCGCTATGAGCGGTCCCGACGACGCCCCGCGTGTGACGGCCGAGCAGTTCGCCGATGGGGCGACTGCCGGGCTCGGCGACATCGAGATCGTCGACGGGCGCGTAGTGCGACTGATGGCCCAAAGCCCCGTGCACAGCCGTGTGGTGCGGCGGCTGGCCGGAATGCTCGAGGCAGCTCGACGCGATGGCGGGCCGTGTATGGTCGTGGACTCCGATGTGGCCGCTCGATTCGCCGACGCGGAAGCCGCGGCGGCGGATCGGCGGTTGAACATCCGCTATCCCGATATCTGGATCCGGGACTGCGAGCCTTACGACGTCAACACCGTGCGTGACCATATCTTGCTGATAGTCGAGGTGACCTCCGTATCGACCATCGACGCCGATATCACCGACAAGCGAATCCAGTACGCTGCCGCCGGAATTCCTCGGTACCTGATCGTCCGGCTGGATCAGAAGGAAGAACGCATCGAGGAGATCGAGGAATACCGTCTGGACTGGTCCGGCCGCCGCTATCTCGCCCACACCGTCCACCGCCGCGTCCTGCTCCTCGACGACCCGGTCGAAGCAACCATCCCTTTCGACATCCTGGAACAGCCCTGACGCCCGGCCCGCGAGTGGCACATCATCGCGGCGAAGCGCGAGAAGCCCCTCCACCATGTGCCACTCGCGGAATGGTTCAGGGGTTGGTGGGGCGGAGGGTGGTGGTTACGAGGAGTGTGAAGGCCACCAGGGCGCAGGTGGTTCGGGCGATGTGGAAAGTTTCCCATCGGCCGAGGATTTCGGCGTAGTCGGCGGGCGGGCCGGTGACTGCCCAGACCTTGATCTTCTGGTTGATTGGGACGTTGCCGAGGCGGGTGATCAGGAAGGCCGCGACGGCGAGGGCGCTCGCGGTGCCTGCGAGCAGGCGTGCGCGGCCGGTGGAGCGGATGGCGAGTACCAGGGCGCTCAGGATGGTCAGGCCCATCAGTGACTGCATGACCACGCCGTTGACGCTCATCAGCGCGGTGTGGAAGGTGAAGCGCACATCCAAGGGGACTTTGCGGAACGCGTACAGGACATTGACCGCCCCGTAACCGAATGCCCCCGCGAGCAGCCCGGCCGGGATCACCGCGAATGCCCGCGCAGGCAAGGGTCTCTCGGCGATTCTCACGCGTGCCGCTCCGCCGGGACGAGCGCGAGCAGTTCGTCGACCGACCACTGGTCGTTGACGTGCGCGCCGTGCTTCGCCGCGAGCACCCGTCCGTCGGGGGAGATCAGGAAATCGCCGGGCAGCCCGAGACTGCCGCCCTCGGGTTTGGTGGGCGGGGCGGCTTGCTTGCGGCGCAGGGTCGCGTAGGCGTCGTGGGCGACACCGCGCAGGATGGCGGGCCAGCCGCGCGGGTCGAGCAGGGCGCGCGGCGAGGTCTCGACGCCGAACTCGCGGTAGAGCTTCCGGTCCGGATCGGCAATGAACTCCAGCGGCAGTTCAGCGGTGTACTTGCGCAGTTCCGCCGCGCTGGAATGGAAGACGATCACTTCGCGGACGCCCGCGGCGGCGATCTCCGCGTGCCGCGTGACGATCGAACGCAGGTGCAGGTTGCACACCGGGCATCCGGCGAAACGACGGAATTGCAGGTGGATCAGGCGATCCGGGTCCGGCACCTGGACTTGTGCACCGGAGACGGTGACCAGTGTCCGGTCCGGAACAGCGGTCGGCAGCGACATCAGGGCTCCTTTCGTAGGTGTACTTTGTACGCCTACGACCAGTATGCGCGTAACGCGTACGCTGTCAATCCGTGCCCCGCCCGCGCTCGCTGACCACCGCCGATCTCGCCGCGGCGGCCCTCGCCGTGCTCGACC
This sequence comes from Nocardia sp. NPDC003726, assembly GCF_053586955.1. Taxonomy (NCBI): domain Bacteria; kingdom Bacillati; phylum Actinomycetota; class Actinomycetes; order Mycobacteriales; family Nocardiaceae; genus Nocardia; species Nocardia sp. NPDC003726. The sequence continues at coordinate 153,780 of NZ_JBSFNF010000004.1, read as the reverse complement.
GCGAGGGGTCTTCGGCGCTGACCATGCGCGCGGTGGCCAAGGAGCTGGGTATGGCCACCATGGCCCTGTACCGCTACGTGCGCGATCGCGACGAACTCGAGGTGCTGGTGGCTGACCAAGTGTTCGCCGCGATCGACACCACGCTCCCGGACGGCCGCGACTGGCGAGAACGCGTGACGGTGCTGCTCGAGAACATCCGGGACGGGTTCTCGGCCCATCCGGCCGCCGTGCCTATCGTGTTGCGGCGCAGGCAGTCGGCGGTCGAGTCGTTGCGCGTGATGGAATCCATGCTCGCCGTGCTCACCGAGGGCGGCTTCACCGGGCCCGCCCGCGTCATCGCCCAGCGCACCCTGATCGCCTTCCTGATCGGCTACCTGCAGAACAAGCACTACGCGCCACTGCCGGGTCAGGGAACGATGGTGCTGGCCGAGCTGCCCCCGGAGAAATACCCGCATCTGGCCCAGACCGCGGGCCAGGCCAAGGGCATGTCGGCCGACGACGAATTCCGCGGGGGAGTCGAGATCGTGCTGCGCGGTCTGCAACCTTAGCGTTCGGCCGCATCCCGGCCGAAAAGGGCTGTGAGGTCAACCGTCTCGGCCATGGCGCGAGCGCCCGCGTCGTTGAGGTGCATACCGTCGCCGCTGTCGAGATCGGGTCGGATGAAGTCCGGCCGCTGCGGGTCCTCGACCGCGCGGGCGACGTCGAACACCGAATCGAAAACGTCGGTGCCGCGCAGCCATTCGTTCACCCGGCGGCGGGTCGGCAACGTCTCGGCAATCGGCAGGCCCTCGTAGACGCAGCCGCCGTAGGGACCGATGGTCGCGGCGTGGATGGGCAGCCCCGCCGCGTGCGCGCGCCGCGCGATGGCGGTGAAGCCCGCGATCAGTTCCTCGGCGGTCGCGGGCGGCTGTCCCGCCATCCCGCCCAGGATGAGGTCGTTGATGCCGAAGTTGATCAGCACGCTCGTCACGCCGGGCACGGCGAGCACGTCATGCTCGAAACGCTCCAGTCCCGGCTCGCCGATCTCGTCGGTGAGCAGGCGATTTCCCGAGATGCCCTGGTTGACCACCCAGCCTCGGTCCAGTCGCGCGTTGAGGTAGTCCACCGACCTGTGGTTGGCGCCCACGGTGGTACCGAAACCTTCGAACCACGAATCGCCGAACGCGACGGCCACCGGCGTCCGCGCGGGCGCGAGCACGTCGACGCCCGTGACGTAGAACCGCGCGGGGATCTCGCCGGCGTCGCCGAAAGCGGTCGCGGTCGCGACGTTTCCGGCGGCGACGTAAGCGATTTCGCCGGGTTGGTGGGAGTAGGTCGCGAGCCCCGTCGGGCCGGGCAGGTAGAGGCTCAGCGTCAGATCCGCACCCGCGGGCGCGGCCAGATCCACCGGGTCGCTGAACACTTCGCCGCCGACCGGGATGATCACCTGCTCGGCCCCGTCGAACCGCAACGCGGTATCGGTCTCGGCGACGATCTCGCTGCCTGTTTTGCGGAGAGCGACCCTGGCAGCGCCGATCGTCAGCGGTGTCTTCCCGTAGCGATTGGTCAGCCCGACCCGCACTCGCGCGCCACCGCCCGCCAGATGCAGCACCTGGCGCACGGTCTGGTCGGTGAACGCGCGCGGCTCCGCGAGCTTGATCTGCTCGTCCGGGCGAATCACCGCGGAGCGGAATCCGGCGATCCAGGCGGTCGACGACATGGGAACCTCCAGTATTTGACGCGAGGAATATTGCTCACGCATATTTCTACGGTGACTTATTCCTCATGTCAACTATCCGCAGCAAAACTTTGCGCTAGGTTTGCCATATGGACGTGACGGAGCTGTTCGAAGATCCGCGCCTGACCACGATGGGTCTGCTGTTCGAGGCACACGGCGGTGTGCTCGCCAAGCTGGAGCAGGTGTGGAAGGCGCACGGGCTGTCCGGACTGGATCTGAACGCCCTGATGCGGCTGAGTCGTTCGCCGGGGCGGCGGCTGCGCATGACGGAGCTCGCGGTGCAGACCGCGCTGTCCACCAGCGGGGTCACCCGGCTCGTCGATCGGCTGGCCCGCGCCGGCCTGGTGGAGCGGGAACTGGACCCGGGGGATCGGCGCAGCGCGTACGCGGTGCTCACCGAGGCAGGCGCGGCGCGGCTGGCGCAGGTGCTGCCGGACTACCTCGCCGCCGTCGACCGCTGGTTCGTCGGATTGCTCACGCCCGAACAGCTCGCGGCGTTGTCCGAGGCGCTGCGGATCGTGCGGGACACCGCGAACCCGGATGCCACGTTCCGGATGGATTGAGCTCGTCCACCTGCTTCAGAGTCCGCTGATGCCTCTTCCGGTTACGACCGCGCCCATGATCGCGAGCACCAGGGCCATCACCACATGGTTGTTGGCTTGCAGCCAGCCTCGGGTCCACTCCAGGGGTTCGCGGAGCCGATCGGCGGCGAGGCTGTAACCGAGGACCACCGCTACCACGCTGGAGGCGGCGAGCACGGTGAACACGACGACCGCGACCGCCTGCTCGCCGACGCTGATTCCGGCCGAACCGATCACCACGCCCGCGGACAGGCACAGCAGCAGGTTCTTGGGATTCACCGCGGAAAGCGCCGCTCCCAGCACGGTGGCCTTCACGATGGTGAGCTGGTCGATGGCGCGCATCCAGCCCGGCACCGCGGTATCGGCCCGGGAACGCCACTGTGCGATGGCCAATCCGAGCAACAGCACCCCCAGCACGATCCGCACCCACGACCCCGCCGCCGAGGGCTGCCGGTCACCGGCCCCGCCCAACGGACCGGCCGGCAACACCACGATCGCGGTGGCCGCCGCGATCCCGGCCACCCAGCCGAGCGCGAACCCACGGGCGGCCGCGCCGGCGTGCGCCGCCAGGATCATCAGAATCGCGGCCAAGATCGGGATCGGGGAGATCGCCACCCCCACCGCCAAGGGAAGCAGATCACCGAGCGCAGCGCCCATCCCCGGAGAGTAGAGCAGAAGCCCAGCTCAGCGCCGGTGTATCCGGTGGGGCCCCGTGTCGTTGTCGCATCGTGACCCTCCGTTCCCCTCGACCAGCGGGTTTCACCGGCGCGGGGTGATGCGCTGAGGGCGGCAGGCCGTGATCGGGTCAGGTCGCGGGCGAGCCCGTCCCGGAGGCAGTGATCGTCGTCTGAGCCGGACGCCGGGTCATCCGGCCGAGACCGCGCCCCGGCGCTCCGCCAGATAGTCGGCCCAGGTCAGCTTGCCGACATCAGCCCCGTCGGTCACCAGGTTCCCGCCCGCGCGGTAGACCCGGCCCGCCTTGCCGGGCACCCGGACGGTCAGCAGCGCGCGCCGCTTGCCCAGCAGCGCCACGTAGTCGCGCACCAGCTCGCGCATGCCGATCACCTCGGGCCCGACCAGATCGGGGACCCGTCCGGCGGGCGCGCCTGCCGTCAGCTCCGCCAGCCGCGCCGCCACCTCGCGCACGTGCACCGGTTGCAGCCGCACTCCGCCGAGCACCGGGAGCACCGGTGATTTCAGCATCGAGTCCACCAGCTCGGGCACGAAATCGTGGAATTGCGCGGCGCGCAGCGTGGTGAAGGGAATGCCCGACTCGGCGACAGCCTGCTCGGCGGCGAACTTCGCGCGGAAGTAGGTCATCGGAAGCAGTTCGGCGGCGGTGACCGAGATGTACACGATGTGCCCGACGCCCGCGGCCGTGGCGGCGCGCAGCAGATTCGCGGTCGCCACGTCGTCGCCCTTCGCGTCGCCCGCCAGATGCAGGATGGTGCCGACTCCCGCCACCGCGGCGTCGATGCCGGTGCCGCCCAACAGGTCTCCCGTGACGAACTCGAGGCCATCCTTCGCCGGACGTTCGGTGCGGCTCAGCACGCGCACGTCGGCGCCCGCGTCGCGCAGCAGCGGGAGCACCGCACGACCTAGGGTGCCCGTGCCGCCGGTGACCAGGATCTTCGCGGTCATGACTGTCTCCGATCTCGTCGGTGCCGATGGGGCGCTCCCATCGCTTCACCGAGACGACGACGCATGAGCGGGGAGTGTGACACCCGGGGTCACTCCCGCTCGCGGTAGCGGCGAACCTTGCTGAGGTTGCCGCAGCGGTCCATCGAGCACCAGCGGCGGCGGCCGGGACGCGAGGCGTCGACGAACAGCAGGCCGCAGTCGTCGGCGGCGCAGACGCGGATGCGGGCGGACAGCGGACCGGCGAACAGGTCGATGGCGTCCCTGGCCAGCGTGGACAAGGCGGCCGCCGCCGTCGGGCGCGCGTATCCCGCGGTGGCGTCGCCGCGCAGCTGCGGGATCAGTGGAGGCTGCGCGGCGACGGCGTTGATCGCCGCGATGTCGTCCGGCCGCAGCGGTTCTCCGGCGGCGAGGCCGTACGCGGCGCTGGTGATCGCGGCCCGCAGGGCGCGCATCGTCGGCAGATCCGCTTCGTCGGCGTTCAGCTCGTCGAGTTCGAGGATGACCGCCAGGAAGCGGCGCAGGTCCTCGACGGTGTGCACGATCTCCCACGCCGCGAGCTCGCCCTCGCCTCCGGTGTGCGCGAGGTCGAGGGCGGCGCGCCCGGTGCGGAAGCGGCGGCGCAGATCGGGTGGCAGGCTGGCGCGGGATTGCATGACACCAGTTTAACTGGTTACAGTGCTGGCATGACGATCACCACGCACATCAATCCCGCCTCCATGCACAGCAACCCGGCTTTCACCCAGGTAGTGCGGGTGTCGGCCGCGGCGGACACGATCTATGTCGGCGGGCAGAACGGGGTCGACTCCTCCGGGCGTGTGGTCGGTCCCGGCGTCGCCGAGCAGGCGCGTCAAGCGCTCGCCAACTTGCAGACCTGCCTCGCCGCCGCGGGCGCTTCCCTCGAGCACGTGGTGAAGTGGACGATCCTGATCCGTGAGGGCGAGCCTTTGGGAGACGGATTCGCGGCGTTCGGCGAAGTGTGGGGCGGCCGCCCGAACCCGCCCGCCATCACGGTCGCGCAGGTGGCGGGCTTCGCCGTGCCCGGCGCTGTATGCGAGATCGAAGCCGTCGCCGCCGTACCGGTCTGAGCGAGGTCAGTCGACCGCCGCGCCGAGGCGCGCGGCGAGTTCGCGCAGGTGCGTGCGAAGTTCTGGCGGTTCGTGCACCCGGAAGGGAAAACCGAAGCCCGCGACGTAGACGGCGAGTTCGTCCAGCGAATCGGAACCGGTGCGCAGCACACAGCTCTCGGCGTCCACCGCCTCGATCACCCCGACGGTCGGGGCGATGCGCTCGGCGGCAATCTCCGCGGCGACACCGAGGGTGATGCGGGCCGCGTAGCGGTACGGCGCGGTCGTGACGCCATGGGAGAGATACCCGGGCAGGTCCGCGTCGGGCGCTTCGCGCGGGGTGAAGCGGGGGCCGGTCGGTATGCGGGGCCGCAAGCGGTCGACGCGGTAGGTCCGCCAGTCCGCGCGGTCGACGTCCCAGCCGATCAGATACCACCGCCTGCCCGTGTGCGCGAGCCGATGCGGTTCGGTGACGCGCAGCGATATGACGCCGTCGTGCGCGCGGTAGTCGAAGCGCAGGCGGTGGTGGTCGCGGATGGCGGCCGCGACGGCGGTGAGGACGTCCGGGTCGACGGTCGGGCCGCCCGCTGGCACGGTGACCATGGCCGCCTGGAGCATGCCGACCCGGTGGCGCAGTCGCGCGGGCAGCACCTGCTCGAGCTTGCGCAGCGCGCGCAGCGAACTGTCCTCGATTCCCGCGATGGTGCCGCCCGCCGCGGTGCGCAGGCCGAGTGCCACCGCCACCGCCTCGTCGTCGTCCAACAGCAGCGGCGGCAGCTGCGCGCCCGCGCCGAGCCGGTAACCCGCAACGCCGGGCGTCGCGTCCACCGGATAACCCAGCGCGCGCAGCTTGTCGATATCCCGGCGGACGGTGCGCACATCCACGCCGAGCCGTTCGGCGAGCGCGGCGCCGGTCCAGTCACGCGGAGTCTGAAGCAGCGACAGCAGGCGCAGCAGCCGCGCCGAGGTTTCCAGCATGGGAAAAGTGTGCCGGAAAGCTAGGGCCGAAACTGTCCTAACCGGGTCATACCGTCGAGGACATGACCAACGACATCACACCGTTCCGTATCGACATCCCGCAGCGGCAACTCGACGATCTGCGTTCTCGTCTGGACGCCACCCGCTGGCCCGCCCCGCTGCCCGGCGACGGCTGGGACACCGGCGTGCCGACCGCGTGGCTGCGCGAACTGGTCGACCACTGGCGCACCGGATACGACTGGCGCGCGGCCGAAGCGCAGCTGAACGCCTATCCGCAGTACACCACCGAGATCGACGGGCAGAACATCCACTTCCTGCACGTGCGCTCACCCGAGAGCGGTGCGCTGCCGCTGCTGCTCACCCACGGTTGGCCCGGATCGGTGGCCGAATTCCTCGACGTCATCGGGCCTTTGAGCGACCCGAGGGCACACGGTGGCGACCCGGCCGACGCCTTCCACCTGGTCATCCCGTCGCTGCCGGGTTTCGGCTTCTCCGGCCCGGTCGCCGAGGCGGGCTGGACCATCGAACGGATCGCGAAGGCATGGGCCGAACTCATGCGCAGGCTCGGTTATGAGCGATATGGGGTGCAGGGCGGCGACATCGGCGGGGCGGTGAGCCCGGAGGTCGGCCGGACGGCGCCGGACCAGGTCGTCGGCGTCCACGTCAACGGCGCGCCCGGTCTGCCGCCGTTGCCGCGCGCGGAGGCGGAGCTGGCGAGCCTGACCGAGTTGGAGCGCGATCGCGTGCGGCGGATGCAGGCGTTCATGCGGGAGGAATACGGCTACATCGCCGTGCAATCCACCCGTCCGCAGGCGCTGGCCTACGGACTGACCGACTCGCCGGTGGGACAACTGGCCTGGATCATGGACAAGTTCCGGGAGTGGACCCATCCACGCACCGTCGAGCCGGACAAGATCCTCGGCCGGGACCGGCTGCTGACCAACGTGATGATCTACTGGCTCACTGGCACCGCGGGCTCGTCGGCTTATGTCGGCTACGCCCAGGACGCGCCGTGGGGCGAGCCGAAGCGCAACTCCGGCGTGCCGACCGCCGCCCTGGTCTTCGCCCACGACGTCGGCATCCGCCGCTACGCCGAGGAAGAGCACACCATCACGCGCTGGAACGACGTCGATCGCGGCGGCCACTTCGCCGCCATGGAGGAACCCGCGCTGCTCACCGCCGACATCCGCGAGTTCTTCCGCGACCTACGCTGAGCTCTTACGGTCTGCGCGCGCGCCGATCTCGCACGCGGTCGTGAGCTATGTGGATCTCACCCTGTGCGCTCGTGCGCAGAGGTCGGTTGCCGTCGTGGTCTGTGTGGATAGTTCGTCTGGTGTACTGCGTGCGCAGAGGTCGGTTGCCGTCGTGGCCTGTGTGGACAGTTCGTCCGGTGCGCTCCTGCGCAGAGGTCGGTTGCCGTCGTGACCTATGCGCACACCTCATCCCGCGAGTTCCCCAGCCGAACGCCAGGAATTGCGTTCGGCGGTGAACGCTTCCGTCTGCTTCGCGCGGAACGCCTCTATGGATTCGGCGTTCTCGGCGAGGAACGCCCGATACTCCGCCAAGCGGAATTCGCCGTCCTCGGCACGCACCCGCGCGTTGCCCGCGGCGAAGTCGGCACGCAGGTCGAGCAGTTCCTCCGCTTCGACGGGATACCAGCGGATCCGGTCGAAATAGCGCAACAGCCAGGGTGTTTCCGCTCCCGAGGCGGCCCGGTCCGCGCCAGGGGGAACCGGGGCCGCACCGGCTCGGTGGTTCCACACCTGCGTGGTGCGCCCGACGAACTGATAGCCGCCAGGCCCTTCCATGCCGTAGACGCACAGGTAGGCGCCGCCGATCCCGACCGCATTCTCCGGTGTCCAGGTGCGGGCGGGGTTGTATTTCGTCGTGACCAGCCGGTGCCGCGGATCGGTGGGGGTGGCGACCGGCGCGCCGAGGTAGACGTCGCCGAGGCCGAGCACCAGATACTCGGCCCCGAACACGGTGTCGTAGACGTCCGCGACGGAATCCAGGCCGTTCATGCGCCGGATGAACTCGATGTTCCACGGGCACCACGGCGCGTCGGCGCGCACGCCGTGCATATAGCGGGTGATCGCCTCGCGCGTGGACGGATCGTCCCAGGACAGCGGCAGATGGACGACCCGGCTCGGCACGATCAGCTGGTCGGAGGCGGGCAACCGCGCCTCCGTCTCGGCGAGCAGATCGAGCAGCGCGGCCACGGACAGCACGTGCGGATCGACCCGGATCTGCAACGAGCGGATGCCGGGGGTCAGCTCGGTCACCCCGCGCACCCCGGCGGCGAGCAGGTGCTGATGCAGCGCGTGCACGCGGGCGCGCAGGCCGAGATCCAAGGTCATGGCGCCGTATTCGACGAGCACGCCGTCGTCGCCTGCGCGCCGATACGTCACGGCGGTCTCGTCATCGACGTCGCAACGCCGCAGCACCCCGTCGTCGCCGTCGCCGCCCGCCGAGAGCACCGTCGGCCACCCGGCCCGGCGCGCGGGCCCGAACTCCCGGATCGAGGCCGCGCGGTCGCCGCGGACCGGCACGAACCGCACCTTGTCGCCGGGCGAGAGCTGTCCGAGCTTCCAGCGGTCGGCCGCCACGACCGTGACCGGGCAGACGAAACCGCCGAGGCTCGGTCCGTCCGGGCCGAGCAGGATGGGCGTGTCGCCGGTGAAGTCCAGCGCGCCGACGGAATACGGGGTGTCGTGGATGTTGGACGGGTGCAATCCCGCTTCGCCGCCGTCGGTGCGTGCCCACTCCGGTTTCGGCCCGATCAGCCGGACGCCGGTGCGGTCGGAGTTGAAGTGCACTTCGTAGTCGGTGCCGACGACGGTCTCGAAGTCGGCGCGGGTGAAGAACTCGGGCGCGCCGTGCGGGCCTTCGGTGACCGCGAGTTCCCAGCGCCGGGTCAGCACGGGTTGCTCGTCCATCGGCACGGCGGTGGCGACCCGGCCGTGGTGCGCGCCCAACGCCAGGGATTCCCCCGCGCGCAACGCGCCGCCGGTGCCGCCGCCGAAGCGCCCGAGCGTGAATGTGGCGCTGCTGCCCAGGTATTCGGGGACGGCGATACCGCCCGCGATCAGCACGTAGCAGCGCATCCCCGGTCCGCGCACCGCGCCGACGTCCAGCACGCCGCCCGCGGGCACCGGCACCGTCCGCCACTGCGGCACGGCCGCACCGTCCACGGTCACCTGCGCCGGAGCGCCGGTGACACAGACCCACCCCGGTGCGGTGAACCGCAGCGCGGGGCCGCCGAGGGTGCATTCCAGTCCGGCGGCGCCCTCGGCATTGCCGAGCGCGCGATTGCCGAGGCGGAAGGACAAATCGTCCATCGGACCCGACGGCGGGACGCCGATGTGCCAGTACCCGACCCTGCCGGGCCAGTCCTGCACGGTGGTGAGCATGCCGGGACGGACGACCTCGATCCGGCCGGGTCGCGTGGCCCGCTCCGTCCTGGCCGCCGGTAGCTCGACGACGGTCATCGCGACACCACCATGCGCACCGGGGTCGGGTCGAAGCCGTTGCACGGGTTGTTGATCTGCGGGCAGTTCGACACCAGCACCAGCGTGTCGATCTCGGCGCGCAGCGTGACCCGCTTGCCGGGCGCGGACAGTCCGTCCACGATGCCCAGCGTGCCGTCGGCCTCGACCGGAACGTTCATGAACCAGTTGATGTTCGACACCAGATCGCGTTTGCCCAGGCCCCAGCGCAAGGCCTCGGTGAGGAAGTTCTCCACGCAGGCGTGCTGGTGGCGGGTGTGGTGGCCGTAGCGCAGCGTGTTGGATTCCTGAGAGCAGGCGCCCGCGATGGTGTCGTGATTGCCGACCTCGTCGGCCACCACCGTCATCAGGGCCGTGCCCGCGTCGCTCAGCAACACGCTGCCGGTGGTGAGGAAGATGTTGCGCTGGGCGGTGATCGTGGCCTGCGCGCTGTAGCGGTCGGCGTGATCGGCCGCCGAGTACAGCAGGCAGTCCACCGCCTGATTGCCGTGCAGATCGATGATCTCCAGGTGTTCGCCCGCCCGGACCACCGCCGACCAAGGCGAGCGGGCCGGAACGGTCTCGTCGAGCACGACGGTGCGTGTCGTGGTCATGCGGTTGCCTCCAGGGTGAGCGCGGCGGTCCAGGCTTGTTCGGTGTTCTCCAGCGCCCGGAGGTATTCCGGGTCTTCGCTGCCGGGTACGGCGAGGTCTTCCGGCGCGGCCCACGCGACGAAGTCGAGGTCCGTCGCCGGCCGGTCGTCCAGCGGGTGCGCGGAGTTGGCGACCAGCACGGTGACCGGCAGGTGCACGAGCAGATCCACCGAAGAGCCGGGGGCGGCGCTGCCGGTGGCGACGAGCGCGCCGTCCCGCGCGACGCGCACGCCACGGAAGAACGAGACCGTCGGCCCGATGTCCCTGGGCTCCAAACCGTGTTTGGCGCCCGCGAGGCGCAGCGAGTGGCGGGCCTGGGCGGTCGGTCCGCAGAGCGTGTCGTGGTGGCCGGAGGTGTCGGCGAGCACGGTCGCCAGCACACGGCCCTGGTCCGACAGCAGCGGATGACCGCTGCCCAGGTACGCCTGCCACGGCACCTTGACCGTGTCGGCGACGTTGAGGCGCTCCCACGGCGCGTCGGTGCGCACCAGCAGCAGGTGCGCGCAGGCCCCGCCGTCCGGGTCGGACAGGCGGACGCGGGTGCCGCGTCCGAGCGCGATGTTCGCGTAACCGTCCGCCGGGATCCGCTGCGCGAAGGTGATCTTCGAGGCCGGTATCCGGGCGGGGAGCACGGGAGTCGCGATCGCCGCCGCCGCGGCCTGCGCCCGTGCGTGCGCTCGCGCGCCGGAGGTGTCCGCAGTGCTTGTCACGATGATTCCTTTCGGATGCTGCGTGTGTGGGTGTGCGGCGGCGCCGGGCGCGCCGCCGCATCGGAGGCGCTCAGGCCGGTTGCGGCGCGGGCTCGGCGGCGGCGACGCCGCGCGACCAGCCGACCACGAAGCGATGCACCAGAACACCGACGGCGAGCACCAGCAGCACGAACAGCGGTGCGGCCCAGAGCATCCACCAGCCGCCCCCGGCCGGGGTGTATACCTCGGCGCGCGGCCAGGCCAGGTTCACCACCATCGCGACGCCCCAGACCACGGCGAGCGCGTTGACCGGAATGCCGAACCGGCCCAGCCCGAACAGCCGCGCGTCGGTGCCCGCGTCCGGCAGGCCGGTGAACCGGCGGATCAGCAGCGGCACGGTCACCAACAGGTAGGCCAGATACAGGGTGACGATGCAGACGCTGGCCAGCGTCGCGAAGATCGCGGCGTTGCCGAGGTTCAGCACCAGCAGGCCGATGCCGAGCGCGCCGATCACGATCGCGGGCAGCGCCGGCGTGCCGTACCGCGGGTGCACTGCGGCGAGCCTGCGGGCGAACGGCAGTTTCCCGTCCCGCGCCATGGAGAACATCAGCCGCGAGCCCGCGGTCTGAATCGCCAGGGTGCACACGGTGATCGCCACCGCCACGCAGCCGAGCAGCACCTTGCCCGCCGGGCTGTCCAGCTTCGCGGTCAGGACGTAGGCCAGGCCGTCGGAGGCCAGCGCGCCGTCGGACAGGCTCGGCGCGGCCATCAGCGCGCCCAGCAGCATCAGCCCGCCGCCGAGCGCCGAGACCGACAGCGCGGTGAGAATGGTGCGCGGCGCGACCCGGCGCGGGTTCTTGGTCTCCTCGGAAAGCTCACCGGCGGAGTCGAATCCGACCATGACGTAAGCCGCCATCAATCCCGACACCAGGAACGCGGCCCAGTAGGGCCCCGGCGCGGCCTGGTCGGTCTCCAGTACCACGCCGGGCCCGCGCTCGGTGTGGGTGAAGAACAGCGCGATGATCGCCAGCACGCCGACGATCTCCACGGTGACCCCGATCGAATTGATCCGCGCCATCAGATCGATGCCGATGACGTTGATCAGTGTGGTGACCACCAGCAGGATGCTGCCCAGCAGCACGGCGTTGGTCGCGCCGGACGGCGAGGTGAGCGCGGTGTCGGTGCCGACGAGCTGGAATCCGCTCCAGATCGATGGCAGCACCACTTGCAGGGCGATCGCCGCGGCTGCGGCCGTGACGATCTGCGCGATGATCATCATCCAGCCCGCGAACCAGCCGACGAGTTCGCCGCCGAGCCGCCGCGACCACTGGTAGATGCAGCCGGAGATCGGGTAGCGCGCGGCCAGCTCGGCGAAGTTGAGCGCGACGAGGAACTGTCCGGCGAACACGATCGGCCAGGTCCAGAAGAAGGCGGCTCCGCCGAACGAATAGCCGAAGCCGAAGAACTGGAAGATCGTGGTGAGGATGGAGACGAACGAGAAACCGGCCGCGAAGGAGGCGTAGCGGCCGAGCTTGCGGTGCAGGACGGGCTGGTAGCCGAACCGGGCGAGGTCGGCGCTGTCGCCGGTCAGGTCGGGCGGCGGGGTCGGGGCGAGCGTGGTGGCCATGGGCGGTCCTTCGGCGTGCCAATAACTATCAGGCGATAGTTTTGCCGCCGCGATCGCGCTTTCGGTGACCTGCGTGTATCGCTTTCGAGACCTTCGGTAACTTCTGTGTTGCGGGGATTTCTGTCAAATGACAGAAAACGCACCGCGCGCCGTCACGGAGCTGTGCGCACGACCACCGCGGCAGAGCTTCCCCGCGCCGACCTGCCAGAATGAACCCGTGGCAAACCTCGGGCCCGGACGGCCGCGTCTCGAACAGCGACGCAGGCGCGGATCGACGCCGCGCGCCGAGATCCTCGACGCCGCAGGTGAACTGTTCACCACCAACGGGTACGCCAACACCTCCACCCGTGCGATCGCCGACGCCGTCGGCATCCGCCAGGCCTCGCTGTACCACCACTTCGCGGCCAAGGACGACATCCTCGACGCGCTGCTCGCCGAAACCGTCGCCGCGCCGATCGAACTGGCGCACCGGCTGCGGGCGGCATCCGAGCCGCCGCCGGTCCGGCTGTACGCGCTGGCGCTGTTCGACGTGCGGCAACTGTGCGCGTCGCGCTGGAATCTCGGTGCGCTGTACCTGCTTCCAGAGCTGCGCACCGAGCGCTTCGCCGCCTTCCGCCTGCGCCGCGACGAGTTGCGCAGCCACTACGAGGCTTTGGCCGCCCAGGTGCTGGCCGAGGTAGGGGCGGTGAACGTGCCGGGCACCGAATCGCTGCCGTTCCGTCTGGTGGAGACGGTAATCAGCATTCGCTCCGACGAAGGGACCGCGCCCAGGTACGCGGAGCGGGCGATCCCTGGGGCGGTGCTGCGCACGCTCGGCTGGTCCGGTGATCTCGACCCGGTCCGGGCCGAAGCGGCCGTGCTGCTGGACCGCCTGGCATCGCCCACCCCATGACCAGGAACTCGTGCGACTACCGGTTGCGCTCGATTCCCCGGCTCCGATCCTGGCTGTGCCAATACCCCCGCACAGCTGACGGAGCATGACCCGGCGGCTCCCGCACCGCCGCCGACGGTGGTTCCGCTTGACCGAGCCCGAGAATCTTAACCACCTCCGGCGGCATTCCCTGCGCTTGCAGCCGCGCGAGATGTTCCGCGCGCTCCTGCTCCGCTGCCTCGCGCTCCTGCTCCGCTGCCGCGCGTTGCTTCTCCGCTGCCTCGCGTTCTGCCGCACAGGCCTCGGCCGCCTCTCTGGCCGCCCGTTCCTCGGTGTCGGCGGCCGATCGCTCCTGGTGCTGATCGGGCGCTGGGAATTCCCGCGCGACCCGCTCGGCGGCCTCACGTGCAACCCGTGCGGGCTCGGTCTCCGGCGCTCGAGGTGCTTGCCTGGCTCGCTCGGCTTGCTCGTGGACTTGCCTGGCGTGTTCGGCTCGCTGCGGGGCTTCCACCCGCCCACGAGCGGCGCCTTCCCGGAACCGGAGCATATTCCGGAACTTCTCGGCCCGCTCGCGTGCCTTGTTCGCCAGCTCCGCTAATTTCGACCGGTGCTCGCGCTGTTGCGCCTTCTGCTGCCGCGCCTTCTCGCCGACACCGGGCAATTCGAGCTGCTGGCCTCGCTCCAACGCCAGACCGCGTGCCCAGATCTCGCGTGCATCGGCGCGCGAGATGACCCGGTGCGTGAACCGATCCCCGAAATCCCGGAGCAATCCTCTGATGAGTTCCTGGGCCTTACTCGAGATGAATTCGCCTTCGACGGATCGCAATGTGTGTTGATGCACCTCACGATTGGCGAGAAGGGCACGTATCACCTTGAGCTGAGTTTCGTCCTTGTCTCCCTCGATTCTGCCGGATTTCTCTTCGATGGAGCTGATTATTCCTCGATCGTCTTTGATCTTGTCGAATCGGGTTTTACCCACGCCTTCGACGCGGTATAACCGCGACTGCTGAACGTATCCGTTCTCGCGGTCGCTAAAGAAACGGCCGGTGCCGTTTTCGAATATTCTGCCGCGCTCATGATTCCTGACCTTGTCGCGGTCCCGGTCGTATCCGTCCGGCATAGCTGGACACACCCCCCGGTGTTCGTGGTGTCCTGGTGAGAAGGCGTGGAGAATCAAGCCTTCACGTGCGGTCGGTGGATTCCTCTTGCCGCTTCTCTTCGTGGTAGGAGGCGTATTCGCGCACTGCAGCGGCAATGTAGGAGAACATGCCGTCATGATCTTCGGGGTTGTAGCCGATCATGCTGTCTACCAGTCGCCACATCACGATTTCGTCTTCGTCGTAGGTGTCGCATTCCACTGCGGGATTCACGCGCGGGTAGAAGGAATAATCTCGGCCGAACCATTCGCAATCGAACCATCGTGCGCCCGCGAATCTGATGAAGCATTCACCGACGAAGCAGATGAAAGCGTCCACCATGTCGGCATTCTCCGGAGCCATCGCGGTAGCCAGGTCCGGGAACAACTCCGCGACGATGGGGTCCAGCCGTTTCACCTCCGGCGAGTCTTCCGGCCACGGTTCGGAAGGGATGCGGCTTATGCCGGCATGGTCCATGAACTTCTGTGCCTGCGCCTTGCGGCGCTCAGGGTCTACCCATTTGCCCCATTCGGTTTGTTCGACGGGTACGCCGAGATCGATGGTCAACTGCTCGTCATTTCCCACGCCCAGCTCCTTCTCGTCATGGTCCGAACAGGTCAGTGTCGCGCGTGCACCGGCCAGCGGGCAAGGAACTCTCCAGAGTTCCAGGTACAACCTCTCGTTCGGCAACCTGGGCCAGCCCTCGGCATTATCTGGGAGTATGTGCACCGCGTCGACGTAGTGGCGTTTCCGGTGGTCTTCCATGAACGTCAACGCGGCGGTGAGGCAGGCCGTGAAGTCGAGCCGGACGCCGTGCAGGAAGACCGACAGATGTACATCCGGATCGTTCGGCAGCGGAGAAGTCATCGCGTTTTCTCCCGTCATCGCCTGCCTGGATCGGCACATGCCCGGATGGCCTGGACTACAACCATTCCGGACGGGCGGTATCTGTCCTGCGGTGTCTCTATCCAATGCCGGACAGCGCCGGACTCGGCTGTGGGCGACGGCAGTGCCACCGTGCCGCCCTCCCGGACAATCGACACGTCGAGCCGGAACATCTCCGCGAAAAGCTTTGTGTCGTCGGGAAGATCCGGCCGCACAATGTAGGTCCACCTGTTCGAGCGAGGATGCGCCACAATCGGCCCAATGGCATCCCGGCGGCGCTGCATGACTTGCCTTACGGCTCGACCCAACGGAGCGGGCATGGTCAACGCTCCAACGTACGACGCGCGCATGATGATGCGCCCCAGCTCCGGCGGGTCGATGACAGCGGGCAAATCACACACGCGCCGGTAGAAGTGGCAGCGAGACCGGGGTGTGTCCCCGAAAGATATGTGTGCCATCGGTGTTAGACCTCTTGGTCAGCTTGCTCGGCCTTGGTGTGGGCCCGCCGCCGGGGAGCCGATCAAGGCATCGCATCGACCCGGCGACGGGGCTCTTCCAGCTTGTCCGTGCTGAGCATGTGATCCCAGGCACACAACTCGCCTCGAGGTCGTACGCTTCTCGTACGGACCGTTGGAGGGCACGGGCGAGGGGTGGGTATTGATCGTCAGCACATGGACACGAAAAGAAGTCCGAGCGCTGCGCGAGGTTGCTTTGCGCATGACACAAGAGGAGTTCGCCGAGAAGGTCGGATTTCAGACTGCGACTGTGCAGAAGTGGGAACAGAGGACCACAGCGGAGCGTCCGGTCAGAGGGCGGTCGGCCGAAGCGCTCGACACGATCTACAACGGCCTCGAACCGGCGCAGCGGGAGCGGTTCTGGCATCAGTTGGCAGGTGCACCACCGAAAACCGGAGGGCATCCTGTTCTTAGCGGGGCAGAAACCATCCATCCCGAACCGGCCAATGCTGGTGACGGTGCGGTCGGTATGCATGTGCGGGAAGTCGAGGACGATGTGAAGCGGCGTGAGTTCAACAAGCTAGCCGCGGTAGGCGCGGTCGCGGTGCTTGTCCCGGACAGCGCCGACCGAATCGGCATGAGTATCGGCATGAGTGATGCCGAACGGCTGTTGGCCGAAGTCGATGCGCTCGGTCAGGAGGATCAGCGCACAGGCGGTGCACAACTGGTCGGTTTCGCTGTTGACAAGCTGGCGCACGCCCTGGACCGGCTTCAAACCGGTGTATTCGATTCCGCTACTGGCAGCGCCTTCACCAAGGCGACCGGAGAACTCGCCGTGCTCGCCGGGTGGTTGGCCTATGACGCGGACCGGCACCCTCTTGCGCGCCGGTGCTTTGCTGATGCCATGGCTCTCGGCACCGAGGCGAACGATGATGACCTCATTGCACACACTTGCCTGATTGCGGCGAATCAATCCAGCTCCCTTGCTCGCGCCAATCGAGGAGGAAGCCCCCACAAGGCACTGCAACTCGCTGATCGTGCCCGCACCTTGATGCGCGGTCGGCCACCAGGTCGGATACATGCTCTGATAGCCGTTCGTGAGGCGCAGGCGTACGGAATACTAGGTGACAGAATGGCATTCGGGCGTGCTATCGCGACAGCATGGCGAGAGCTGGATCATGCCATGCAGTCCGAGCCGCTGGAAGAAGTTCCGCAATGGCTGCAATTCGTCACTTACTCGGAGGTCGCCGACCACGAGGCTCGCGGCTATGCAGATATCGGCGACCTGCGCCGATCTGTCGAACTGTACTCGGCTGCGGTCGATCACCCTGCGGCGATGCGTAACGCCACAATCGTCCGCGCATGGTCGGCCGCGACCAGGGCTCGTCTCGGCGATATCACCGGCGCGCTCGAGCATGGGTTCCCGGCGTTGTCGGAACTGTCTGCCATTGCATCGACACGCACATTGCGTCGACTCGAGCCGGTTCGGACAGCAGTCGATCGAGTGCCCGCCGGTGCGGAGTTCCGCGACTTGTACGACTCCCTGGCACAGAAGGCGGTGACCGTATGACCGGTCTCCCGGATGGCCTGAAATTCGAGCACTACACCGCTGACGAAGCACGCGCGCGAAGAGAGATTGTCGAGGATGTCTACCGGCGTTCGTACGTCGATGCCATCGCCTCCGGAGACCCATTCGACTCGCCCTCGGAATTCATGCGCCGGTTCGATTCCTATACCGGTCGTCGTGACAGCGGATTCGAGTATGTGCTTGCCCGAGTCGACGGTGAACCTGCGGGGCAAATCTGGGGATGGCCGTTACCGCCGAACGCGCGATGGTGGACGGGATTGCATCTCGACAGTGGCGACCTCGAAGAGTTCACTGCCGAAGACGGCACGCGCACATTCGGGCTCAGCGAGATCATGGTGTGTGCGGAATATGCCGGGCGGGGCATAGCGCGGGCAATGCATGACGAACTGCTTGGTGCCCGAACCGAACAGCGCGCGACACTGCTCGTCGAAGCGGACAACGAGCGCGCCTACCAGCGATATCGGCGTTGGGGCTGGGAAAGAGTCGGATGGCTACGCCCATCTTGGCCCGATGCCCCGCGTTTCGATGTGCTGATCCGCGAGTTGCGCTGAGCAGAAAGGCGAAGGATCCGGCTCAGTGCGTCGGCGGCGCGATCTGCCAGTGCTCCTGCAACGCGCCCGCGATCTGCGGCAGCACGGTCACCGGAATCCGCTTGTGCCGCAGGATCGCCCGGATTTCTGTGACCTGGTCGCGTTTACGCAGGTCGTAGGCGCCTGCGACCGGGCGGACCACCGGGGGGATGGACAGCAGCACCAGTTCGCCGTGTGGTTCGTCGCCGCCGGAGAGGTCCAGCGCCAGCGACCACCGGGCGCGCTCGTCCAGCGCGAAGCGCCCGGCTACCACCCGATCCCACGAGATCCGGGAGACCGTCCACGGCTTGCGCCGGTAGATGGCGTGATCGGTGAGCACGACGGCGTCGCGGGTGAACAGCGCGGCCAGCACAGCGATACCGACGACGGCTCCGGCCAGTAAACCGGTGAACACCCGGTTCACCCCGAACGCGGCGACGAACGAACCGCAGATCATGACCGTCGCCAGTATGCCGAGCACGCTGTAGAACACGGCACGCTGCGTCGGGACGACACCTGCCCGCACCGTCGTCATCTCACCTACCTGTTCATGGCGCATTTCCGGCCCACCGTACCGCCTGGAGCCCCGAGCGCACACACCCCGGCCGTTCCCAGTTCTGAACGGCGCTCACAGGGTGAGCGGGACCGCCGCCTCGGCGGTGTACACCAGGAACGTCAGGCTCTGCTGGAAGTACAGCTGCACCGAGTTGCTGTCATGTGACAGGTAACCGATGGACAGATCCTGGCCGATCCGCAGATCGAAGTCGCCGCCGCGGGTGGTGAGCACGATCGCGCCGTCGATGGCGGGCGCCCAAATGATCTCCCCTTCCGGGATCAGGCGCTCGATGTGCGTGCGGATCATGTGGCCGTGATCGGAGGTCTCGCTGACCGCAGTGTACAGATCGGCGCTGAGCAGCACCGAGTACGGTCCGTCCACACCGGCCAGCCGCAGGGCGCTCAACGCCTGCGCGATCGCCTCCGGCACCAGCCTGGTGTCACTCGGCAGGGTGATGGGGTCGTTGGACGAGCTGGCGCGGATGCCGGTGATGTGCGCGGCCGGATATCCCTCGAAGATCGCCCGGTCCTCGGCGAACGCGATTTTCTTCGCGGCGTCCTTCACCGGGTCCAGGTCGGTGTCCTGCGCGCCGCGCTCCACGTCGTCGAGTTCCTCGCGGGAGAGCGTGAACGGCACGCGCAGCTCGACCAGCGGCGCGACCACCCGCTGCCGGGCGAACACCCCGGCGTCCGGCGAGTCGATCGCGGTGGTGCTTCCCGTGCCCACCGCGGAGTAGTCGACGCCGTGCGGGCCGGACAGGTCGACGACGCGCCTGCCCGCGATGTGCCGCTTGAACGTGCGCTTCGCCTCCTCCTCGATGGCGGCCCACGCCTCGGAGGTGATCGGCGCTAGTTCGCGATGGAGGTTGTTCATGACCTGATGCTCCTTTTCAACGAGCCGATACCGAGGGCGCCGACGCCCGCGGGCGCGGCGGTGCCGGGCAGATCTGCGCGACCGGCGCCGTCGGTGTCCATCGACACCGAGGATTCCGCCGCCTCCCACGGCGCCGGGGGCAGGTCGTCGAGGAAATCGACGGTGGGTGCGAAGAACGAGGTGCCGGTGTGGGCGATGGAGAAGTCCAGGATGCGGTCGTAAGCCGCCTCCTCGGTGCCGAGGAACATCCGGGTGAGCATGCGTTCGGTGACGCTGGGCGTGGCCGCGTAGGCGATGTAGTAGGTGCCGAACACGCCCTCGCGCACGCTGCCGAACGGCATGTTGCCGCGCAGGATCTGGCGTTCGGTGCCGTCCGGATCGATCAGCGTGTTGACCTCGACGTGCGAGTCGGCGGGCTTCACCTCGTCGGGGAGTTCGAAGTCGTCCAGTTTGGTGCGGCCGATAACGCGCTCCTGCTCTTCCACCGACAGCGCGCGCCAGTCCTCCAGCGGATGGGTGTACTTCTGCACGATCACATAGCTGCCGCCGGTGAATTCCGGGTCGTCGTCGCCGACCAGCGCCGCCGCGAAAGCCGCGCGGCCCTCCGGGTTCTCCGTGCCGTCCACGAAACCGAGCAGGTCGCGCTGCTCGAAGTAGCGGAAGCCGACGGTCTCGTCCACGATCGTCCCCGCGCCAGCCAGCCGGTCACCGATGGCCATCGCCAGCTCGAAGCAGGCGTCCTGCACCTCGGACTTGATGTGGAACAGCAGGTCGCCCGGCGTCGCGGGCGCGGTGTGGCGTGCGCCGACGTAACCGGGGAACGGATGCAGCTCAGCCGGTTTCGGCCCGGCGAACAGGCGATCCCATGCGTCGGAGCCGATCGACGTGACGCAGGTCAGGTTCGCGCCGGGCAGGCGGAAGCCCACCGAGCGGCGCAAGCCGGTGATATCGGCGAGCAAGTCGCGGACCGCCGCTTCGCCACCCTCGTCGATCGTGGCGACCAAGAAGATCGCGGACGGTGTGAGCGGTTCGAGGATCGGCTGCGGCTCACCCATGATCGACACCCTAATGCCCGGCCGCGGCGGCCGGGGTGCCGACCCGCATCGTGGCGGACTACATCGCCACCGTCAGCAGGAACGCCACGTCGTCGATCGCCTTGACGCTGTGGCGCGCCTTGGGCACCACGATCAGGTCGCCCTCGGAGCCTTTCCATTCGTTGGCGCCGCTGAGCAACACCAGGGTGCCGCTGAGCACCAGCAAGGTGGCCTCGCCCGTGTTGTCGTGTTCGGCCAGACTGTGCCCGGCCCTCAGGCCGACCACCGTTTGCCGCAGCGTGTGCGTGTGGCCGCCATAGATTGTCTGTGAACTGCGCCCGCTCGTGGCGAGGGTGGCCAGCTTCAGTTGCTGGCGCGCTACCGCAGTCAGCGATTTCTTTTCCATGGACCGCCTTTCGCAGAGCACCACAGCCGATGCCGGGCTGGTGGCAACGGCTCAGGCGTTCGACCGGACGCGGGTCCGGCCGCCCGCATATCGCGAGTATGCCCGAGTCCGCCGCGACGCGGGCCGGGTTTCACCGGCCCCGCCCGTGACGGCGGCGTTCGCGGGTCGGCACGGCGTGGCGCGCTAAGCGGACCGCCGGGTGTAGTGCCGGATGCGGAAGCGCAGACCGGTGGTGGAGGTGCGCCACGGCTCCGGGTCGTCGGATCGCCACTCCGGTCCGATCGGCGGCGCGAAGGCGTCGCCCTCGACTTCGGTATCGATCTCGGTGACGCGCAACTCGGTCGCGAACTCGAGCGCGGCACGGTAGATCTCGCCGCCGCCGGCCACCCAGACCGCGTCCGGGGCGCATATGTCCAGCGCCTCCGGCACCGACGACGCCCGTTCGGCGCCTTCGGCCGACCAGTCCGGCTGCCTGGTCACCACGATGTTGCGCCGCCCGGCCAGCGGCCGGAACCGCGGCGGCAGCGAATCCCAGGTCCTGCGGCCCATCACGACGGGATGACCCCAGGTGACGTCCTTGAAGTGCGCCATGTCCTCCGGCAGCCGCCAAGGGATCTTGTTGCCGGATCCGATCACCCCGTCCAGGGTCTGCGCCCAGATCAGCCCGACCGTCCGCTCGCTCACACCGCCACCGGGGCCTTGATGGCCGGATGGTGCCGGTAGCCGTCCACCTCCACGTCCTCGTAGCGGTAGTCGAACAGCGTCGGCGCTGGATGCAGCCGCAGCGTGGGGAACGGGTAGGGGTCGCGGGCGAGCTGCTCGGCGACCTGCTCGAGGTGGTTGTCATAGATGTGGCAGTCCCCGCCGGTCCAGATGAAGTCGCCGGGGATCAGCTCGGTCTGCTGGGCCACCATGTGGGTCAGCAAGGCGTAGCTGGCGATGTTGAACGGCACGCCGAGGAACAGGTCGGCGCTGCGCTGGTAGAGCTGGCAGGACAGTTTCCCGTCGGCCACGTGGAACTGGAAGAACGCGTGGCACGGCGCCAGCGCCATCTTGTCCAAGTCGGCGACGTTCCACGCCGAGACGATGATGCGCCGGGAGTCGGGGTCGGTGCGCAGCGTGTGCAGCACCTGGGAGATCTGGTCGATGTGCGTGCCGTCCGGCGCGGGCCACGACCGCCACTGCACGCCGTAGACCGGGCCGAGTTCGCCGTCGGCATCGGCCCATTCGTCCCAGATGGAGACGCCGTGCTCGCGCAGCCAGCCGACGTTGGAATCGCCGCGCAGGAACCACAGCAACTCGTAGACGATCGACTTCAGGTGCACCTTCTTCGTGGTGACCAGCGGGAAGCCCGCCGCGAGGTCGTAGCGCAATTGGTGGCCGAAGATGCTGCGCGTGCCGGTGCCGGTGCGGTCGGCCTTCTTCGTGCCGGACGTCAGCACCAGCCGCAGCAAATCCTCGTACTGGGTGTCGGGAGCCGATGCCGGATCGAGCGCGTCGTGAGCCACGTCTGGCAACTCTAGTCTTCGTCCTCGCACTGTCCGCGAGCCGTTCGGGCGCGTCCCCGGCCCGGCCTGACGACGGCAGTCCTGGCAAGCTCGAGCCCATGCGCAAGCTCTACGTGATCGGCATCGGCGCCGGCGATCCCGACCAGGTCACCGTGCAGGCGGTCAAGGCGATGCGGCAGGTCGAGACGTTCTTCGTCATCGGCAAGGGGGAGGCCAAACGGGAACTGGCCGACGTGCGGACGGCGATCCTGGCCGAGCACATGGATCGGCCGTACCGGATCGTGCCGATCGCCGACCCGCCGCGGGACCGCACGCCGGCGGATTACGTCGACGTGGTCGACGACTGGCACGAGCGCCGGTCGGCGCTGCTGGAAGCGGCGTTCGCGGCGGCCGACGGCGTCGGCGGCATCCTGGTCTGGGGTGATCCCGCGCTCTACGACAGCACGCTGCGGATGGTCGAGCGGGTACTCGCTCGCGGCGCGGTGCGTTTCGAGTACGAGGTCGTTCCCGGCATCACCAGCGCGCAGGCCCTGGCCGCACGGCACCGGATCGTGCTGCACGGCATCGGTGAACCGGTGCGCATCACCACCGGCCGCCGCCTGCGCGAGGAGGGTATGGGCGCGGAGAACGCGCTGGTGATGTTGGACGGCGACTGCTCGTTCACCGCGATCGATGACCCGGACGTGCACATCTGGTGGGGCGCCTACCTCGGCATGCCGGACGAGACGTTGATCGAAGGGCCGCTGGCCGAGGTGGGGGAGCGGATCGTCCGGCGGCGCGCCGAGTTGCGCGAGCGGAAGGGCTGGATCATGGACATCTACCTGCTGCGCCGCGGGGCGTGATCCGCCCCGCCGCCGCGGGAGAACCGGCAGGTTGTCGGTAGGGCTGGGTAGTCTGAACCCCGTGCCTGAGCTACCGGAAGTGGAGGCGTTGGCTCAGTTCCTCCGGGAGCATGCGGTCGGCGCCGTGGTCGGCCGCGTCGACGTGGCCGCGTTGAGCGCGGTCAAGACGTTCGAGCCCCCGGTCACCGCCCTGTCCGGCCGAGACGTCACCGGCGCGGGGCGCTGGGGCAAATTCCTCGGCATGGAATGCGACGGGTTGTGGCTGGTCACGCACCTGTCGCGAGGCGGATGGCTGCGCTGGATCGATGACCCGAGCCCGATGCCGCCCAAACCGGGCGGCAAGAGCCCGCTGGCGTTGCGGGTGCACTTCTTCACCCCCGAAGGGGCGACGCCGGCGTACGACCTCACCGAGGCGGGCACGAAGAAGCGGCTGGCGGCGTACGTGGTGACGGACCCCAAGGCGGTGCCGGGTATCGCGCGCCTCGGCCCCGACGCGCTGGAAGTGACCGAGGCGCAGTTCGCCGACATCCTGCACGGCACCTCGCAGCGGATCAAGACCGCGCTCGTGGACCAGTCGCTGCTGGCGGGTGTCGGCAACGCCTACTCCGACGAGATCCTGCACACCGCGCGGATCTCGCCGTTCGCGAACACCAAAACGCTCCCGGCCGACAAGGTGGCCGAGCTGTACACCGCGATGCGCACGGTGCTCACCGACGCGGTGGGACGTTCCGTCGGCCAGGACGCGGCCCGCCTCAAGGGCGAGAAGCGCTCCGGCATGCGGGTGCACGCCAGGACCGGGCAACCATGCCCGGTCTGCGGCGACACGGTCCGCGAGGTCTCCTACGCCGAGCGGTCCTTCCAGTACTGCCCCACCTGTCAGACCGGCGGCAAGATCCTCGCGGACCGGCGGATGTCGCGCTTGCTGAAGTAGCGGCCCCGCTCAGGTCAGCGTGGGGACCCGCACGCCTTGCCAGGCGAGTCGTTTCTCCCGGTCCGGGTCGTGTTCCACGCGCGTGGGGTAGTCGATGATCAGAGTCGACCTGCGCGCCTCCGTGTACGCGGGCCAGGACGGCAGCGGAGCGCCGGTGCGGGCGAAAGCCAGCCAGTTGTCCTGGAACTGATCGGTGACCGCCCGCAGGCCGCGCCTGCCGCCCGCGGCCGTGAAGGCCCGGCCGATCGGAGTGTCCGTCACGCCGAACACCGGGATGAGGTCGGTCGCGTGCGTGGCGCCGATCCCGGCCAGCTGCAAGGCGCGCGGGGCGAAGTCGTAGCGGTAGGCGTAGGTCGGCGCGTGCTTGCTGTGACCTTCCATGACCGTCACCGAAGGACGCCAGAAGGTGTAGTCGCCGCCCGCTCGCACCGCGGCCTTCGGCTGCGGATAGCCGGGATAGGCCGCCTTGATCCGAGACTCGGCCTCGGTGGAGTTGCCGAGCGCCTTGCGCAGCCGGTCCGCGGTGGTGGGCAGTTCGTCGGCGAACCTGGCGAACAGCGTGCCCTCGTCCCGGTTCGTGCCGATGATCAGCGGCACCCGGTGCGCCGAGCCGTCGGCGATCGCGTCGACCGGGGAGAACGGCAGGAACGCACCGTCGACGACCGGGCAGACCGGGAAGGCGCCCGGGTGTTCGCGCACCACCTGTGCGATGGTGCGATCGACCGCGCGGCGGATGTCGTTGGCCCCCGCGGTGCGCAGCGCGGTGTGCGCGGTGTCCGGTGTGGCGCCCAGCGCGGCCACACAGCGGCGCGCGAAACCGCGGGCCTCCTCCGCGGTGACCGCCCAGTCGGCGGGCGGGCTCTGGGCGATGGCTCGATGGAACAGGCCCTTGGCGGCCGGTGTGGCGAGCAGGCTCAGCACGGCGTGCGCGCCGGCCGATTCGCCGAAGATCGTCACGTTGTCGGGATCGCCGCCGAACGCCGCGATATTGGTGCGCACCCACTCCAACGCGGCGAGCTGGTCACGCAGGCCGAGGTTGGAGTGGAACGGTTCTTCGTCGGTGCCGAACTCACTGAAATCGACATAGCCGAACGCGCCGAGCCGGTAGTTCAGCGAGACCACCACCACGTCGCCGCGCAGCGCCAGTCGCGCCCCGGAGTACAGCCCGAGCGCGGATGTCCCGATGAGATAGCCGCCGCCGTGGATGAACACCAGCACCGGGCGCGGGCTCGACGCCGTCGTCGCGGGCGCGGTGACATTCAGTGTCAGCGCGTCCTCGCTGGTCGGCTGATAGGCGCGCGCCCCGATCCGCGCTCCGGAGCGGTGCTGCATCGCCGCGGAGGTGAAGTCTGTCGCGGCCCGCACACCTGACCAGGGTTGGACCGGCTGTGGAGCGCGAAAGCGCAGGTCCTCGATCGGAGGAGCCGCGTAGGGAATGGACCGCCAGCGCAAGACGCGGCGGCCACGGCGACCGCGGACGACTCCGTCGGCGGTCGCGATATCCGTTGTTGCCACCATTTTCAAATGGTAGCTATGCGCGCCGCGCCTCCAACAGGCGCAGCCAGAACTCGCTGACCGCGGGGAATGCTGGCACGGCGTGCCAGAGGGTGGACAGCGGTACCCGGCCGACCACCGCGATGGTCGCCGCGTGCAGTTGCTCGCCCACGTCCGGCCCCACGAAGGTGGCGCCGAGCAGCGTGTCGGTGTCGCGATCGATCACCAGCTTCGCGTGGCCCGCGTAGTCGTCCCTGGACAGCGCCGATCCGGCCACCTCGATATCGAGTTCGACGGTCTCGACCGCATGCCCCGCGTCCCTGGCCGCGGCTTCGGTCAGGCCGACCGAGGCGACCTCGGGCGCGGTGAACACCACCTGCGGCACCTTGCCGTGATCGGAGCTCGCGACGAAACGCGGGTCGTCCAGCGGCTTTCCCTCGGCCCGCGCGGCGATCACGTCGCCGCACACCCGGCCCTGGTACTTGCCCATATGCGTGAGGGCGGCGCGGTGGTTGAGGTCGCCGACCACATACAGCCACTGGCCTTCGACATCGCGCGCGGTGAGATGGTCGTCGACCGCGACGTAACCGTCGGACAGCCCGACCGCGTCCAGTCCGAGCCCTTTCGCGGCGGGCGCGCGTCCGGCCGCGACCACGATCTCGTCGACCTCCAGCGCCGACTCGCCCTCGGGGCCGCGCAACCGGATCGTGACAGGCCCGCCGTGGATCCAGCCTTCGCCGGTGTCCTTCGCGGCCGGGCGTTCGACGGCGGTGGGCTCGGTGCCCATGCGCACTCGCACGCCCGCGTCGGTCAGCGCCGCCGCCACTCGCTTGCCCGCGAAGGGCTCGGCCGCGGCCAGCAGCGCCGAGCCGCGCACCAGCAGGGTGACCTCGGCGCCGAGGGCGGCCAGCCAGGTCGCGGCCTCACCGGCCACCACGCCGCCGCCGACCACGGCCACCCGGCGCGGGACCTCGTGCAGATTGGTCGCGTCGCGGGAAGTCCACGGCAGCGCGACGCGCAGGCCGGGCACGTCGGGCACGTTGGCGGTGGTGCCGGTGGCCAGCACCACGGCGTGCCGGGCCCGCAACTGCCGCCCGTCGACATCCACCGAACGGGGGCCGGTCAGTCGTCCGGCGCCGCGCACGATGTCGATGCGGTTGGCGCGCGCCCAGTCGGCCTGCGAGGAATCGTCATGGTCGTGCACGAAGGCGTCCCGGCGCCGCAGCACCGCCTCGACGTCGAGGCCGGTAGCCGAAACCCCCGGCATCGCCCGCGCGGCCGCGAGCACGTGGCCCGGCCGCAACAGCGCTTTGCTCGGGATGCAGGCCCAATAGGAACATTCGCCGCCGACGAGTTCACGCTCCACGATGGCGGCCGTGCGGTCGCTGCCCGCGACGGCGTAGGCGGCGGCGTTCTCCCCCGCCGGTCCGCCGCCGATCACGATGACGTCGTAGTCGGTCGGTGTGCTCGACATCGCCGCGCCTACTGCAGGTAACCCTCGACCTGCGAGACCGGATTGGCCTGGGCCGCGTCGGGGGACTGGCCCTGGTCGATCCGCGCACGGCGATGGCGGAGCAGGTCCCAGGCCTGATCCAGCATCACTTCCAGTTCGGCCAGGCGCTGGCGTTCGGTCTTGGGGTCCAGCTCGCCGTGGGTGGCCTGCGAGCGCAGCTGGTGCTCCTGGTCGACCAGATCCTTGATCCGCGCCAAGATGTCCTGTTCGCTCATGCTTCGTCCCTTCCGGCCAGAGCGGGCCCCTGCGTGGTCACACCGCGCTGCCGGCTCCGGGCCTGTTCGCTCATGCTTCGTTTCCGGCATGTGCGGGACCCCGCGTGGGCAACGCCGCGCTGCCGACTCCGGGCTGACCGCTCATGCCGACCATGCTACGGCCGGGCCAGGCACGCGGCGGCCCTCGGGACGGCCGCGGCGAGTTCCGGCCACGGCAGCGCGGTGTAGCCGAGCGCGACGCCGAAATGGTCCCGGCGGGATCCGAGGTGATACCTGGCCAATCCGTCGAGCGCGACGCCGTGCGCGGGGCCTTCGGCGACCACACGCCGCTCGTCCTCGGCCGACGCCACCGGCACGACGACGTGCGACCCGGCGTCGTCGCCGAGCACGTCGAGGCCGCGGCGGCGCAGTTCGGTCACCACCAGCGCACGGCGCGGTGGCAGCGCGCGGCGCAACCTGCGCAGGTGCCTGGCCAGATCACCGTGCGCGGCGAAGGCGACCAGCACGCGCTGACCCGCCGGGCTCGGACCGGTGCCGGTGCGCTCACGGTGGTCGAGCACCGCCGCGGCGATCTCCGGAGCGGCGAGCAGCCAGCCGACCCCGAGGCTGGGGGAGAGGATCTTGCTGGTCGTGCCCAAGTGGACGACGACGTCCGGAGCCATGGTGGCCAGCAGCGGCAGCGGCGCGGTGTCGTAGCGCAGTTCACCGTCGTAGTCGTCCTCGATGACGAAGATCCCGCAGCGGCGCGCGTGCTCCACCAGCTCCACCCGCCGCGCCGCCGGCATCCGCGCGCCGAGCGGAAACTGATGTGCTGGAGTGCAATACACCGCTTTGATGCGCGGCGGCAGCAAGTCGACGCGCAGACCGTTCGCGTCGACGGGGACCGGAACGACCTCGAGACCGGCCGCCGCGAACGCCCCCGCGGCGCGCTGGTAACCCGGGTCCTCCATGGCGACCGCATCGCCGGGCCGCAGCAGCGCGGCGGCCAATTCGCCTACGGCAGAGCTGGTTCCGGCCGTAGCGAGCAGCACGGTGTCGCTGCCCGCTCCGATCCCGCGGTGGCGCAGCAGGTGCTCGGTGACGGCCGTGCGGAACTCCGGTTCGCCCGCGCGGTCCTTGCGCACGAGGGGGGAGTGATCCGCCGCGGCCCGCCAGGCGCGGCGCCACGCGGCCGGATCGATGGCGTCGACGCACGGCGCGCCTGGGGCGAGGTCCAGCAGCTCTGACGTGGCGCCGGTGTCGTGCACGGCGTCCGGGCGGATGGGCGCGGCGGCCGGCGCGGTCGTCAGGTAGGTGCCGGAGCCGCGTCTGCCGCGCAGCCAGCCCTCCGCGTGCAATTGGTCGTAGGCTGCGGCGACCACGGTGCGGCTCACGCCCAGCCGCCCTGCCAGCGCGCGGGTCGACGGCAGCCGGTCGCCGCCGCGCAGCGGCCCGCTGGTCGCCGCGTGACGCAGTTGGTCGGCGATCTGCACCGACAGCGGTTGCGCCAGGTCGCGATCGAGGTCGAGGGGTAGGTCCTCCAGCACGGCTGCTCCTGGAAATGGACTGCCGAGAATCACTCGGATTGGCACTTTGATAATGCCATTCGCGGCTCGATGCTGGGTGCATGACCGAAACAGCCAGCCAACGGGCGCCCCTCTCACCGACGCCGCGCAGCACGCCGACCCGGTTGACCGATCGCGCAAGGACCGATCGCGCCGACTTGGACGCGGTGCTCGACGCCGGGCTGATCTGCCACCTGGGCGTGCTGCTCGGCGGCGCGCCGGTCGTGCTGCCGACCGCATACGGCCGCGACGGCGACACGCTCTACCTGCACGGCTCCACCGGCGCGGGGAACCTGCGCGCGGCGCTCGCCGCCGACATCTCGGTGGCGGTGACGTTGGTGGACGGCGTGGTCTACGCGCGTTCGGCCATGCACTTCTCGATGAACTACCGCTCCGCGGTCGTGCTCGGCCGCGCGCGGGAGGTGACCGAGCACGAGGAACGCCTGCACGGGCTGCGGGTGATCGTCGAACACGCCGCGCCCGGCGCGTGGTCGCGCGTGCGGTCTCCGAGCAAGAAGGAACTTGCCGCCACGAAGGTGCTCGCCCTCGATCTTCTCGAGGCGTCGGTGAAGGTCCGCGCAGGCGGGCCGAAGGACGACCCGTCGGACATCGACAACGGGGGTGTGTGGGCGGGGGTCCTTCCGCTGCGCCAGATCTGGGAAACCCCGATCGACTCCGCGGACCTCGACCCCGGCGTCTCGGTCCCCGCGGACGTTCTGGAGCGCGCGGTCCCCGCCCGGTGACGACTACCGCACATGGCAACGGCCGAATTCCGGCGACAGCCGCGCTGTTCCGCACGGTCGCCGGAGGCTTCGCGCCCGTCCGAGCGGGCGCGGTGCACCGGTCAGAACCAGAACGCTGCGCCGTAACCCGTCGTTTGCGCTGTGGTCTTTCTCGAATCGGCCCGTACGGTGACGAAAGGCATGGCCGAGGCCGGGGAAAGGCAGCCGCTGATATTCAACGGGGTATTGGTGTGTGCGAACGTGTAAGGGAATTCGGATTCCCCGTCGAGTTCCGCCGCGCCGATCACCGCCGCCGTGACCGAACCGGGGGCGAGATTCACCGCGAGTTCGCCGGCGACGCCCGCCTCGACGCCGATGCTGGGCTGGATGGCGACGGCGGCGCCGACGGAGATGCTCGGCGGCGCGATCAGTTGCAGGGAGGGCATCATCATCTGCTTGTCGGGCATATTCATCTCCAGGGAGGGCGCGTCGAAGGTGAGCGATCCCTCCAGTCCGAAGGAGGGCGCGATCCCGGCGTTGATTCCGACGCTGGGTGAGATGCCGATCGAGATGCCGTTGGAGATGTCGACCGCGCAGCCGACCAGATAACCGATGGCGATTTCTCCGCCGCGCAGCGCCGTGGGGCCGTCGAGCGTCACCGAGAAATCGCCGGACACTCTCGCCGCGTGTACGAACGGGACTCCCGGCGCGATGTCGCCCGCGGGCGCGACGTTGTTGGCGTTCGCGGACGCGACCAGATGCAGCCCTCCGGCATTGATCTCTCCTGGCGCGGCGCCGGCCACGGAATCAGAAACAGCGAAAGCGCCCGTAGCGGCCATGGCCACCGCGATGAGCGCGGCGAGAGTGCGCGAATGCTTTCGGTTCATCATGCTCCAGTCGAGTATCGATGGAATCGGAACTTCCTGCGCGAAACGGACTTGCACGGCGAATGGGGCAGGCACGGGCTTCATTCGGCGTACGCCGCAGACTTTATCGGCAGGTGTGGCCGACGCAGCTGATCACGCCACACGGCGAGTCGGCCGACGCGACTGATCGCGGTCGTCGTCGGCATTCGTCCCGATCACCGGTGCGGGGCGAGCGAAACTATCGGATTTTCATACCAGGTCACCGAATTTCCCGGCTGTTCGCCGAAATATTGCGCGTGTCGCGTGAACCCGCCGCGATCGGCTGCCTGTGGGTATTCCCGCGGCCCGGCGAGGTGAGCCCAGGGGGCGACCGGGGCGCATCGGCGTGCGCGTCCGCGGGACTCACCACGGATCGGCGTGCAGACCCACGGAACGTACCGCGCGCACCGCCAGCCGGCGCAACGCATCAGCGGACTCGATTCGCTTCGGGTCCAGGGAGACCAGGCTCAGCACGTAGTCGTCGCCGATGCGGCACAGGTAACCCGACAGACGGGTGCGGGGCAGTCGCGCGGTGGTGAGCCCGGGATGGATGGCGCGGGCGGCGACGCCGGTGCAGCGGTGCGGGCCGAGTTCGAGCAGCGAGGCGGGGAGCGTCCCGATGTTGGAGCACAGGATGTCTCGTTCGCCAGCGCCCTTGGCCAGCGCGTAGGCCCAGCGGTCCGGGATCACCTGGAGCAGTTCTTCGGGCATGCCGCCCGGCGCGGACATGCGGTGCTCGTAGGCGGAGCGAGCCAGCGCCCGGATGGTCGCCGGGGTGTCGCAGCGGGTGATCGCGATGCGCGTCATGGCGAGATCGTTGTCGACGCGGGGTTCGTCGCGGGTGTCGACGGGCAGGCTGGCCTCGATCGTCTCGCCGCGGAACCCGCTGTCCCGCAGCACCGTCGCCACGAGGTGGATGAACAGGCTGTTGGCCGTCCCGCCGTCGCGCGCCGCCACGCGGTCCCACTCGGCGGCCGGGCATTGCAGGATCGCGCTGCGCGTGGCGTCGCCCGCCGCGCGCGGCTGTTCGTCCCGGCTCGGCGCGGCGAGTCGCCGCGGTATCCCGTGCCGCAGCGCCGCCGCGGTGTCGCGCAGCACGATCGACCACTGGCGACGGGCGTCGGCCCAGTCCGATTCCTGGGCGGGGAACCGCGCCGGACGCACCCGTGCACCGCCGAGCGCGTCGTCCACCGCGAGGACCAGCGCGCGTCCGTCGGCCAGCGCATGCGAGCAGGTGAGGGAGACGATCGAACCGCCGTCGTCCAGGGCGGCGGTGGAAAGCCGCCAGCCCGGGCCGTATTCCGGATCGAGCCCGGCGCCCTGCGCGTCGGCCCAGTCGAGCAGCTCCGCCACCGGCATGACGCCCTCGGCGCGGTCGATCGGATACGCGCGCACGTTCGGTCGCCAGGCTCGGCGCGCGCCGGGCACTCGGGGGCGAACGACTCTGCGACCCAACGGCCCCGACCGCAGTGCCTCGTGCACCCGCGTCAGCAGCGCTGGGTCCACCCGGTCGGCCGTCCGCCACAGGCCCTGCAACGCGATCGGTGTGCCGAGCCCACGGTGACTGCGCAGGAAGATCTCGTCGACGACGCTCAGCCGGCGCATGGGCCTCAGGCGCGAGTGCCGTGCCGGCCCGCGCCCGCGGCGAACCGCTGCGCGCCGTCCAGCGCGCCGTCGGCCAGTGCGGTCAGACCGTGACGGAATTCGTTGCGCAGCGCGGACTCTTCCGTCATCCCCTCCTGCTCGAGCAACGACATGCGATCCGAGCGCAGGCAGGTCTGCGGCAGCGCGGCCAGTTCCGCGGCCAGCGCCTCCGCGGCGCGGCGGCCTTCACCACTGGGCACCACGCGATTGACCAACCCGATCCGCAACGCCTCCTCCGCGTCGACCGCGCGTCCGGTGAGGATCAGGTCCATCGCGCGGCCCGTGCCGATGATCTGCGGAAGCCGCACGGTGCCGCCATCGATCAGCGGGACGCCCCAGCGGCGGCAGAAGACGCCGAAGGTGCTGTCCTGTTCGGCCACGCGCAGGTCGCACCACAGCGCGAGCTCGAGCCCTCCGGCCACCGCGAAGCCGGAGACCGCGGCGATCACCGGCTTGGACAGCCGCATCCTGGTCGGTCCCATCGGGCCGTCCCCGTCCTCGGCGGCGCGGTTGGAGCGCTCGGTGCCGAGTGCCTTCAGGTCGGCGCCCGCGCAGAACGTGCCGCCGTCGCCCCACAGCACCGCGACCGCGGCCTCGGGGTCGGCGTCGAACTCACGGAAGGCGTCGGCCAGCGCGGCGGCGGTCGGCCCGTCCACCGCGTTGCGTGCTTCGGGCCGGTGCAGGATCACGGTCGTCACGGGGCCGTTGCGTTCGATGAGTACCGTCACGCGCTCGAACATACGCCGTAAAAGCCCTCTTGTGTGAAGAAATGAATTCATGCTTCACTTCTTGGGTGGCCTACCGGAGAACACCCGCCGTGCAGGCCCGCCTGGACGCTCAGGCGGGGCTGATCGTGCAGGCCGCGACCAAGGTGCTCTCCCGCGGCGGCTACGCGGCGCTGTCCATGGCTGCGGTCGCGGCCGAGGCGGGCTTGGCCACCGGCACCGTCTACAAGAACTTCGACGGCAAAGCCGCCTTGGTGCGCGCGGTGTTCCGGAAAGTGGTCGCCCGCGAGGTCGCCGCCGTGGCCGCGGCGGGCGCGCGGGGAACGGCCGTCGAGCGGGTCACCGCGGCGGTGGAGACCTTCGCCGGCCGCGCTCTGAAGAACCCGAACCTGGCCTACGTGCTGCTCGCCGAGCCCGTCGACGCGGCCGTGGACAGCGAACGCCTGCGCTTCCGCCGCGCGTTCGCCGAAACGTTCGAATCGGCGGTGGCCGAAGGCATCGCGCGAGGCGAACTCCCACCGCAGGACCCGAGGATCAGCGCCGCCGCGCTGGTCGGGGCGATCGGCGAGGTGCTGGTCGGCCCGCTCGCCGACGCGCCGCACGGCGAAGCCGTCGTCCCCGAACTCACCGCTTTCGCGATCCGCGCGCTCGGCCTGCGCGACCACCCGGGTGACGCCCGGCAGGAATCAGGAGTGTCAGATGCAGACGCATGAAGTCTTCAACCAGGTGCCCGACATCGTGCCCTTCGACGTCTCGCGCAATCCGGCCCTGCTGGAGGGCCTGCACCGCGAAGGGGCGGGCTGGGCCGAAGCCGAAGTGCGGGAACTCGGCGCGCTCGCGGGCGGCGCGCAAGCGCAGGAGTGGGGCAGGCTGGCCAACGAATACCCGCCGGTGCTGCGCACCCACGACCGCTACGGCCACCGCATCGATGAGGTCGAGTTCCACCCGCACTGGCACGACCTGATGCGCGTCGCCGTCGAGCACGGCCTGCACGGCGCTCCGTGGCTGGACGACCGGCCCGGCGCGCACGTGGCGCGCGCGGCGAAGTTCTACACCTGGGGCACCGCCGACGCGGGCCACATGTGCCCCATCTCGATGACCTACGCGGTGGTCCCCGCGCTGCGGCACAACCGGGAACTGGCGGCGAAATACGAACCGCTGCTGGGCTCGCGCGTCTACGAATTCGGGCTGCGCGAACCGTCCGCCAAGGCCGGGCTCATCGCGGGCATGTCGATGACCGAGAAGCAGGGCGGCTCGGACGTGCGCGCCAACACGACCACCGCGACGCCGCAGCCGGACGGCTCCTACCGGATCGTCGGCCACAAGTGGTTCACCTCCGCGCCGATGTCGGACATGTTCCTCACACTGGCCCAGGCGCCCGGCGGCCTGTCCTGTTTCCTGCTGCCCCGCGTGCTGCCCGACGGCGCCCGCAACCCCATCCGCATCCAGCGGCTGAAGGACAAGCTGGGCAACAAGTCCAACGCCTCCTCCGAGATCGAGTACGAGAACGCCACGGGCTGGCTGGTCGGCGCCGAGGGCGCGGGCGTCAAGACCATCATCGAGATGGTGAACATGACCAGGCTGGACTGCGTGATCGGCTCCGCGACCGGCATGCGGGCCGGCGCGGTGTACGCGGTGCACCACGCACGGCACCGGAAAGCCTTCGGCGCCGAGCTGATCGACCAGCCCGCCATGCGCAACGTGCTGGCCGATCTGGTGATCGAGTCCGACGCCGCGACCACCGTGATGATGCGGCTGGCCGGGGCCACCGATCGCGCGGGCGGCGATCCGGCCGAGGCGGCGCTGCGGCGCATCGCGCTCGCCGTGACGAAGTACTGGGTGTGCAAGCGCGCGCCCGCGCACGCGGCCGAGGCGCTGGAATGCTTCGGCGGCAACGGATACGCCGAGGAGTCCGGAATGCCGCGGCTGTACCGGGAAGCGCCGCTGATGTCGATCTGGGAGGGCTCGGGCAACGTCGCCGCGCTGGACGCGCTGCGCGCCATGGGGCGGCAGCCGGAGACGGTCGAGGCGTACTTCAACGAAGTGTCGCTCGCCAAGGGGGAGAACCCGCGCCTGGACGACGCGATCGCCCGGGTCGGCAAGGAACTGTCGGATCTCAACGACATCGAATACCGCGCACGGCGGGTCGTCGAGCTGATGGCGCTGGTGCTGCAAGGCGCGCAACTGGTCCGGCACGGACACCCCGCCGTCGCCGACGCGTTCTGCGCCACCCGGCTCGGCGACGACTGGGGCATCGCGTACGGGACCCTGCCCACCGGCGTCGACACCGGCGCGATCATCGAGCGTGCGTTCGTCTGAGTTCGAGCTACCGGGGACCGGTTCAGGTGCGGCGGTCCCCGGAGGCGAGACATCCGGATAAAGAGACCCGGCGCCGCGCCCTCAGCGGGTGTCGAGCCAGGTGAACGTGTGGTGGAGCAGGGGGGAACGTGCGCCGTAGACGCAGTGCTCCCCGGCGCCGTCGGCGCTGTGGACGGGGATCAGCATCACCAGCGCGACCCCCGACCAGCTGCGACGACGATGGATCGCGGGCAGCCATGAGGCGGCGGTAGTGTGACGGCGGTGGCAGCGGAGTTCGTCGACAGACCGTTGAGCTGGCTGGTCCGGCGGGTGCTGGACCGGGCCGCGCGGGGGAGGTATCTGCTCGGCATCGCGGGGCCGCCCGGGGCGGGTAAATCCACGTTGTCGGTCGCGCTGCGGGACGCGATCAACCTCGCGGCGGGCGACGCGGTCGCCGAAATCGCACCCATGGACGGCTACCACCTGAGCAACGACGTCCTGCGGGCGACCGAAAGCCTCGCGCGCAAAGGCGAGCCGGACACCTTCGACGTCGACGGTTACGTCTCGGGGCTGCGCCGCCTGCGCGCTACCCCGGTGGGCGAGCCGGTGCCGTGGCCCACCTTCGACCGGTCCATCGATGCCCCGGTGCCCGGGGGAGTGGTGTTCGACCGGCAGTCCATCGTCCTCACCGAAGGCAACTATCTACTGCTCGACGACTTCGGCACGCGGCGGTGGTCGGTGGTCCGCCCGCTGCTGGACGAATGCTGGTATCTCGACGCCGCGCGCGAGGTGCTCGGGAAGCGCCTGCTGCACCGCCACATTCGCGGTGGCCGCACGCCCGCGCTGGCGCACGACAAAGTGCACAACAGCGACTTGCGCAACGCCGATCTCGTCGCTGCCACCAGGCAGCGCGCCGACCTCGTGCTGCGCTGGAATGCGGGAAGCCACACGGTGGCCGTCCCGCCCTCGGCCGCCGATCCGAGCAGCTCTTAGCGTGCGCACATCGTCCGAGCTGGTCGACGTCTCGTCGGCGGGCAGTCGACGCACCGCGTCGGTGCGAGCGAGCGATCCGGCACAACCGAATCCGGCGATCCGGGGTCTCGGCATGCGTTCAGCCGAAGACTCGGCGCGACAGGTTGCTGCCACTGGCCCAGCATCACAGCACTACGGGTCGCAGCGGCGACCCTGGTCCGCGCGGCGCGGTCACGTTCGGTTCCCATTCAGGTGAAGCCGTGCGTGCCCGCGCAGAGGTGCTCCGCCAATTCGGAGACCACTCAGTGCCGGTCCGTGAAGGTTCCCGACCGTGGCGCGATCCGGGCACCCGTTCGCGTGCCGGTCCCTGCCGCATCCGAGCGGGCGGGAACTTCGCATCGTCCGGCGCGTGTTGTGGCTCATGCGCTCTACCTGGCCCGATGATGGGAAAATGACGGAGAATCGCGCGGTCGGCAGGGCGTCGCGGGCACTGCACAACCTGTTCGCCGTGGTGTGCGCTCTGCTGTTCTACTACTTCCTGCCGCTGCAGGCCGTGCCGCTGGGCCGGTTGTCCGGCGTGCCGGCGTTGCTCGCGTTCGTCGTCGGCGTCGCGGGCCTGATCTGGCTGGCCCGGTGGCGGATCCGGCGGTACATCAGGGATCCGCGCGCGACCGTCGGGCGGATCAACGACGTGCTGCTCGTCGTCTGCGTCGTGGTGACGTTCTTCGCCCTCTACTACTACGTGCTCGAACTGCGCGCACCCGGCCAGTTCGAGGGTCTGCACACGCGGACCGACGCGCTCTACTACACGATGGTCACGCTGGGCACGGTCGGCTACGGTGACGTGCACGCGGTCGGAACCGCCGCCAAGGTGGCCACCATGGTGCAGGTCGCCTTCGACCTCGGCGTCATCGGCATCCTGATCGCGATATCGACCTCGCACATCATCCAGCAATTGGACCAGGCGCAGCGCGACCGTCCGACGGACTAGCGAACGAGATCAGCGGTTGGCGCGGTACCAGCGGATCAGCGAGTCGGTCGACGAGTCGTCTTGCGGTTCGTGCTCTTCCGCCGAGGTGAGCAGCGGCGCCAAAGCGAGCGCCTGCTGTTTGCCGAGCTCGACACCCCACTGGTCGAAACTGTCGATGCCCCAGATGGTGCCCTCCACGAACACCTGGTGCTCGTAGAGCGCGATCAGCTGACCGACCACCGACGGCGTGAGCCGCGGCGCGAGGATGGTGGTGGACGGACGGTTGCCCGGCATCACCTTGTGCGGCACGATCGCCGGATCGGT
The DNA here is from genome assembly GCF_053586955.1 of Nocardia sp. NPDC003726. Lineage (NCBI taxonomy): Bacteria > Bacillati > Actinomycetota > Actinomycetes > Mycobacteriales > Nocardiaceae > Nocardia > Nocardia sp. NPDC003726. The sequence goes on along the minus strand of NZ_JBSFNF010000004.1, from coordinate 116,365 downwards.
GCCCTCGGCGGCGATCTCCTGCGCGGTCTTGCCGAACGCGAGCACCTTGGTCTGCGCGAACAGGTTGCTCATCAGGATGTCGTGCATGCTGCCGGTGCCGTCGCTGGTCGCCAGATCGTCGGTGGGCTGCGCGAAGCCGATGAAGTCCGCCGGGATGAGGCGGGTGCCCTGATGCAGCAATTGGTAGAAGGCGTGCTGGCCGTTGGTGCCCGGTTCGCCCCAGAAGATCTCGCCGGTGGAGGTGGTGACCGGCGTGCCGTCGGCGCGGACCGACTTCCCGTTCGACTCCATCGTCAACTGCTGCAGGTAGGCGGGGAAGCGGGCCAGATCGTTCGAATACGGCAGCACCGCATGGGATTCCGCGCCGAAGAAGTTCGAGTACCAGACGCCGAGCAGGCCGAGCAGCACCGGGGCGTTCGCCTCCAGCGGCGCCTCGGCGAAGTGCCGGTCCACCGCGTGCATACCGGCGAGGAACTCCGCGAAGCGCTCCTTGCCGATGGTCGCCATCACCGAAAGGCCGATCGCCGACGCCACCGAGTAGCGTCCGCCGACCCAGTCCCAGAAACCGAACATGTTCTCGGTGTCGATCCCGAATTCCGCGACCCGCTCGGCATTGGTGGAGACCGCGACGAAGTGCTTGGCCACGGCGTCCTCGCCGAGCGCGGCGACCAGCCAGCGCCGGGCCGCGGTCGCGTTGGTGAGCGTCTCCAGGGTGGAGAAGGTCTTGGACGCGACGATGAACAGCGTGGTGGCCGGGTCCAGCCCGTCCAGCTTCGCGACCAGGTCGGCGGGATCGACGTTGGAGACGAATCGGGCGCCGATGCCGGCGTCCTCGTAGTGCCGCAGCGCTTGGTGCACCATGACCGGCCCCAGATCCGAGCCGCCGATGCCGATGTTCACCACCGTCGTGATGCGCTCGCCGGTCGCCCCCCGCCACGCGCCGGAGCGCAGCGCGTCGGTGAACTCGCCCATCCGCCGCAAGACCTCGTGCACCTCGGCGCCCGCGTCGACGCCGTCTATGATCATCGTCTCGCCTTCCGGCAGCCGCAGCGCGACGTGGCCGACCGCGCGGTCCTCCGAGGTGTTGATGTGCTCGCCGCGGAACATCGCGTCGCGCCGCTGCGGCACGCCCGCCTCGCGCGCCAATTCCACCAGCAAGTGCAGGGTTTCGCGGTTCACGCGGTGCTTGCTGTAGTCGATGTGCAGGTCCGCCACCTGGACGGTCAGCTCGCTGCCCCTGGCCGGGTCGTCGGCGAAGAACTCCCTCAGGTGTCGTCCAGCGACGGCGCCGTGGTGATCGTGCAGTTTCCGCCAGGCCGCCGTCGCGGTGATGTCGCTGCTCACGTTCGCCGAGAGTACAAGCAGGCGCCGCCGCGCGCACGGCTGCGGGCGCGGAGAGTCGGCCGGACCGCCGGAACTGTTCCCCCATCGGGCATAGGCTGGCGTCATGGTGTCCGAACGTGAACTTCTCGAATCCGTACCGAAGCAGTTGTGGATCGGAGGGCGGGCCGTCGACGCCACCGGCGCGGGCACCTTCCCGGTGCACAACCCGGCGACCGGGGAGGTGTTGGCGAACGTCGCGGACGCGACGCCGGAGGACGCGCTGCGCGCGCTCGACGCGGCCGTGGCGGTGCAGGACGAGTGGGCGGCCACGCCCGCGCGGGAGCGCGGGGAGATCCTGCGCGCGGTATTCGAGCAGATCACCGCCCGCGCGGAGGAGTTCGCCCTGCTGATGACCCTGGAAATGGGCAAGGCGCTGCCGGAGAGCCGCAACGAGGTGCGCTACGGCGCCGAGTTCTTCCGCTGGTTCAGCGAGGAGGCCGCCCGGGTGCACGGGCGCTATCTGCACGCCCCCTCCGGCACCGGCCGGATCATGGTGCACAAGCAGCCGGTCGGCCCGTGCCTGGCGATCACGCCGTGGAACTTCCCGCTCGCCATGGGCACGCGCAAGATCGGCCCCGCGCTGGCCGCGGGCTGCACGATGATCGTCAAGCCCGCCTCCGCGACGCCGCTGACCATGCTGCTGCTCGGCAAGCTGTGCAGCGAGGCAGGCCTGCCCGACGGCGTGCTGTCGGTGCTCACCTCCAGCCGCTCCGGCGCGGTGACCCAACCGCTGCTCGACGACTCCCGGCTGCGCAAACTCACCTTCACCGGTTCCACCGAGGTGGGCAAGAAGCTGGTGGAGAAATCCGCGAACCGGCTGCTGCGCACCTCGATGGAACTCGGCGGCAACGCGCCGTTCGTGGTGTTCGCCGACGCCGACGTCGACGCCGCGGTGCAGGGCGCGATGCTGGCGAAACTGCGCAACGGCGGCGAGGCGTGCACCGCCGCCAACCGCTTCCACGTGCACAACAGCGTGCTGGAGGAGTTCACCAGCAAACTGGTCGAGGCGATGTCGAGCAGCGTGCGGCTCGGGCCGGGCGCCGACCCGGACACCACGCTGGGCCCGCTGATCAACGAGGAGCAGCTGCGCACGGTCGGCGAGTTGGTCGACGACGCCGTCGAGAAGGGCGCGCAGGTGCTGATCGGCGGCAAGGCGCCCGACGGGCCCGGCTGGTTCTACCCGGCCACCGTGCTGCGCGACGTCCCGCCGCAAGCGCGGATCCTGCGCGAGGAGGTCTTCGGCCCGGTCGCGCCGATCGTCGGCTTCGACACCGAGGAAGAGGGGCTCGCCGCCGCCAACGACACGGAATTCGGGCTCGTCAGCTACGTCTACACGCGCGACCTCGAGCGCGCGCTACGGATCGCCGAGGGCCTGGAATCCGGCATGGTCGGCGTCAACCGCGGCGTCATCTCCGACCCCGCCGCCCCCTTCGGCGGCGTCAAGGAGTCCGGCTTCGGCCGGGAGGGCGGCACCGAGGGCATCGAGGAGTACCTGTCCACCAAGTACATCGCGCTTACGTGAGAGAGTGCCGCGGTACCGAACGCGATCGGTCGCGCACCTGAATCTGTCGGCGGCGATCGCCCACATCCCCATGCTTTCCGGGGGACGACTTCGTCGAGCTTCGACACTAGCCTCGACCTGGGGTCGGAGGAGGCGGCGAAGGGGCTGATCATGAGAAGGCGCGGGCGCCGGTGATGCCGGATTGAGCAACGGCATCGTCAGAGCCTTCTTGCGGGTCGTGGACGATCTGAAACGGCTGACCGAGAAGGGAGCCGAGGGCGTCGCGGACATGAAGACAGGCGCGGCCCGCGGTTCCCGGCACGTCATCGAGGCCCATACGCACGGCGACGCCGACGGTGACCTCGCGATCCGGCGTGCGGCAGGTGGCGATGCCGGTCCCAGGCGGGATTTGTGCCCCCCGCCGCCGGACCGAGCGTCGCTGAGCCGGGCCGGACAGCGACTCGAAGCCGACCTGAATCGACGTTTCGGCGAGAGAACACCGACCAACGAGGAATTGGGCGACTTCATAGCCAACCGTCGGCTGTCGCGGCTGGAGCAATACGCCCTCATCGACCGGAGAATCGAGGAAACGGCGGCTTCTCTCGGCCGGGACAGCGCCGAGGTACGCGAGCAGATGCGGCGTGAGCTGAAAGACGCGCTCGACGGGAAACCGCTCGCTATCCGCGTCCGCGACGACAAACTCCTGGCAATCCTCGAGGAAGGGCGGATCAGGGGCATTCGCAACCCCGCGGGCGTTCGCGCCCATGCCGAGGCCGAGTGGTTCGGCCCGCACGTCCACGACAACCCGCCCGTCTACGGCTACGTCGCCGTGGACGGAGTGCGACCGTCCCAAGACGGCATGATCGATGCGTTGTCGGAGCTGAACTACGGCGACAATCAGATCTACCTGAAGCCGGAGGTCCGGTCACGAACGACCATCACGTTCGGTGACTCGCTGGTGGAGAGGGAACTGGCGATACCCTCCCCCGTGGACAACCCTTCGGAATACTCCTATGGCGCCGGAGTGAACGGTATGGCTCCCATCGGCCGCGACTATCTCGGAGCGGACTTTCGCGCCGGCCATTTCTTCGAAGCCCAAATGTTCGATCTCACGACCGCGGACATAGATTTCATCGGGTTGCATCAGCCGCCCGGTGCGGCGTTGCGACAGGCGCTGGACGAATCGGGAATAGATTGGCGTGTTCTGACCAATCGCACGATCGCGGCCGAGGGCACCCCCGCGGAACGAGCGGCCGCGATCGAACGGACGAGTCAGGACCTCGAGTATCTTCGCCACGTTCATCCCGCCATTCGCTCGCATGCGGAACCTATCGAAGCCGAGCTGAGGGCCGACCTGCGTGTCCTGAACGATTCCACCGCAGGGCAGGCAACGGCCGCGGAACCCGGATAGCGTCGGTGGGCCGGCATGGGCGGACATGAAGCGACCGCCCCGGGGTGCAAGACACCCGGGGCGGCCTGTTCGGAAGCGACGGTCTCGCGAGCGCCGCGTGCTATCGGTTCAGTGGCCGAGGCGACCGCGGCCGAGGCGAAGCAGCAGCATGGCGAGGGTGTGGCCCTCCTGGCCGAGTTCGCTGAAGCGCTCCAGCACCTTCATCTCGCGGCTGTGCACCAGGCGCGGCCCGCCCGACGCCATGCGCGTCCGGCCGATGATCCGGGAAATCTCCGTCCGGCGCTTGATCGCGGCCAGGATCTCCGCGTCGAGACGGTCGATCTCCTTGCGGAGCTTGTCGATCTCGGCCTCGGTCTGCGGCAGCGCGGATTCGGACCCGGTCGTCGTGGCAGGGGTGCTCATCATTCATCTCCTCGTGTCAGAACTTCGATCGGCGCGTGCCGACGGCTCGTTACCGATCAGTTCTTTCACCGTGAAACAGACCTGGTGGGGCCTTGTATTGTCCCCCCAAGTAGGTGTGCTCAGGTACAGGCTCCGCGATCCCGGCGTTCGGCTGGCCGCCGAATCGGATGTCTTGCGAAAGCGCTGAGCATGTCGCCAGTGTGCCACGGGCTGGGGGGTATGCAAAACGGGTACGTTTGGCAATCGCGCGAGAATCGCTGGTCGTTTCACGCACCCTTCCCACCAGGGGGAGTTCACTCGCCGTTCAGTCGGCCGGGGCCGAACCGATACCGATGTCACCCGGGGCTTCATCTCTGTCGGTGGCCGCCGGTAGCGTGGATGGACGATGGACATCACGGTGGCTCCCAAGACGCAGGCCGGTCGGGTCGTGCACCCGGATCCGACATCGAAACCGCAGCTCGCCGGCGGTAAGGCAGCGGAGGCGGCGCAGCCTGCCGCCATTCCGGAGGCGCCGCCGACGGATGCCGAGCGCGAGCGGCAGCGTGTCGAGCGGGAACAGCGGCGCGCCGAGGAGGCCGAGCGCCTGCTCGACGGCCTGAATCCGCAGCAGCGCGCGGCGGTGGTGCACACCGGTTCCCCACTGCTCATCGTGGCGGGCGCGGGCTCGGGCAAGACGGCCGTGCTCACCCGTCGCATCGCCTACCTGCTGGCCGCCCGCGGCGTCACGCCGGGCCAGGTGCTGGCCATCACGTTCACCAACAAAGCCGCCGCGGAGATGCGGGAGCGGGTGACCGGGCTGGTCGGCCCCCGGGCGAACGCCATGTGGGTCTCCACCTTCCACTCCAGTTGCGTCCGCATCCTGCGTACCCAGGCGGCGCTGCTGCCCGGCCTGAACTCCAATTTCTCCATCTACGACGCGGACGATTCCCGCCGCCTGCTCACCATGATCAGCCGCGACCTGGACATCGACGCCAAGAAGTACTCGGCGCGGCTGCTGGCGACGGCGATCTCGAATCTGAAGAACGAACTCATCGACCCGGCCCGGGCCACCGCCGACGCGGAATCGGACGACACGGAGCTGCCCGGCCTGGTGGCGCGGGTCTACACCGAGTATCAACGCAGGCTGCGCTCGGCGAACGCGCTGGACTTCGACGATCTGATCGGCGAGACGGTGGCGCTGCTGCAGAACCACCCGCAGGTCGCCGAGTACTACCGCCGCCGGTTCCGGCACGTGCTGGTGGACGAGTACCAGGACACCAACCACGCGCAATACGTGCTGGTCCGCGAGCTGGTCGGCCACCACGCGGAAGACGCGGCGCAGGACCGGGTGCCGCCGAGCGAACTGTGCGTGGTGGGCGACGCAGATCAGTCCATCTACGCCTTCCGCGGCGCGACGATCCGCAATATCGAGGAGTTCGAGCGCGACTTCCCCGACGCGGAAACCATTCTGCTGGAGCAGAACTACCGCTCCACCCAGCACATCCTCTCCGCCGCCAACGCGGTGATCTCGCGCAACGAGAACCGGCGCGACAAGAAGCTGTGGACCGATTCCGGCGAGGGCGAGCTGATCACCGGCTACGTCGCCGACAACGAGCACGACGAGGCGTCGTTCGTCGCCCGCGAGATCGACCGGCTGGTCGACCAAGGCGATGCCAATTACGGCGATGTCGCGGTGTTCTACCGCACGAACAACAACTCCCGCGCGCTGGAAGAGATCTTCATCCGGATGGGCCTGCCTTACAAGGTGGTCGGCGGCGTCCGTTTCTACGAGCGCAAAGAGGTACGCGACGTGGTCGCCTACCTTCGCGTGCTGGAGAACCCCGACGACGCGGTGAGCATGCGCCGCATCCTGAACACCCCGCGCCGCGGCATCGGCGATCGGGCCGAAGCCTGCGTGGCGGTGCATGCCGAACAGCGCGGAATCGGTTTCGCCGCCGCCTTGCGCGACGCCGCAGAAGGCAAGGTGGCGCTGCTGAACACGCGCGCGCAGCGCGCCATCGCGGGCTTCCTCGAACTGCTCGACGACATCAGGGCCGCGGGCGAACAAGCGGAATCCGACTTTCCCGATGTGGGCAACGTCGTCGAGGCGGTGCTCGAGCGCACCGGCTATCGCGCCGAGCTGGAGGCTTCCGACGACCCGCAGGACGGCGCCCGGCTGGACAACCTCAACGAGTTGGTCAGTGTCGCACGGGAATTCAGCTCCGAGGCGCGCAACAACGCGGAGGCGGCCCGGCAGGAGGGGCTGTTGCCCGAGGTGGGCGAAGGCGAGCCGGATCCGGGTTCGCTCGCCGCGTTCCTGGAGCGCGTCTCGCTGGTGGCCGACACCGACCAGATTCCGGACGAGGGCTCCGGCGTGGTCACGATGATGACCCTGCACACCGCCAAGGGGCTGGAATTCCCGGTGGTGTTCGTGACCGGCTGGGAGGACGGGCAGTTCCCGCACATGCGGGCGCTCGGCGATCCGACCGAGCTGGCCGAGGAACGCCGCCTCGCCTACGTCGGCATCACCAGGGCCAGGCAGCGGCTGTATCTGACGCGCGCGGTGGTGCGTTCCGGCTGGGGCCAGCCGGTGTCGAACCCCGAATCGCGTTTTTTGCAGGAGATTCCGGGTCACCTCATCGACTGGCGCCGGCTCGAGCTCGCCGGTTCACCCGGAACGCGGGGTCTGCGACGGCGCGGCGACGACGACGGATTGGAACGGGACTGGACGCGCGGCGACGGATGGTCGGAGCCGCGGCCCGGCTTGCGTGATCGCGGACCGCGCAGGCCCGCTCCCGGCGGCGCGACCCGCAACAACACCAATCTGGTTCTCGCCGTGGGCGATCGGGTCAGCGACGACAAGTACGGTCTCGGCCGGGTGATCGCCGCCGAGGGCTTCGGGCCACTGGCCACCGTGACCATCGACTTCGGCACCGCGGGCAAGATCCGGTTGATCCCGCAGTACAGCCGCACGCTGGTCAAGCTGTGAGCCGCGCGGGCCTTTGGACCCTGCCCGCATCCGCCGCGCGCCGGTAGGGTCCGCGACGTGGATACGATCGCACAGCATCTCCTGTGGTTCCTGCCCATGCTCTGGCTCGGCATGGTGCTGGCCATCTCCTTCCTGGAAGCGCCCCTGAAGTTCCGCGCCCCCGGCGTCACACTGCCGCTGGGTCTCGGCATCGGCCGCTTGGTGTTCCGCGCGCTCAACACCGTCGAAGCAGTGCTCGCGGCACTGCTGGTACTCGCGGCCCTGATCGTCGCCCCCGGCACCGCGACCTGGGTGTGGCTCGGCATCGCCGCAGTAGTGCTGGCCGTCCAAATCGTGGCGGTTCGCCCGCCACTGTCCCGCCGGTCCGATCGCGTACTGGCCGGCGAGGATCTGCCGCGCTCCCACGCGCACTACTGGTACATCGGCTTGGAGGTCGTCAAGGTCGCCGCGCTGATCGGCCTCGCGATCGCGGCAGCGCCGTAGACGTGGCTGGTTCGCACCTGCGGCCGACGTGGTCGCACACGTCGATCACCACCGCGCGAGCCGCCAGCCGCGATGGGCGGACACTCCCGCCACCGACCCCTTCGGCCTCCTGAGCCACGGCTCCGGCTACGGCGTAGTCCCGCCCTCGCCGAAGCGGCCGTAACTCGGGACGGCGGCCGACTCGGACCGGATGTGGCGGCATTGCTCACGATCGCAGTCGCACGCTGCCACGCCGAAACCGGCGACCACAGTCGAGCACTGGCCGCTCTGCGCACCGCTGAACCCCACATAACTCCTGACCTGACCAGCGAACAGCCCCGCTGGGTGTCGATGTGGTGCCCCAACAAGGGGACGGTTGTGGACCAGACCGCAAAGACGTTCCTCGCCCTAGGCGACCTCGCCAATGCCGCACGTTGTTACGAGCTGGCCACCACCATCTGGGATCGCGAGACGCACGCCCGTGTGTGGGCGCTCAGCGCTGCTGAAACCGGGCTGCTGCGCTGGAAACTCGGCAAGCACACCGACGCTGTCGACATGTGGCGCACCGCCGTACCCGCTCTGCACGCCGTGAAATCCGCGCGTGCCACCACTGCCTTGGGCAAAGTTCGTCGCACGGCCCCCGAACTGTTCAAGGACACCGGCCCTACCGGCATCCCTGCCATGTGAGGCCGTTCCGCCCACCGTATCGCGATCGGCCGTCGCTGGATGCGGGTCAGCGATGTGCGGACGGCTGCCGTTTCAGTCGCGCTGCGGGCCCAGGCTGATGCCGCGGGTGGCGAGCCAGGGCAGCGGATCGACCTTGTCGGTGCCGTTCAGCCAGACCTCGAAGTGGCAGTGCGGGCCGGTGGAGAACCCGCGGTTGCCGATGGTGGCGATCTGGTCACCGGCGAGCACCCGCTGGCCCGCCGACACCGTGGCGGTGTCGATGTGGCCGTAGATGGTGATGGTGCCGTCGTCGTGCAGCAGGCGGACCCACATGCCGAAGCCCGACGCGGGACCGGCCTCGATCACGGTGCCGTCGGCGACGGCGTAGATCGGGGTGCCGATCGGGCCCGCGATATCGATGCCGAGGTGCTGCACGCCCCAGCGGGCGCCGAAGCCGGACGTGAAAGTGCCTGCGGCGAACCTGCTGAAGAGCGGCCGCAGCTTCGACGCCTCCTGGGCGGCGAGGTCTTCGGCGTACTTCTGGCCCTTCTGCAGAATGTCGTTGAACTGATCGAGGTTGGCCGGCGCGGAAACGCTCAGCACCTGGGGGGAGTCCGGCGAGGCCGTCGGATCGGCCACGTTCATCGACTGGGCGGCGATCTCGTGGATCTGCCCCGCGGCTTCGTAGTCGACCGCTTGCGACGGCTGCTCGGGCGAGGCGAACGCGGCCTGCCCGGCCGCTACCACGGCGCCGGCGGCGACGGCCGCCACCGCGGCGCGCCCCTTCAGCGCGGCGGGCGGCGCTGCCACCCGATGCGCGCCACCGCGCTTGTTCGCCGCGCGGCGCGCCGGGATGACGGTCGGGAGAGCGGGTGCGCTCGGCTCTTCGGGCTCGGGCTCGGTGGTCTCGGTCGCCCAGGACTCCTCGGGAGCCCAGCAGCCGGTGTCGGACACCCAGGACCGCTCGTCGGGCGCCCAGGTCTCCTCTTCGGCCCACGCCTCGCCGGAGTTCCAGGCGGCGCCATCGGACCAGGCCTCTTGCTGCGTCCAATTCTGTTGCGCCCACGCGTTGTTCGTGGCCCAGGAGTTGTCCGCGGCCGCGTTCGCGTAGGCCGATTGGTCGTAGCCACCGTCGTGGACGGGCTGCTCGGCCTCGAAGCCGTATCCGGCATCGGCGGGCTGGAAGTCGTACTCGCCCTGCGGAGCCTCGTAGGAGGCGTAGCTCGCCGGGGCGAACGGCTCGTCATCGGGGCGGTAACGATGTCCCGTCCGCGAGCGATCGGTGAGAGCGAAAGTGGAGCTGTGGTTCATCGGCGGTGCCACATCGTGAAGCTGGTGGAACTCGAATGCCGCCTGACCAGCGGCGTCGATCGGTCGAATGCGGAGCGGCTCTCCGTCTGCGGAGCGCTGTGCTGCGTCAAACTTGCCGTCCTCCTAGTCGTGACCGTGTTGTGACATCGACCGCAATGACGGTAACGAAACGATTGAGCCGCGACAAGCGATGCGCAGGGTTCGTAACAAACATGTGAGATTCATCACTCTTCTTCCTCGGAATATCTCACTGCGGTATGGGCATCCCGGAGAGGTCGATCAACGACGATTTGTAGTAGACGGCGCCGTCGCCCTCGGGCGCCCGCTCTACCTGGCGCGCCGCCAGCAACCTACTCGCCAGTAGCGTTGGCCAGCGGTTTTGCCGCTCCGGACGTTGCTCCGTGACCTGCGCCACTTAGGATGAACGTGGCCGATTGGCCCTCCATGTGACTGGTTAGAGTCCGACCCGACCCGCTTCCGACGTCGGGCCGCCAACAAAGACGTTGTCATCACAACGCAGACGAGACGGTGAGTACATGGATCTCTTCGAATATCAGGCGAAGGAGCTCTTCGTTAAGCACGGAGTGCCTTCGTCCGAGGGCCGCGTCACGGACACGGCCGAGGACGCCCGCGCCATCGCGGCGGAAATCGGCAAGCCGGTGATGATCAAGGCCCAGGTGAAGGCCGGTGGCCGCGGCAAGGCCGGTGGCGTCAAGTACGCCGCGACCCCGGACGACGCGCTCACGCACGCGCAGAACATCATCGGCCTGGACATCAAGGGCCACATCACCAAGAAGATCCTGGTGGCCGAGGCCAAGGACATCGCGGAGGAGTACTACATCTCCTTCCTGCTGGACCGGGCCAACCGGACCTACCTGGCCATGTGCTCGGTCGAGGGCGGCATGGAGATCGAAGAGGTCGCCGCCACCAAGCCGGAGCGGCTTGCGAAGGTTCCCGTCGACGCGGTCAAGGGCGTCGACCTGGCGTTCGCGCGTTCGATCGCCGAGCAGGGCCACCTGCCCGCCGACGTGCTGGACGCCGCGGCCGTGACCATCCAGAAGCTGTGGGAGGTCTTCGTCGCCGAGGACGCCACCCTGGTCGAGGTCAACCCGCTGGTGCGCACTCCGCAGGACGAGATCCTCGCGCTGGACGGCAAGGTCACCCTGGACGAGAACGCCGGATTCCGCCACCCGGAGCACGAGGCGTTCGCCGACAAGGACGCGACCGACCCGCTCGAGCTGAAGGCCAAGGAGAACGACCTCAACTACGTCAAGCTCGACGGCGAGGTCGGCATCATCGGCAACGGCGCGGGCCTGGTCATGTCCACCCTGGACGTCGTCGCCTACGCGGGCGAGGGCCACGGCGGCGTGAAGCCGGCCAACTTCCTGGACATCGGCGGCGGCGCCTCGGCCGAGGTGATGGCGGCGGGTCTGGACGTCATCCTGAACGACAACCAGGTCAAGAGCGTGTTCGTCAACGTGTTCGGCGGCATCACCGCGTGTGACGCGGTCGCCAACGGCATCGTGAAGGCGCTGGAGATCCTGGGCGACGAGGCCAACAAGCCGCTGGTCGTCCGCCTGGACGGCAACCGCGTCGAGGAGGGTCGCAAGATCCTGGCCGACGCCAACCACCCGCTGGTGACGCTGGCGCAGACAATGGACGAAGGCGCCGACAAGGCCGCCGAACTGGCAGCCGCCCGATAACGACGGCCGAGTAAGGACGAAAAGAATGTCTATCTTCCTGAACAAGGACTCCAAGGTCATCGTCCAGGGCATCACCGGCGGCGAGGGCACCAAGCACACCGCGCTGATGCTGAAGGCGGGCACCCAGATCGTGGGCGGTGTGAACGCGCGCAAGGCGGGCACCACCGTCGCGCACACCGACAAGGACGGCAACGCGGTCGAGCTGCCGGTCTTCGGCACCGTCGCCGAGGCCATCAAGGAGACCGGCGCAGACGTGTCCATCGCGTTCGTGCCGCCGAAGTTCGCCAAGGACGCCATCATCGAGGCCATCGACGCGGAGATCCCGCTGCTGGTGGTCATCACCGAGGGCATCCCGGTGCAGGACACCGCCTACGCGTGGGCCTACAACGTGGAGAAGGGCAACAAGACCCGGATCATCGGCCCGAACTGCCCCGGCATCATCACCCCCGGCGAGTCGCTGGTCGGCATCACCCCCGCCAACATCACCGGCAAGGGCCCGATCGGCCTGGTCTCCAAGTCGGGCACGCTGACCTACCAGATGATGTACGAGCTGCGCGACTTCGGCTTCTCGACCTCCATCGGCATCGGCGGCGACCCGGTCATCGGCACCACCCACATCGACGCCATCGAGGCGTTCGAGAAGGACCCGGAGACCCAGCTGATCGTGATGATCGGCGAGATCGGCGGCGACGCCGAGGAGCGCGCCGCGGCCTACATCAAGGCCAACGTCACCAAGCCGGTCGTCGGCTACGTGGCGGGCTTCACCGCCCCCGAGGGCAAGACGATGGGCCACGCGGGCGCCATCGTGTCCGGCTCGTCGGGCACCGCCCAGGCGAAGAAGGACGCGCTGGAGGCCGCGGGCGTGAAGGTCGGCAAGACGCCGTCCGAGACCGCCGCGCTGGCCCGCGAGATCCTGGAGAAGGCCAGCATCAGCGCCTGATCTCCCACCGTGCACGAAGGCCGCCTCCGAGTTCGGGGGGCGGCCTTCGTCATGTGTGGCGGTGGGCTCAGGCTTGGGCAGAAGCCGAGCGTCCTGACCGGCCACTCGTGGTTCTCCTCGTCAGCCATCACGACGCAGCCGGGCGGATGGTTCATCGGATCGTCACCCGGAATTCCCCGCCGTTGAGAATCCGTGTGGTGTGAAAAGCGCCATCGCGGGCAACAGTTTCAATGAGCGGTAGGTGGTCTCGCTAGGAACTCCGCGCCGGACACCGGCCGCGACCTGCCGGAACGCGGGCGAACCCGTCTCTTCCGGCCGTCGCGGCGGGATGACCCGAGCGAGGGAGTGCAGTAGCGTCAGAAGTAATCCAGCCGTGAAGACCATGTACGACTCGATTTAGGAGACGACGACATGTCCTACCCGACCGGGGGCTCCGGGTACACCACACCCTCGCCCTCAGCGCCATCCAGCCAGAGCCCGGCCGCGGGTGGTGCCACTTCAGGTTCGAGCGCTACCGGTTCCGATGCCAAAGGTCTGCCGTTCTTCCTGGTGGTCGGCGTAGCGGCGCTCGGCGTGATCAACTTCCTGCTCGGCTTCCTGCCATTCCTCGGCAGCAAGCCGATCGATTTCGGCGGCACCAGGGTCAGCGGTGCGGAGACGCGCAACGCCTTCGAGGTGGCGTCCGGCTCGCCGCTACTGGGCCTGCTGCTGCTCGGCGGCCTGCTCGCCGCGCTGTCGCTGCTGCCCAAGCAGAACTGGACCGGCGCGGCCGCGGCGGTTTCGACCGCTGGCTTCGTCGCGCTGCTGTTCCAGTCGTTCAACTTCGGTGCGGGCAGCGAGCTGAAGGCGGGTGCGTACGTCCTGCTGGTGCTGTCGTTCGTGCAGGCGGCGGTGGCGATCGCCGCGACGCTGTTCGAGGTGGGCATCATCAAGGCGCCCGCACCGCGTCCGGCCGCCGCGCCGGGCGGGTTCGGCCAGGGCGGCTACGGCCAGCAGGCGTCGTTCGGGCAAGGGCAGCCGTCCTACGGGCAGCCGGGCCAGCAGCCCGGCTACGGCGCGAGTTCCTACGGGCAGGGCGGGTACGGCACGCAGTCCGCGCCGCCGCAATTCCCCTCCCAGCAAGGGCAGCCGTCGCCTTACGGGCAGAGCCAGCCGGGCTACGGACAAAGCCAGCCGGGCCAGGCGTACGGACAGCCGCAGTCGCCCTACGGGCAGAGCCAGCCGACCACGGCCTACGGCGCGCAGCAGCAGCCGGGTTCGCCCTATGGCGCGCAGCCGCGTCCGGACGAGAGCGTGACCCAGCACTTCGGGGGCCAGCAGCAGTCCGGCCAGCAGTCGCCCTACGGTTCGCCCAGCTACGGCCAGCAGCAGGGCCAGCAGGCCCAGCAGGGCCAGCAGAGCCAGCAGAGCGGTCCGTTCGGCGGCGAGCAGAGCGGCGACCCGTCCTCGGACGCCACTCAGGCGTTCCGCCCCTCGGACGACAAGAACAAGTAGCGAACTCGGCGGACTCCTCCCCGGTGCGGCGATCGCGTGCCAGCGGCGCGCCTGACCCGTTCGCGCCGGGGAGGATGCCACGCTGAAATGTCATGAGCTCCTCCAGAAACTCCTCGGCCCGCCGGATCGGCGGGCCGCGCTCGTCGCAGCCGCACCCCGACGCGGACGAAGCCGGGTTTCTGTCCCTCACCCCGGAGCGCTCCAGAGTCCTCATCGCCGTCGCGGGCCGCCCGTCCGCGTTCGGGCTGACCACCCTGGTCGTCCTCGTGCTCGCCACGCTGCTGGCGGCGGGCAGCGATCTGGACGGCGCGTCCGGCGCGATCGCCGCCTCCTGGCTGGGCGTGCACCAGGTTTCGCTGGTGATCGGCAAGACCTCGCTCGGATTGCTCCCGCTGTTGCCCACCGGATTGCTGGTGTGGCTGGCCGCGCGGGAATGCGCGCGCGCCGTGGAACCCGAATGCACCCGCGCGGATCTCGGGTGGATCGTCGGGGCCGCGGTGGGCGGTCCGCTGCTGGTCACGTCCGTCTGCCTCGCGGTCACCGAGGATGCTTCCGGCGTCTTCGCGCTGCAACCGCCCAACACCCTCGCCGCGTTCGCGTGGGTGGCCGCGTTGTATCTGCTGGCCGCCGCGATCGGCATCGCCGTCCGGCTGCGGCGCGAGCTGTTCGTGGTGCTGCGCTTGCCCGATTGGGCGGTCTCCGGCCTCTACGGCGCGGGCCGGTCCGTGCTGCGCCTGCTGGGTTGCGCGACCGCGGTGGTGGTGGTGTCCTTCCTCGCGCACGTGTCGCGGCTCGGCGATATGTATCAATCGGCGGGCAATGCCGGGGGCGTCCTCGGCCTGACGCTGCTCTCGGTGGCCTATCTGCCGAACCTGGTGATCCACACTGTCGGTGTGCTGGTCGGTTCCAGCGCGCAGATCGGCGTCGCCTCCTTCGGGGTGTTCGCCGTCGTGGGCGGCCCGATCCCGGCCTTTCCGTTGCTCGCCGCGGTGCCGACCGGTCCGGCTGCGGGATGGTGGCCGGTGTTGCTGCTGATCCCCGCTGCGGTCGGCGTGCTCGGCGGGCTGGACATCGCGCGCACCTCCACCGACCGGATCGGCGCACCGTGGGCCACGCTCGTCTCCGCCGCGCTCGCCGCGCTCGCGCTGACCGTGGCGGGCGCGGTCGCTGGCGGCGAACTCGGCGAGGTGGGCAGGGTCGGCCTGCGACTGCCGATCTTCGCGCTGGTCACGTTCGCCTGGCTCGCGATTCCCGGCTACGCGGGCCTGGTGTTCGCCCGCTGGTTCCTGGTGCCGGTCGGCGTTCCACCGGCCGACTACACCGATCCCTACGACGACTACCGCGACGAGGACGATTACGACGACTACTACGCGGCGGACGACGGCGACTATTACGAGGACGACGACTACTACGACGACTACGACCGGCCCGAGCTGGAAGGCCCGCTGGACGCCGAGCTCGTCGACGAGCCGCCCGCGATCGAGACCGGCGTCCGCCGCCACGAGCACGGCGCGGGCGACATCGTCGACGCCGAGGTGGTCGAGGCGGACCTGCCGGACAGTGACCGGGTGGACGGTCGTTAGGCTCTAACCCGGCGGTGCCGCATCCGTCCGCCATCCGACCGATCAGGGGAGTAGAGCGCTGACGTCCCAGCCTGCCTCGTGGAAGCCCGTGACGACGCCGGCCACCGTTGTCGTCCTGGCGTCGGGCACCGGTTCGCTGCTGCACGCCCTGCTGGAGGCCACGGCCGAGCCCGGCTATCCGGCGCAGGTCGTCGCGGTCGGCGTCGACCGGCTCTGCGCGGCGACCGCCCACGCAGACGCCGCGGGCGTACCGCATTTCCGGGTGGCGCTGAAAGACTTTCCCGACCGCGCCGCGTGGGACGCCGAACTCACCGACGCGGTCGCCGCGCACCAGCCGGATCTGGTGGTGTCGGCGGGCTTCATGAAGTTGCTCGGCCCCGCGTTCCTGGACCGGTTCGGCGGCCGGATCATCAACACCCACCCCGCCCTGCTGCCCGCGTTCCCCGGCGCGCACGGCGTGCGCGACGCGCTCGCCTACGGAGCGCGGGTCACCGGCTGCACCGTGCACCTGGTCGACGAGGGCGTGGACACCGGGCCGATCCTGGCGCAGGAGGCGGTGCCGGTGCTGCCGGGTGACGACGAGGCCACCCTGCACGAGCGCATCAAGATTGTCGAGCGACGGTTGCTGGCGGAGGTCGTCGCCGCCGTCGCGACGCGAGGCATTGTCTCCGACGGACGAAAGGCAGTTATCCCAGATGAGCGAGTTCTCCGGTGAGTGAACGCAAGCCGATCAGCAGGGCGCTGGTGAGCGTCTACGACAAGACGGGTCTCGTGGAGCTCGCGACCGGTCTGCACGCGGCGGGCATCGAGCTGGTCTCGACCGGGTCCACCGCGGGCAGGATCGCGGACGCGGGCATCCCGGTGACCAAGGTCGAGGACCTGACCGGGTTCCCGGAGACCCTCGACGGCCGGGTCAAGACGCTGCACCCGCGGGTGCACGCGGGCATCCTGGCCGACTCGCGCAAGCAGGAGCACGTCGACCAGCTGGTCGAGCTCGGCGTCGAGGCGTTCCAGCTGGTGGTGGTGAACCTGTACCCGTTCACCCAGACCGTGGCGAGCGGGGCGACCCCCGACGAGTGCGTGGAGCAGATCGATATCGGCGGGCCGTCCATGGTGCGCGCCGCGGCGAAGAACCACCCGTCGGTGGCGGTGGTCGTGGACAGCGGCGACTACGACGACGTGCTCGCCGCGGTGAAGTCCGGCGGCTTCACCTTGGCCGAGCGAACGGCACTGGCGGCCAAGGCTTTCCAGCACACCGCGAGTTATGACGTGGCGGTCGCGAGCTGGATGACCGACGTGCTGAGCGCGGGCGACACGGCCGAGGACGCGGCGACCCGGTTCCCCGAGTGGCTCGGCGGCACTTGGGAGCGCTCGGCGGTGTTGCGCTACGGCGAGAACCCGCATCAGTCCGCCGCCCTGTACGTCAACGGCGACGGCAAGCTCGGGCTGGCGCAGGCGCGGCAGTTGCACGGCAAGGAGATGTCGTACAACAACTACGTCGACGCCGACGCGGCCTGGCGCGCCGCCTACGATCACGAGGCCCCGGCCGTGGCGATCATCAAGCACGCCAACCCGTGCGGCATCGCGCTGGGCGCCGACATCGCCGAGGCGCACCGCAAGGCGCACGCCTGCGATCCGGTGAGCGCGTACGGCGGGGTGATCGCGGCGAACCGCGAGGTCACCGTGGAGCTGGCCGAGCAGGTCGCCGAGATCTTCACCGAGGTGATCGTCGCGCCGTCCTACGCCGACGGCGCGGTGGAGGTGTTGCAGCGCAAGAAGAACGTGCGCATCCTCGTCGCCGAGCCGCCGGCGCGCGCTGGCGCGGAACTGCGCCCGATCAGCGGCGGCGTCCTGCTGCAACAGCGCGACGTGCTGGACGCGCCGGGCGACGACCCGGCCCACTGGACGCTGGCCGCGGGCGAGGCCGCCGACGCGGAGACGCTCGCCGACCTGGCGTTCGCCTGGCGCGCTTGCCGGGCGGTGAAGTCCAACGCCATCCTGCTCGCGCACGACGGCGCTTCGGTCGGCGTCGGCATGGGCCAGGTCAATCGCGTGGACGCGGTCGGCCTCGCGGTCCAGCGGGCGGGGGACCGGGCCAAGGGGTCGGTGGCGGCCTCCGATGCCTACTTCCCGTTCCCGGACGGTCCGCAGACCCTGATCCAGGCCGGTGTCCGCGCCATCGTGCAGCCCGGCGGCTCGGTGCGCGACCGGGAGACCATCGACGTCGCCCGCGAGGCGGGTGTGACCCTCTATCTCACCGGGGCTCGCCACTTCGCCCACTGAGGACGGCAGTTCGCCGAACGCCGCGCCGGATCGAGGATTCGGCGCGGCGTTCTTCGTTCGCTTTCCAACGGTGTCGCGCGGTCCGGCAAGGTTTCGGGCGGCTGGCAACCGTGCCGAGGTGAGGCCGTGTTCTTCGTGCCGACGCCCATCGCAAGTCGACAGCTATCCGGTTGCGGACGGGGGAGTATGGGCAGGCCCGCCGTGCGCGCGGCGTCCTAGACCGCGCTGAGCACGGTGCGGTTGCCGAGCGGTTCCTTCAGCGGCAGCTCGAGGGTGCCGAACACCGCGATCATCGCGCACATCCGGCCGACCGCCTCGGCGCGGCTGCCGGAGCGCAGTTCCACCGTGACCGTCGACGCGGTCTCGGTGACCGTGGCGTCCACGCCGTAGCACTCCGGCGACCCGGTTTCGAAGTTCACGGCTATCTTGTTGTCTCCCAGTCGAGTCCACGATCGGAAGGGGATCGGGTGCGCGCCGACGATGGCCGGGTCCGCGGTGAATTCGTTGCCCTGGTTCCCGCGTGGGTCCTCGGTCGGCGTGCTGGGCGCCGCGGACGTGGCGGCGCTCGTGCTCGGCGTCTTCGTTCCGTCGTCCGAGCCGCCGCAGCTCGCGGCGGCGAGACAGGCGAGCACTACGGCGACAGCTGTGGCGGCGCGTCCGGCCTGGATCCGATCCATACCGATCACCCTAGTCTCGGCGGCGGTTCACGGAGTTCGCCGCGGGTGGATGGTGCACTGGGACGAACCCCACAGTGAACGTTCCGCGAACCGTGCGCGTAATAGCTCCCAAAACCGTTCGAGCCCAGTAAGTTCTGCGGGGACGCGCGCCGAAACCGTTGCGGCGCTCGTCATGTCGGATGCTCTACCAGCTTTTTCCGGAAAGGAACCAACGTGGTCGACACGCTGCGCGTAGGCGAAGAACTCGGACGGGGTCAGTCCCTCCAGGGCGGGGCTTACACCCTCACCCTGCAGGAGGACGGCAATCTGGTGCTGTCCGAGCCGGGCGGGAATGTGGTGTGGGCCACCCAGACGCACGACCAGGGCGTGGAGCGGGCCGTGCTGCAGGACGACGGCAACTTCGTCCTCTACAAGAGCGACGGCGCCGCGTGGGCGACCGAGACCAACGGTCAGGCCGCCGACCGCCTGGTCGTGCAGGCGGACCGCAACGTCGTGCTGTACGGCAACGACGGCAGCGCGCTGTGGGCCTCCGGCACCAACACCGACACTCCGCTGCCGGCCCCGGAGCCGGAACCGGTGCAGGAGGAGCAGCCCGCGGCTCCGGCCGCCGAGGAGGTCCCGCCTCCGCCGCCCGCGCCGCGCACCTACACCGTCGAGCCGGGCGACACCCTGTGGGCCATCGCCGAGCGCTTCTACGGCGACGGCAACCGCTACCAGGAGATCGCCGATGCCAGCGGCATCCCGAACCCGGACGCGATCAACCCCGGCCAGGTGCTGACCATCCCGTGACCCGGCCGGTTCGGTAGCGACGACGACAAAGACCCCCGGTGCTCGCGCATCGGGGGTCTTTCCGGTTCGCTCGTGCGCGGGGCGCGCCTAGCGGCTGGTGAACGGCAGCAGCGCCATCTCACGGGCGTTCTTCACCGCGACGGCGACCTGACGCTGCTGCTGCGGGGTGAGCCCGGTGACCCGACGGCTGCGGATCTTGCCGCGATCGGAGATGAACGTACGCAGCAGGTTCACGTCTTTGTAGTCGACCGTCTCGATGCCGGCCGCGATGAGCGGGTTCTTCTTCGGACGGCGGGCCTGCTCTGCGCGAACCTTCTTCGACGGTGCTCGCTTGACTGCCATATGACGAGTTCCTTCTCACGAGATCAGTGGTTGTCTACCAGCTCGATTTGTGCACACCGGGCAACTCGCCCCGGTGGGCCATCTCGCGCACACGCACACGGGAAAGTCCGAACTTCCGGAGATGACCGCGCGGTCGTCCGTCGGCGGCGTCCCGATTGCGCAATCGTACCGGACTGGCGTCGCGGGGCTGCCGCCGCAGTTCGGCCTGGGCGGCCGCCCGCTCGTCCTCCGGCGTGCCCGGCTTGCGGATGATCTCCTTCAGTTCGGCGCGGCGCGCCGCGTAGCGCGCCACGATCGCCCTGCGCTGCTGATCGCGCTCGATCTTCGACTTCTTGGCCATCTCAGCGCTCCTCGCGGAAGTCGACGTGCTTGCGGACCACCGGGTCGTACTTGCGCAGCACGAGGCGGTCGGGGTCGTTGCGGCGGTTCTTGCGGGTCACGTAGGTGTACCCGGTACCGGCTGTGGACTTCAGCTTGACGATCGGGCGGATGTCGGTCGATTTCGACGCCATGGGTCGCTCCTCAGATCTTGTCGCCGCGGGCGCGCAGGCGCGCCACCACGGCCTCGATGCCGTCCCGGTCGATGGTCTTGATGCCTTTGGCGGAGACGGTCAGCGTGATGCGCCGGCCTTCGCTGGGCAGGTAGTAGGTCTTGCGCTGGACGTTCGGGTTCCAGCGGCGGCTGGTCCGCTTGTGCGAGTGCGACACGGACTTGCCGAATCCGGGCTTGCGCCCGGTGACCTGGCAGTGGGCCGACATCCGGACTCCCTCCAGTAGATGACAATCATTTTCGACAACAACTGCTCGACAATGTACCGTTGCCGTACAGCAAATGAAAATCGTTACTGAAAGGGGTTTCCGGTGGCGGCGGCAGATTCCACCCTGGTCCCACCCGGCTCCGACCGCAGAACGCCCGTGGTGGTGCTCGCCGGTTTCGCCGGACTCGCCGCGGCGGGCGTGGATCGCGCGGCCGCGATGCTGGGCATGGCCGCGGGCACCGTCGTGGTCCGCCATGATCTGACCCAGCTGCGGGAGGGCATCGTGCATCGCACGGTGCGCACCGCGACGCGCGAGACTTCGGCCGTGCTCGAACTCGCGCACGGCTGTGTCTCCTGCACCTTGCGCATGGATCTGCTGCCGCTGCTGTGCACCCTGGCCCGGCGCGAATCCGTGGATCGCATCGTGCTCGCGCTGGACCCGGCCTTCGAGGCCGAAGCGGTGTGCCAAGCCATCGAGCACGTAGTGGTCACCGGGGTGCACGGTCGCGTCGACGGCCCCGCCGGGCGCGACGTGCGCGTGGATGCCGTGCTGACCTGTCTGGACGCGGCGGTCTGGCTCGCCGACGCGACCGGGGACGAGACGCTCGCCGAACGCGGCCTCGCCGCCGCGGAGGACGACCGCACGGTGGCTCAGGTCGCCGTCGGGCAGGTCGATTTCGCCGATGCCGTCATCGTCCTCGGTGCCGCGGCCGCGGCCCCGTTCGCCGACGCCGCGGTCGAGCGGGGCAAGCTCGCCGCGATCCTGGCCAGGCTGGTTCCCGGCGCGCCGGTCGCCTGGGTGGACGAGCCGAACTCCGTCACACCAGCCCTGGTCGAGTCCCTGCTCGCGCGCGTGCCCGCCGATTCGCGCCGCGGCCGGGTCTTCGACGCGCACGCACCGCTTCTACGCGGCCGACCGCCGCTGACCAGTGACTATGGCGTGGAACTCGTGGAATTCGCGGCGGCCCGGCCGTTTCACCCCGCCCGGCTGCACGAGGCGCTCGACGTGTTGTTCGACGGCGTGGTGACCGCCCGCGGACGGTTGTGGCTGGCCACCCAGCCCGACGAGGTGGTGTGGCTGGAATCCGCCGGCGGTGGCCTGCGCGTAGGCGGTGCCGGGCGCTGGCTGGCCGCGATGCCGGAAGCGGAACTGGCCGAGGCGGACCCGGAGCGCCGGGCGATGGCCGCGCTGCGCTGGGACGAGCGCTTCGGCGACCGCGACGTCTCGCTGTCGATCCTGGTGCACGACGCCGATCCGGCGCAGATCCGCGAAGCGCTGCACTGGGCGCTGGTGGAGGACGACGAACTGCGCCTGGTCGAGCGCGCACCCGAGCGCGTCGCCCGATGGGAGGACCCGTTCGGCGAGTGGCACGCCGACCCGTGCGCGAGCGACGAGGAGTCCGGGCAGCCCGCGCAGGACCTGAAAACCCCGAAAGGAGAGGCGAAATGAAGAAAGGTATCCATCCGGACTACCACCCGGTGGTCTTCGAGGACGCGGGCACCGGCAAGCGGTTTCTCACCCGGTCCACGGCGACCAGCGCGCGCACCGTGGAGTGGACCGACGGCAACACCTACCCGCTGCTGACGGTGGACGTCACCGCCGACTCGCACCCGTTCTGGACCGGCGCGCACCGCGTGCTGGATGCTCAGGGACGGGTGGAGAAGTTCGAACGCAAGTACGGCAAGCGCGTGCGGAAGGAGGCCTGAGATGGCGGTGCCGAAGCGGAAGATGTCGCGGTCGAACACGCGCAGCCGCCGGTCGAATTGGAAGGCCGCGCCGGTGGATCTGGTGCCGGTCACCATCGGCGGCGTTGTGCACCGGGTGCCGCGCAGGTTGGTCGCTGCCGTGCGGCGCGGCTTGATCGACGTCGAGAAACTCTGAGCGGTACGCCCGCGAGCCGGCCTCCCGGCCCGGCGCCGACGCCGCGACCGGTGATTGCTCGACCGATGCCACTGACGCCCGGAACCCGTGAGGTGCTGGTCGACCGTCCGGAAACGGCCACTTCGGCGCCTTCTGGAAAAAAATTTCCGGGCCATCAGGAAGTGTGTAGCTAATCCATAGCTATCAATGTGTCCGGCATCACGTCGCACTATTGCGCCAGGGGCGATTGCGACCGAATAGCCACCGGCGGGATCCCGGACCGTCGGTTGGTTTTCGGTCACAGAAAAGTTCGCCGAAAATGGTGCGCTCGCAGCCCGATACCGGTACCCTCGTCGTCGAGGGCGGGTTCTCTTGGTTCCCAAGAGAACCCGCTCATCGCCAATTTTGGGGGCAGTCAGCCGGTTTCACTCTCCCGGTCACTCGCGTTCACCGAACGGCGCGCGTTCGTCGATCGCGCCGGCGTGGGCTCGGTTTTTCGAGGTCAACGCCGCCGGTCCGGCGTCGTCGTCCGCCGCGCGCCGGGTGCCGTCGTGGCCGGGCAGGCCGGGGAAGTCCGGCAGCAACGCCTCCAGGCGAGCCAGCTGTTCACCGACCAGCGCCGCCGGGCCCTCGATCAGCGACAGCGGCCACGGCCAGTGGCGTCCGTTCCAGCGCTCCACCTGCTCGGTCAGCTCGGCCGTCGTCGCTTCCAGTTCGCTGATCTCGGTACGCAATTCGCCTACTTGCGTTCGCAATTCAGCGGCTTCGTGCTCCAATGTCGCGATGCGCGCCAGCGCCGCGGCCAATCCGTCCACCAGCGTACGATTCCGGCCGTCCGCGTCCGCGCCCAGTTGCGGCCAGCCGGACAAGTCGGGTCCGCGCAGCTGGATCTGGATGTCGCGCAGCACTGCCTCTTGTTCCGGCGTCACGTCCGGCTCCTCCTGTTCCACGAAATCCCACTGGCCGAAATCGATCGTCTCGGCCTCGTTCACGTCACAGCGCACGCCGCCGACCGTCACTTGGCGCCGCGTCTGATGAATGGCACGCCTGGTCTCCACGTTCGTGCCGGACCATGCGTCGGTCTGCCAGGCCCAGGTCGCGTACCCGGCGTCCAGCGCGCGGCTGACCGCCCAGTACCCGCCGTAGATGCCGACGTTCGCGCGGCCGAGCACGGTCGCCGCGCCGTCCAGATAAGCGTTGATGCGCAACTGGTCCTGTTGCGTCGCGTCGAAATCCGCGGAGAAATAGATCGGACGGTCCACCCGGCCGCCGCAGCGCAGCACTTGCGCGAGAGCCGCACGCGCGTCGACGATGCCGGCGCCGTAACCGTCCAGCATTCGCGCGGCCGTGGTCTCCCAGTTCGAGACGATCGAGATTCCGTGCGCACGCAGATCGTTCGCCTCGGCCGGGGTGAGCAGCTTGCCGGGCAGACTCGGGCCGCCGTCGGACAGATACCGTACAACGAAGTCGTACCCCGCCGCCCGAATCGCCGCGCCCCCCGGGCGTCCCGCGGCGTAATCGATACCGAAACGCATGGCCTCCACTGTAAGTGGGCCGGGCGGGTGCGACCGTGGCATCGCCGAATCCCGCTCGCCCACGGGGATCGGCCAGCGGGAAACCGTCGATCAGTCGCGGGTCAGCGGGCTGGCTCCAGCTTCGGCCTGCGCGGCTTCGGCGGCGCGGCCAGTTCGCGGCGATCCGGGGCGATCAGCACCGCGGAGATCGGCACGGTCAGCGCGAGCAAGCCGATGACGAACATCGGGAACACGAAGTCGAACAGCTCCACGCCGCCGGGCACCTTCGCCGACCGGTTGACGTCGAAATGCAGGGCGGCCACCGCCGTGTAGTACGTGGCGGCCACGCCGACACCGAACAGCAGCACCGTCGCGGCGCGAGCCAGCGGGAAGCGCATGGTCTGGAACAGCCACAGCACCGCCGTCGCGGTGATCACGCCGATCACGGCGGAGACGGAGGCCAGCCAGGCCGTCACGCCGACCGAGCCCTGGATCTCCAGCGAGCCGATGCCGAGGTAGTGCGTGAGTCCGATGCCGAGGCCGAGCACCAGTCCGCCGGGCAGCAGCAGTGCGAGCCGGGGCGTGCGTCCGACGATCAGCAGCGCCGCGAAGACCGCCACGATGGCGACCACCAGGGCGGCGACCAGCCTGCCCGGGTCGTAACGCATCGCGCTGCCGGGAACTTTCAGGCCGAGCATGGCTACCGAGGTGGCCAGCCACACACCGACGCCGCCCAGCGATATCGCCGCCGAGACCAGCCACACCAGCCGGAACTGAACCGAGCGCGCGCCGTGCACGATGCACGCGAGGCCGACCACCGCGCCGAGGACCGAGATGCCCAGCGACAGCGCGATCAGCCAATAGCCGAGCGCGAACTGGTCGACGGACGTCGCGGCGGCACTCTCCGCGGCCAGCACCGCGACCTCACGCATGGCGGGCGGTTCCTTCCAGTTCGCTGGCCTTCAGCTGAGCGATCGCGTACTCGGTCACCGCGGCGAGCGCCTGGCGCACCTCGATCGCGTTGCGCGCGTCGATGTCGACGATCGGCACGCCCTCGCGCACCGACAGCGCCTCGCGCAGTTCCGCGATCGGGAAGCGCGGCGCGTCCGGGAACCGGTTGACCGCGATCAGGAACGGCAGCTTGCGCGCCTCGAAGAAGTCGACCGCGGCGAAGCTGTCTTCCAGCCGCCGGGTGTCGATCAGCACCACGGCGCCGATCGCGCCACGGATCAGGTCGTCCCACATGAACCAGAACCGCCGCTGGCCCGGTGTGCCGAACAGATAGAGCACCAGGTTGCCGGGCAGGATGATCCGGCCGAAATCCATGGCGACCGTGGTGGTCTCCTTCTCCGGCGTCTCGGCGAGATCGTCGATGCCGTCGGAGTAGCGGGTCACCATCGCCTCGGTGCGCAGCGGAACGATCTCCGAGACCGCGCCGACGAACGTGGTCTTGCCCGCGCCGAAGCCACCGGCGACGACGATCTTCGTCGAGGCGACCCGATTCTCGAAGCCGTCCTGGCCGGGGGCGTTGCCCGGTGCGAGATTTCCACTTGGCCCGGGATGTCCACTGGGCCCCGAATTCCTATAGGGCGCGGAGTCCACGCAATGTCCTCTCCATCAGGGAACGGCGCTCGTCATAGCTCGCCTCTTCGGTCAGGGTCGAATGCACGCGCATGGTGCCGTCGACGACCAGGTCGCCGATCACCACGCGGACCATGCCCAGCGGCCGGTCCAGATGCGCCGCGATCTCCGCGACCGACAGCCGATGCGTGCCGAGTCGCAGTATCTCGGTGCGGATGTCGCCGGTCGGCCAGTCGAGATGTGCAGTGTACGACAACGTTTCGATGACCGCCTCCAACGGCAGGTCGATCGCGGGTTCGGTGCGCCCCGAGGTCAGGGCGTAAGGCCGGACGCGCGTGGTCGGGCGTGGTCCGGGGCCGTATGGGTTGGACATCTCACGCTCAGACAGCGGTACGCGCGGTCGCGGTGACCACCGAGCCCACCCGATCGACCAGCAGGGCCATCTCGTATCCGATACGGCCGATGTCGTGGGACTTGTTCGCCAGCACGGCCAGATGCGAGCCGTTGCCGACGCTCATCACCAGCAGGTAGCCGCGCTGCATCTCCACGATCGACTGCATCACCTTGCCGCCGTCGAACAGCGACGCCGCGCCCATGGACAGACTCGCGAGTCCGGCCGTGACGGCGGAGAGCTGCTCGGCGCGATCGCTGGGCAGGTGCGGACTGGTGGCCTGCAACAGGCCGTCCGCGGAGACCAGCACCGCATGGGACACGCCGGGTACATCTCGGGTGAAGCGGGCGACCAGCCAGTTCAGATTCTCGTCCGTGGTGCTGTTGTTCGCGTTGGTCATGCAAGCCCTCCGTCGTTGTACTGCGCATTGGCCCGCCCGCTGCGGACCCCACTGAGATGCCTGGTCAGATTGTTGCGGATTTCTTCCGGATCGCGCGTGCCCGCGTCCTCCGCGGGAGCCAGGCCGCCGGGCACCAGCTGGGCGCCCGGCCTGCGGATCGGCAGCCCGCCGACGGTGCGCGCGGTGGTGGTCGGATGGCTGGCGTCCTCGGCGGCCAGCCATCCCGCGTCACCAGGCGAGGACCACGAGCTGTCCGGCGATGGCGAGGTCGAGGGCTCGACCAGCCATTCCGAGACCATGCGTTGGTAGATGGGGGTCGGGGACGCGCCCGCGACCGGCTGCAGCCGGGACGAGGTCACCGTCGCGGGTTCCGGTGCCGGCTGCTGCGGTGGCTCGGCGGGTGCGGCCGGCTTCCGGATCGGAAGGCCGGATCGAGCGGTGGTCTGCGGCGCGGGCGGCTGGGCCGGCACGGCGGGCGTCGGCCCGGTGGTCGGCTCGTCGTCCTTGACCTCGGTCCACAGATCGGTGCGCGCGGGCTGCTGCTCCCGCTCGACGGGCTGCTCGCCCGCGCCGGGCGGCACCGCGGCGAACGGCCCGGAGGGAGTGCGCTCGTCGGCGCGCGGAGCCAGCACCGGCCATGGCTGGGTGGCCGGCTGGTCCGCCGGGCTGACCGCGCGGCCGACCGGTGTGGAGACCGTGGGCTGGTCGGGGGTGTCGGCGACCCGGATGGCCGGACGGCGCTGCGGCAGGCCCGAACTGGTCACGCCGAAGCGCGCGGTGTCGCGCTGCGGCAGGCTCGGCACCGGAACCAGGTTGCGCGGCTGCCCACCGGTGGGCGGGGTGGCGAGCGAGGGCAGCGGATGCTCGGCGGTGATGTCCAGCGGCTTGCCCGCCGGGTCGGTGGCGTCCATCGGCGGCGCCACCAGCGCGCCGGGCAGGTGGACGCTGGCGGTGATGCCGGGCTGCTGCGCCATCGTGGACGTGCGGCGCAGGCTGACCGTGATGGTGTGGCGCTTGGCCAGGCGGCCGACGACGAACAGGCCCATGCGGCGCGCGGTCTCGACCGTGACCTCACCACCGGAGGCGAGCCGGTCGTTGGTGGTCTGGAGGTCTTCCAGGGACATGCCGAGGCCGCGATCGGTGATCTCGATCAGGTAGCCGCCGTCCACCGCGCGCGACACCATCACGGTGACCGGCGTGGTCGGCGGGGAGTAACGCAGCGCGTTGTCGATCAACTCGGCGAGCAGGTGCTCGATGTCGACGGCGGGCTCGCCCGCGACGATGCCGTCGGGCACCGCGCCGATCTCGACGCGCTGGTAGTCCTCCACCTGGGAGACCGCGCTCCAGAGCATGTCCGACAGCGGCACCGGGTGCAGCTGGCCGCGGCGCAGCGCGGTGCCGGCCAGCACCAGCAGGTTGTCGCCGTTGCGGCGCATGCGGGTGGCCAGGTGGTCGAGACGGAACAGGCTCTGCAACCGGTCGGTGTCGTCCTCGTCGTGCTCGAGGTCCTCGATCAGCGCCAACTGCTGCTCGACCAGCGATTGGCTGCGCCGCGACAGGGTCTCGAACATGTTGCCGATCTGCAGGCGCAGACGGGCCTGGTCGGCGGCGAGGTTGAGCGCCTGCTCGTGGATCTCGTCCACGGCGCGGGCCAGCTGGCCGATCTCGTCGGTGGTGTGCACCGCGACCGGGGTGATCTCGGGGGTGGTGCCGCCCGCACGCACCACGGCGAGTTCGTCGGGCAGTTTGATGTGCGCCACTTCCAGCGCGTCGCGCCGCAGGCGGCGGACCGGGACGACCAGGGTGCGCGCGACCGAGAGCGCCAGCGCCAGGCCCGCGAGCAGCATGCCGATGACGATCGTCGTCTCGCGCAGCGCACCGGCCTGCGCTTCGGTGGTGCGGTCGGCCAGCGCGCCGTCGATGGTGTCGATCAACTGCGCGGTGGTCTTCTCGTAGGTGTCCGAGCTGATCAGCAGCGAGTCGATGACGGCGGGATTGGTCGCCGGGTCGGCGGCGTTCTGGCTGAAGGTGCCCAGGCGGGTCTGCACCGCGTCCAGCAGCGGACGCATATTGCCCGCGTAGTCCGGCAGGATCTGCGCGTACTGGTAGATCATGGTGATCTCGGCGCCCGCGGCGACCAGCACGCGGGGCCGCACGCTCGGGTTGCGGCCCGCGTCCGGCGAGCCGATCAGCATGCGCTGCTGGGTGAGCACCCGCCGCGCGGTCTGCACCGACGCCAGCTGCAGGAAGTACCGCTGGATGACCAGGTCGTCCACCGAGGGCGACAGCGCGAGCGCGTTGCCGATGCGGACCATGATCTCGTCGGACTGCTCGCCGACCATGGCGGGCGAGCCGTTGCGCAGGCTGTTGCGCATCGTGGTGCCGGTGGCGATGGCCGAGGCGAGCTCGGAGGTGACCCGGCCGCTGACCTTGGTGGTCTGCAGCGCCGCTTCCAGTTCGGCCAGGGCCTGGTCGAACTTCGTCAGCGCCGCGTCGGTCTGCGGGTCCGCGGTGTTGCCCCAGGTGGCGGTCGCGGTGACGCCCAGTTGCTCGGTGGCCGTGCCGAACTTGACGATCGGGCGGATGATGATGGCTTGTTCGGTCGCCGCGTCCAACTGCGCCATGGTGCGCAGTTCGTTGTTGATTCGGAGCACGGCGAAGACGGTCGCCAACAGCACCGGAAGCACCAGCACGACGCCAACCTTGCGGGTGACCGACCAGTTCGACAGGCTGAATTGCCAGGACCGCGGTGCAGCTTCCATCCGCTTCCGTCGCCTCCGCTTCACCAGTGACCTCGGGCGCGCGTGGCTGTTCGGTATTGATTCAACCCGCAAAGAACCAACTAGAGGTCTTCTTTTTACCGCACGGAACATACCGTGCAGAGTGGTCATCGGCAATCCGGGGGAGTCGGCGCGCAAATTACCGAATATGGCTATAGAGAACATGATTCGCGGTGGAATGCGTAAGGGACGCGTCAACTTCCCGTCGGCGCCATGGAAGGCCCTGGTCATGCCCCGTTGACAGGGACGACGCGCCGGGGAGTGTCGCCGCTGCTCACCACGGCGTGTCGGGAGCGCCCTCTCAGTTACCTCTCAGTCGCTGCGGTCAAACTGGTGGCATGCGCATTCTGGTGGTCGATGACGATCGGGCGGTCCGGGAATCGCTGCGCCGGTCGCTCACCTTCAACGGCTACTCCGTCGATCTCGCGGTGGACGGCGTGGACGCGCTGGAGAAGGCAACCGTCCAGCGACCCGACGCCCTCGTCCTGGACGTGATGATGCCCCGGCTCGACGGGCTCGAGGTCTGCCGCCGTCTCCGGAGCACGGGCGACGATTTGCCGATTCTCGTTCTCACCGCGCGGGATTCGGTATCGGAGCGGGTCGCCGGGCTCGACGCCGGGGCGGACGACTATTTGCCGAAGCCATTCGCGCTGGAGGAACTGCTGGCAAGGCTGCGCGCGCTGCTGCGGCGCACGGCCGCGGGGCCGGGGGACGCCTCGGAGGCGATGAAGTTCGCCGACCTGTCGCTGGATCCGGTGACCCGCGAGGTATCCCGGGGCGCCAGGCCGATCAGTCTCACCCGCACCGAGTTCTCACTGCTGGAAATGCTGATGGCGAACCCGCGCCGCGTGCTCACCCGCAGCCGCATTCTCGAGGAGGTCTGGGGCTACGATTTCCCGACCTCGGGAAACGCGCTCGAGGTCTACATCGGTTATCTGCGCCGCAAAACCGAGGCCGAGGGCGAGCCGCGGCTGATCCACACGGTGCGCGGCGTCGGCTATGTGCTGCGTGAAACGCCGCCGTAGGTCCGCGGTCATGGCACGAACACCCCCCAAACGCCCCGCCGTCGCCGCGCTCGGCCAGCGCCCGCCCGAGCCCGTGGACATGCGGCCGCCGATGCCGCTGACCCGCTCGGTCTCGCTGCGGTGGCGGGTGACGCTGCTGGCCGCCTCCGTGGTGGCCATCGCGGTCGCGGTCACATCGATCGCGGCCTACGCGCTGGTGGCGCGCGCGTTGTACGCCGACGTGGACGCCCAGTTGCGCAGCCGGTCCACGGCCGTGATCGCCAGCAATCCCTACGGGTTCAACAACCTCAACCTGATGGTCGCCGCGGCCTTCTACGACGACACCGGCATCGCGCTGATCTACCCCGATCTGCGGCGCTGGCTGCCGCCGCAGTCCACCGATCCGCCGGTGGGTCCGCAGGAGCTGTCCGTGGCGCGCGGGGAGCGCAGTTCGTCGCTGCGCACCGACGGCGATCAGCGCGTGCTGGCCGTGTACACCAATTCCGGTGCCACACTGGTCATCTCGCAGCGGCTGGATCGCACCAGGGAGGTGCTCGACCGGCTGGCCTGGCTGTTGTTCGTCGTCGGCGGCTGCGGGGTCGTGCTGGCCGCAGCGGCGGGCACGGCGGTCGGGCGCACCGGTCTGCGGCCCATCGCGCGGCTGACGGCGGCCACCGAGCGGATCGCCCGCACCGACGACCTGACCCCGATCCCGGTCACCGGAGACGACGAACTGGCAAGGCTCACAGAGAGTTTCAACACCATGCTGCGCGCGCTCGCGGAGTCGCGCGACCGGCAGCGCAGGCTCGTCGCCGATGCCGGGCACGAGCTGCGCACACCGCTGACGTCGTTGCGGACCAACATGGAGCTGCTCATCGCGTCGAGCCGTCCCGGCGCTCCGCGCATCCCGGACGAGGACATGGCCGGACTGCGCGCCGACGTGATGGCGCAGATCGAGGAGTTGTCCACGCTGGTGGGCGACCTGGTCGACCTCGCGCGGGAGGACGCGCCGGAGACGGTCTACGAACGCGTGGACCTGGGCGAGGTCGTCGAACGCGCGCTGGAGCGGGCCCGCCGCCGTCGCACCGGCATCGAGTTCGTCGCCGACCTGCGCCCGTGGTTCGTCTACGGGCACGAGGCGGGTTTGGAGCGCGCGGTGCTGAACGTGCTGGACAACGCGGCCAAGTGGAGTCCGGCGGGCGCGCAGGTGCGCATCCTGATGCGCGAGAGCGGCCCCGGGTTGCTGGAGCTGTCCATCGACGACGCCGGCCCAGGAATTCCGGCGGCGGAGCGGGAGCTGGTGTTCGAACGTTTCTATCGGGTCATGTCGTCGCGGTCGATGCCGGGCTCCGGTCTCGGCCTGGCGATCGTCAAACAGGTGGTGACGAAACACGGCGGCACCATCGCCATCGATACCTCGCCGCGCGGGGGCGCCGTCGTTCGCATCGTGTTGCCCGGCGAGCCGGGCGCGCCCGTGCCGGATTGACGCAATAGCGGGCGGCGGAACTCCATTTCCGGCACAATCTCGAGTTTCGTGCGGAATATTCGCCGTCGGTGGGGTATTTCGGACAATGCTCCGATTGGTTTGCGGCAGGATTTGAGACATCAAGTTGCCGGTGGTTCTTTTCGTGCCCCGGTTCCTTGGCAGCTCTCGGAAAACTGAAAGCACGGTCTCAGTCCGCTCTCAGTCCCCGCGGCCAACCTGGACGAGACGTGAGCAGAAACGAGGAGTCCATGACCGAGGATTCGAAGGATCGCCGGGAGCCGGACGCGCCGGGCACGGGCGCGTTCGGGCCGGGGCAGGCGCATGCCCCCGGTTACGGTCCGCAGGAAGCGCAGCACCACACCGCGCAGTTCCCGCCGCAGCACCATCCGGCCGCGCCGTTCCCCGGGTATCCCGCGTCCTTCGGTCCGCCGAACGACGCCACGCAGGCGCACGGCCCCGGCTACGGCGCGCCCGCACCGGCCCGGCGTCCGTTCCGCGCGGGCCTCGCCGTCGGCGCGGTCGCGCTCGCGCTGGTCAGCGGCGGCGTCGGCGGTGCGGTCGGTGCGCTGGTCACGCACGGCGACGACGGCCGCACCCCGGTGACCAACGCGCTGGACGCTCCGAAGCCGAACGTGAGCAACGCGGTGAACGCTCCGGCCGGTTCCACCCAGGCGGTCGCGCAGAAGGTGCTGCCCAGCGTCGTGATGATCAAGGTGGCCAGCAGCAAGGCCGAGGGCGAGGGCTCCGGGGTGGTCCTGTCCTCCGACGGCCTGATCCTGACCAACAACCACGTGGCCGCGGGCGGCGGGCCGAGCGCCAGGATGGAGGTCGTGTTCTCCGACGGCAGCAGCGCGCCCGCCACGCTGGTCGGCGCCGATCCGGTCTCCGACCTGGCCGTCATCAAGGTTTCCGGCAAGTCCGGCCTCACTCCCATCGAGCTGGGCAGCTCGGGCGATCTGCAGGTCGGGCAGCCGGTCGTCGCGATCGGCTCGCCACTGGGCCTGGCGGGCACGGTCACCACGGGCATCGTTTCGGCGCTGAACCGGCCCGTCGTCACCACCGGCGACGGGAGCGAGGCCGCCGCGGTCAGCCCGGTGATCGACGCGATCCAGACCGATGCCGCGATCAACCCGGGCAACTCCGGTGGGGCGCTGGTGGACGGCAGCGGCAAGCTGATCGGCATCAACACCGCCATCGCCACGCTCGGCCCCACCGAGATGGCGGGCGGACAGACCGGATCGATCGGACTCGGCTTCGCGATCCCCGTCGATCAGGCGCGCCGGGTGGCCGACGAGCTGATCAAGACCGGTAAGGCCACCTACGCGCAGGTCGGGATCACGGTGTCGCGGCAGCAGGACCCGGCACAGCAGGTCTCGGGCGCCAAGGTCCGCGACGTCACGCCGGACGGCCCCGCCGCGCGCGCGGGCATCCCGCCGGGGGCGGTGGTGACGAAGCTCGACGACCGCCCGATCGATTCCGGGAACGCGCTCGTCGCCGCGGTCCGCTCGCACCAGCCGGGAGACAAGGTGAAAGTCACCTACACCGATGATCAGGGCAACAATGCCAAGACCGTCGAGGTGACCCTCTCCGGCGCGCCCGCGGACGGCGGCCGGTGATGCGCGCGGCGCCCGGCGGACGTGGTCCGATGATCGATGTCGACGCCGACGTTCTCGGCGCGGCTGCCGAGCTGCTGGACGTAGGCGCTACGGTGAGCACCATGGAAATCGATGCTCCTGTGGCGGGGCGTGCCCTGGTGGTGGTCGTGGACGATCGGACTGCGCATGGAGGTGTTGACTCGCTCGGCCCGCTGGTCACCGAGCTGCTCACCGAAGCGGGTTTCCTGGTGGACGCGTCGGTGTCCGTGCAGGCCGACGAGGTGGAGATCCGCAACGCGCTCAATACGGCGGTGATCGGCGGCGTCGATCTGGTGATCTCCGTCGGCGGCACGGGCATGTCCCCGCGCGACGTGACGCCGGAGGCCACCTCGCAGGTGCTCGACCGCGAGCTGCCCGGGATCAGCGAGGCCCTTCGTTCCTCCGGCCGGGTGGCGGGCTCGCTGGACGCCGGGCTCTCCCGCGGTGTGGCCGGCGTGTCCGGCAGCACGTTGGTGGTCAACCTGCCCGGCACCCGTTCCGCCATTCGCGACGGCATGGCGACGCTCGGCCCGCTCGCCAGCCGAGTGATCGGCGAACTCTCCGGATTGGTCGAGTAATCATCGCGACGCCCGCTGAAGACCCTCGCCCGGCCGCTCGCCGGGCGAGGGATGCCGCGCGCTTGGCGAAGGTTTTCGGCGACGCGCTGCCCGACACCACCGCCGACGAGCGCGACGACCGTGACGACGCCGGGTCCGCTGACGACTGGCTGCGCGCTCAGGTTCCCCCGCATCACGGCTGAGTCCGTTATCTACGTAGTAGCTACGTAATCATTACTCCTGGCTTCGTAACCCGCCAGTGATCACTTTCCGCCGGAAGTAATCCGAACTGGATCAGTACGGGCACGGCCCGTATCCGTCCCTGGCCCTGTTGTGCCGTCATCCCGCCGCCCCGGCTCGGCGCGGCTGTAGCGATCCAGTATTTATGCACGTCAAGCCATATTCGGATGTGCGCAACTGTGACGGGGCTCACCTTGAACTTTACGAAACTTTTCGTTGCGGGCGTCGTTATAGAACGTTTAATCTCCCATCGAGCCACCCACCATGGGACCCGCAGCTCGTGGGTACCGGCACGCACGAAGCCCGCTCGGCGGAACCCGGCTCGGTTCCGTTGCCAGCTATGTCCGTTGCGCCGAAATAACAACCGGTTACACATCGGCAACAAAGGGGCGACACACTGAGCTGGGCCTGAGAGGACCACTGTCCAGCCTCGATGGTCGAGGTTGACTGTTTGAACCTGATGAGGGGAAGTATGAGCGAGAACCGCACCAAAGGTCTGCGCCGCGGTGCCCGCGTCGCGGGCGTCGGCGCTGCCGCGGCTGTTGCCATGGGCCTGCTTTCGACCGGTGCCGCCAATGCCGATACCTTCGTGCCGTTGCCGGACGGCCAGAAGGTAGGGCCCGGCGTGACGATCACCCGGAACGGAGAGCGGGCCTTGATTTCGCCGTCGCTGGCCGCCAACGGCGCAGGTCGTGTGGTCTGGGTGTCGGGCAACGCGGTTGCCGATGTCACCGAGACGCCCGAAGGCACTGTCGGCCCCAACAACGGCCCCTCCGGGAACCCCGGAACCAACAACTCCTCGACGCACGGCGCGTCGCAGTTGAGCACCGGTTACATCGTCGGTTGCCAGGTGAGCATCGCCGATGACGCGATTTCCGCGGGTGTGTCGGGCAGTGTCAATCTCAGCGGCGCGAGCGCCGGTGGTTCGATCGGTATCAACCTGGGCCCCGGTGAGGTCAAGTTCGTTCAGATCGATTACAAGGACATTCTGAAGCCGGGTGTGTACGCGGTGGAGTATCAGGATGCCGAGATTCAGATCCAGGGTTGCGCGGGTTACGCGCAGGCGCGTTCGTACACGGTCGTCGAGATCATCGGTGATCACTACTCGAAGACCAGCCTCTACGGGATGCCGTTCAGCATCGGCTGACGTCCGTCGAAACCAAACGAACCATCCTCCCGCTGAAGCGGACTCAATCCTCGAGGGATATCAACCATGATCAACCGTAAGAACCTGGCGCGGATGGCCGGTGTCGGCGCCGCTGCCACCATTGCCATGGGCCTGTTCTCCACCGGTGCGGCGAACGCCGACACCTTCGTCCCGCTGCCGGGCGGGGAGTTGACCAAGACGCTGTCCGACGGCACCGTCGTCACCATTCGCTTGGTCGGT